>DCAK01000074.1:0-294 GCA_002311925.1 Planctomycetes bacterium UBA1135
CGCCGCATCGAGCAGGGCGCGGGTGTGGCCGATGCTGATGCGCTTGCCCACTCCGTAGGGGCCCCCGCCCCAGCCGGTGTTGAGGAGGATGCAGCGGGTTTCGAACTGCTCCATCTTTTCGGCCAGCAGCTTGGCGTAGACGCTGGGCTTCTGGGCCATGAAGGGAGCGCCGAAGCATGCGGAAAAGGCCGCCTTGGGCTCGGTGATGCCGACTTCCGTGCCGGCCAGCTTGGCGGTGAAGCCGCTGACGAAGTGGTACATAACCTCGTCCGGGGTCAGGATGGACACCGGGGG
>DCAK01000074.1:573-2157 GCA_002311925.1 Planctomycetes bacterium UBA1135
CGACAGCGTCGTCTTGCCGGTGCCCGACAGGCCGAAGAGGATGGCCCCGTCGCCGTCGGAGCCGACATTGGCGGAGCAGTGCATGGACATCTCGCCCATCTCGGGCAGGAGGTAGTTCATGACGGTGAACATGGTCTTCTTCACCACCCCGGAGTAGTCGGCGCGGCCGACCACGAGGCCGATGCGGTTTCGGAAATCCATCAGGACGGCCCGGTCGGAGCGGGTGCCGTCGCGCTCGGGGTCGCAATGGAAGGAGGGGGCGTTGAGCATGGTCCACCGCTTGGCCTCCTCGTCCTCGACCCCCTCGATGTCCTTGGGGAACATGTTGTGGCAGAACAGCGAGTGGGCGGCGTACTCGCTCACCAGCCGGTAGGGCCGAGCGTAGGCAGGATCGCTGCCGCAGTAGACGTCCTTGATGTAGAGGTGCCCGCCGCGGGCGTTGAGGTGCTCGACCACCCGGGCCAGCAGGGCCTCGTACTGCTCGGGGTCGAACTTCTGGTAGTCGGGCTTCCACCAGATGGTTTCCTCGAATTCGGGCCAGGCCACACCGAAGGTGTCCTGGACGGGGCGGCCGGTGCAGGTGGGGTCGGTGTAGAAGATCAGCGGGCCGTCGGTTCCCAGCGCGGTGGGGAAAGCCTTCTGGGCGTCGTCCGGACCCTCATTGCTCACCCGGCCGCGGTCGTTCGCGATGGCCTCGTGGAAAAGCTCATCCTTGCCCAGGTTGATGCGGAGCTCCACTCCCTTGAGCCCGAAGAGAGTTTCGAGGGCATTCGCGTGGTCGTCGGTGGTGGCGGCGTCGGTCATTCTGGGGTTCGGTCCCGGTTGGCCAAGCGGGACATTCTATCCCCAACCCATGCCGGAACTCCCCCATGAGCCCCGAGAAATACCCGGACATTTCTCGGGGTTTCCCGGCAGGAGAATCCCAGCCAGTCGGGGTTGGAAAGGAGGTTGCTTTCTCGGAGAAGAAAATCCACCTAAACCCCTATGGACAAGGAACTTGAGGCCCCTACACTGATTTCCTGACCGTGCCTCTGGCGGTCTTCAAATCCTCGCCCGGCTGAAGGGTTTCCTGAAGCTGGTGCGACGGACACCGAAAGGTGCCATCTGAGGGGATGGAGTTGCGGTCCTGGCTTCGGCTGGGGCCGCATTTCCCTTTTCAGCCCATGTTTCACGCCGCCGACTTCGAAATCTACGCCTCTCGATTCCAGGGGGACCCGGAGTGGAACGGCCGTCGCCTCGACATCCGCCATCGCCTGCAGGAGGCCGGTGAGGCGATGAAAGGGGATTTCGCGGGGCTCGGGGTGGGGCTCGACCGGCGGGAAAGCCTGCACAATCCTCACGCAACCAATGGCAAGAGGGTGCGGCGCCAGCGGACGATGCTCTTCCGCGACAAGGCTTCGCGCATGGTCCTTCAGGCAATCCTGGGCCGCGAGCTGGCCCGCGACCTCGATTCCGCAGCCAACAACATTCATTTTCAATTCGGCCTCGACGCCGAGGCCGCTTGGTGGGGGATGCGCATCGACCGGGGCGCCTGGTACGACCTCAACGTCCTCCTCAAGCGGGCCGAGGACGGGGAGGGGCGGG
>DCAK01000074.1:2203-5944 GCA_002311925.1 Planctomycetes bacterium UBA1135
TGGAGGGGGAGGGGCGGGCGGACCTCGCCGCAGCCTGCAAGAACGCCCCCGGCTTCGACCTCGAGGTGGACCGCGGGGGGGCCCGGCCCCTGGACGGGTTGGGCGACCGGGAGTGGCGCGATATTGCCGGAACCTTGCAGCCTGGCGAAGTGTCCCTCGACATCATCCGGCGCATGCCCGCCGCCGAAGCCGAGGCCAATGGGGACACCCTCCTCGACCTCGTCCGGGCCGACCTCGCCGCCCTGGCCCCCCTCTTCCAGCTGGCCTCCTGGACCCCCGATTCTCCGTCCGGGGTTTCCTTTTAAGGACGGGAGTCCTCTCGGGTGGAATTGTTTCAGCCATGACACGGCCATGACAATCCAATTCGGTGCCGACCTACTTTGAGGTCCCAATGCACCGCTTCTCCCCCCTCCTCCTCTTCGCCGGGCTCGTCCTGGCCTCGCCCCTTTCGGCCCAGCGGGACGCTTCCGCCCAGGCCGACCTTCAACTGGATGGCGTCTACGGCGGAACCACTGCCGAGCTTCGACTCCACAGCACGGAAATCGGCCAACCCGCCGCCATGGCCTTCGGGGCCGCCAGCGTCACCCAACTCTCCAGTCGGGACGCCCTCATGTTGATCAAGCCCCACGGGGCCACCATTTTCCAGGGAATCATCGGACCCGATGGCACGTTTCAAGTGGACGTGCCTCTTGCCGTCCCCGCCTACCCCGGAGTCCGTTTCTTCGCCCAGGGCGGAGTGATGCACCGGGACGGCTTTTGGGTGGGTTCCCACCGGAAGGCTCTCATTGGCGAAGCCGCCGGACCTTCCTTCCATCTCGAGCACGCCACATCTCTTCCCGGAACCGTTGCCAATCGTCCGACGGACGACCTTGCAACCGGCGACATCGACAGGGACGGCGACCTTGACCTGATTCTCGCCACCGCCATGGGAAGCCAGGTCCTGATTAATCAGGATGGCGTTTTCACCGATGAAACCGACGCCCGCCTCCCCGGGGGAAAGTGGATTCCGGCCATGACCGTGGCCTTTGGAGATGTCGACCTCGACGGTGACCAGGATCTTCTCGCAGGTGGCGGTATCGACCTCAACGGAATACCCCTCGACACCTACCTCTGGTTCAACGACGGAAACGGGAACTTCTTCCACGGCATTCCCCTTCTGACCGGGATGCCGACTTCCAGCGCCGCTTTCGGCGACCTGGACGGGGACGGTCTTCTCGACCTGGTGCTGACCCACTCCCATCATTATCTCCACCAGGTGGACCATCCTTCCACCATTCTCTTCAACCGGACGGTCGGCGGCCAGGTGTCCTTCGTCGAGGACGCCGTTTTCGCAGCCGCATCCTTCAACAATGCGACCCTGACCCAGGAAGTCATTCTTGGCGATGTCGACCGGGACGGAGACCTCGACATCTACCTGGCCAAGACCGGAAACGGGGGCGAGGTCAATCGCCTGTTCCTGAATGACGGTGC
Organism: Planctomycetes bacterium UBA1135; assembly: GCA_002311925.1. Classification (GTDB taxonomy): domain Bacteria; phylum Planctomycetota; class UBA1135; order UBA1135; family UBA1135; genus UBA1135. The sequence continues at coordinate 3,674 of DCAK01000074.1, forward strand.
CGGCGTCTTTTCCGACGCAAGCTCCTCCAATCTTCCCGCAATCAATTGGGGCGACGGCGACAAGTCCTCGGGCTGCGCATTCGCGGATGTCAACGGAGACGGATGGCTCGACATCGTGGTGGCCAACGGCTACCTGACCATCGACCCCGCCGATTCGGCCGACCTCCTCATCAACCGAGGCGCCTCCGACCCCGGCGTCTTTGATGACGCCCCCCTCAATCTTCCCGACGCCTACGACCCCTTCCTTCCCGTCCGCCTGGGCGTGGAAACGGGCGATGTGGACCTGGACGGCGACACCGACATCATCCTGACCCCGATGGAATGGTTCGGCCCGGGCCCCAACGGCACCGTGGGCATTCCCACCCTCTACCTGAACGGGGGCGGAGCCCAGGGTGGAACCGAGGGCATTTTCGCCAAGGATTGGTCCTTCCTGCCCACCACCGAACCCTTCATGGTGCATCGGGCGTCCCTGTTCGACGCGGACGGGGACGGTGACCTGGATTTCTACTCGTGCGGATTCGGGAGCATCACGGGTTCCCCCGCCGGTTTCCAGGATCACTTCTTCCTGAATCTGATTCCCTAACCTCCAGAAGGGAATCAGGGAGCCGCCCCTTTCGGAGAAATCAGGGTGGGGCGGTTTTCTTTAAACCCACTTCATGAAGCATCGTTTCTATCCTTTCCACGATGCTTGGTCTCCTCCCGCTTCTCCTCCAGGACCCCCTTCCGGAATCGGGCCCCCCGCGCGCGCCCGAGGTGCTGGTCACGGCGACCGTGCTCGAGGAGGACCCGCTCGAGGTGCCCTGGTCCGTAACCCTTCTCGGCAGGGAGGAATTGCTGGAGGGACCTCGAACCCTTCCCGAGGCCCTGGCGGCGGTTCCCTCGGTCATGGTGCAGAAAACCGCCTACGGCCAATCTTCGCCCTACATCAGGGGCTTCACTAGTTACCACAATGTCCTTCTGGTGGACGGAATCCGACTCAACCACACCGCCATGAGGTCCGGCCCCAACCAGTACTGGAGCACCGTGGACGGGTTCGCCACCGAGCGGCTCGAGGTCGTGCGAGGGCCGGCGGGCGTTCTCTACGGAAGCGATGCCGTGGGAGGAGTGGTCAACGCGATTTCAGCCCACCCTCCGGGCCCGTCGGAATCGCCCGCAGGGAGCTTGTTCCTGCGCGGGGCTTCGGCCGAACACGGGGCAAGCGGAAGAGTGGATTTCTCGGGCGCCCTCGACGGTGGCTGGGGTTTTTCCGGAGGCTTGAGTCGAAAGAGCTTTGGCGACCTCGTCGCCGGGGGGGCGACGGGCCTTCAACCCTCCACCGGCTACGAGGAAGAGGACGCCGACCTTCGGCTTCGCCGCGAACTGTCCGGCGGAATGACGCTGGATTTCGGCTTCCAGCGGGTCTTCCAGGACGATGTCCCGCGCACCCACAAGACGGTGGACGGGTTGTCCTGGAACGGAACTTCCCCGGGTGACGAACTCTTTCGCCTTCTCGACCAGCGACGGCAATTGGTCTGGGGGAGCCTTTCTTGGAAGGACGGCGGCGGCTGGGCCGACGATGCCGAACTCACCTTGAGCCTGCATCGCCACGACCAGGACCGCAACCGCATGAAGAGTGACGGGTCCGGCAACCCCACCGGCGGCGACCTCACCGGCTTCGGGGTGGACGACCTCGGCCTTTCCGCCCGCTTCCACTCCGACGGAGGGTGGGTATGGGGGATGGAAGCCCACGACGAGTCGGTGGATTCCTACAAGCGCAAGACTGACGCCACGGGCGCCGTCACCTCGACCTCCATCCAGGGCCCGGTCGCCGATGATTCCCGCGTCCGGACGCAGGCCCTGTATCTCCAAAGGGAAATGCAGGCGGGGGGATGGTCGGTGCTCCCGGGGATTCGAGCTTCATGGACAGCTCTGAATGCTGGCCGTGTCGAGGACCCCGACACGGGATTTTCCACTTCCCTTTCCCGCGATTGGAGCGCCCTCACGGGGGGGGTTCGTTTTCTGAGGCCCCTCGGCTCCGACACCGCCTTCTTCGCGGGCCTTTCCCAGGGATTCCGGACGCCCAGTCTCCACGACCTGACTTCTCTGGACGAAACCAGCGTGGTCGAGACCCCCGACTTCGACCTCCAGCCGGAGGGCTTCCTCCAGGCCGAGGTGGGGGTGAGGGGTTGGACCCGCGACTGGGATTGGGATGTTTCGGCCTGGCACACGGTGATTCAGGACATGATCGTCCGTTCTCCGGTTGCCACCACCGGCAGCACGGTGGGCAAGGAC
>DCAK01000074.1:6003-22642 GCA_002311925.1 Planctomycetes bacterium UBA1135
CGGCAGCACGGTGGGCAAGGACAACGCAGATGGTTGGGTGCAGGGGACCGAACTGGCCTTCAATTGGCGTTGGGCCCCGAATTGGTCCTCCCGCTTTTCTGCCTCGATGATGGACGGAGAGGTGGAACAGAGGTTGGCCGTGGACTCTGGAGTCACCCCCTTCGGCAACCTCCCCCTCGTGGACGCCCCCATGGACCGCCTCATGCCCGCCCAGGCCTATCTTTCCACCCGCTGGCAACCCGGTGGGGCATCCTGGTGGGTCGAAGGAAGGGCCTGGGCCATGGGCCGGGCCGATAAGCTTTCATTTCGGGACGAACGCGACACGGGCCGCATTCCGCCGGGTGGCACCCCCGGATTCCTTTTTGGAACTTTGGCTGCGGGAATTGATATCGACGACGACCGTCGTCTCTGGGTGGGCCTCGAAAACATCGGGAATGTAGATTACAGGGTGCACGGTTCGGGAATCAACGGACCGGGTCGCAACCTCCTGGCTACCCTGGAAGTCCGGTTCTGACCGGGTTCCCATGCCCAGGAACACATCCATAATCGTCCGTTCGCTCCTGGCCTCGGTCGGGGTCCATGGGATTTTGGTGGCCGTCGTCTTCCTGGGCGGAATCACCCTCTTTTTCATTCGCTCCACTCCCACTCCTCCCCTCATCCAGTTGGAAACCCGGCTCCAGGTTTCCCTTCCCCTGGCGAAGGCCCCCCCGGTGGAAGTGGTGGCTCCTCCTGAACTTCTTCCCGAACTCATCGACAGCCCCCCCGAAGTTTCGCCGGCGGTGGTGGAAAGATTGGACTTGCCCGACTTTCTTCCCGAAAAGCCCTCTCTGGTTCCACCGCCGGTCCCCTTGCTCGAACCCTCCCAACCCCTTCAACCCAGGGAGGCCCCCCAGGAGGCAGGAGGCTTGGGTTTCACTCCTCCAACCCGGGACCATGGCGCCTGCCCCTCGCCGCCTTACCCCGAAAGAGCGGTGCGGCGCGGATGGCAGGGGACGGCCTGGGTCAGGGTGAAGGTGAGCGCGGTGGGCTTGCCCGAGGAGGTTGTCCTGACTTCAAGCTCGGGCCATTCCATTCTCGATGGGGCCGCCGTCGTGGCAATCGAGCAATGGCGCCTGGAACCTGCCCGGAGGGATGGCCACCCGGTTCCGGGGTATTTGCTGGTGCCCGTCCGCTTTCGGTTGCGAGCCCCCGGGAACCCTTAGAATTCCTCCCCTTGCCCGTCCCCTTCTTCGACATTCATTATCGGCTCGACCAGGAAGGTCGCGCCGAGGTCCTCGAAAAATGGGCCGCGGTGCTCGATCACGGCGGTTTCATCGGGGGACCCGAAATTGCGGAACTCGAGGAAACCCTTGCCTCAGAATTTGGTCTCGGGGAGGTCGTGGCCTGTTCGAACGGCTCCGACGCCCTGGTCCTCTCCCTGCGGGCTGCCGGGGTGGGCCCCGGAGACGAGGTCGTGGTTCCAGCATTCACCTTCTTCGCCACCGCCGGAGCGGTCGCCCGCGTCGGGGCGGTCCCGGTTTTTGCGGATGTCGATTCGGAATCCGGTCTCCTGGACACCGCCTCCGTCGTCGCCAAGGTCACCGACAAGACCACGGCGGTCATGACGGTCCACTTGTTCGGACGCCCGGCGCCCGTCGGGCCCTTGGCTGAAGCCGTCGCCGCCTCCTCGGGCCGCCCCGTCCCGATTCTCGAGGACGCAGCCCAGGCTGTGGGGTCGGTCGGAGAAGAAGGTCCCTGCGGGGCCCTCGGAATCGCCGCCGGTTTCTCCTGTTTCCCGACCAAGAACTTGGGCGCGGCCGGCGACGCGGGCTTCGCCGCCACCCGGGATGCGGATCTCGCCGACAGGATGCGGAGCCTTCGGCACCACGGCGGCCAGAATTACCTCCACCGCGAGGTGGGTTTCAATTTCAGGATGGACCCGATTCAGGCCGCATTTCTCCTCCACCAACTCCCCAAGCTTGCCGGATTCCAGGAAGCGCGGCGGGAGGGTGCCGACCATTACGCCTGCCTGTTCGCGGACGCCGGCCTGGGCGGCAAGGTGATTCCACCGGCCGACGCTCCCGGTCATGTGTTCCACCAGTACGTGATTCGGGCCGAGAATCGGGACGGGCTCAAGGCCCATCTCGACGAGGCGGAAATCGGGTCCGCCATCTACTACCCGATTCCCCTTCATCTCCAGCCCTGCTTCGCCGACCTCCGAGGAGCTGAAGGCGACCTGCCAGCTTGCGAAAAGTTGGCAGGCCGGGTTCTGGCCCTGCCCATCCATCCGGGGGTTACCTCTTCCCAAAGGGAAGAGGTCGTGGCCGCCATCGCAGCCTTCTATTCCTGAAGCAGGCCGGCCTGCCGGAGACCCTTTTCCAGGTTCACCAACTTTGCTTCCAGGGTGAGGGTCAACTCGCTGGCCTTGGCCATTTTTCTGGATCGGCTCAATCCTTCGACTCGGGAGGCCAAATCTCGAATTTCCCATGCCCCCAGGCAGGCGCTCGAACCGGTCAATGCGTGAGCGGCGGTTTCCGCCAATTCAGGGGTGTCTCGGTCCAATCCCGCGTGCAGGGTGGCCAAGCGCCGCGGCAATTCCCTGAAAAAGCATGAAAAAAGGTCCGACAGCTCCCGAGGGTCGGGAAAGAGAGCTCGAAGTTCTTCGAGCTTTGCGGAATCAATGGGTGAAAGGGCCATGGCAGGGGATGCGTTTCCCCCTTTTCGTCCCGGATTGGAGCCGCCTTAGCTTTCCCCGGTCTTTTTTTCCCCGTGGCCGAGGACCTTTTTCCAGCACCAGAGATTGAGGGCCACAAGGGTGACCCATGTCGCGGCGGTGAAGGCCGAACCGAAGGGATTCAGCTGGACCAGCGACTGGGTTTCGGGCATGGAATCCCCCCCGAGGTGAGCCAGGAAGGTCCACGGAAGGAAGCCGAGAAGGTCGAGGAGGGGGGGCACGGTCAGGCTGGTGCCCTACTTGTAGACCGTGAACTCCCCTAATTTCAAGCGCCGCCAGTAATCATTCAGGTCACGGCGCACCCCGCCGGCCAGGAAATAGAGGCCAAGAATGTTGGGGAAGGCCATCCCGAGAATCATCAGGTCCCCGAAATCGAGGATATTGGTGGAAGTCACGATGGATCCCAGGAAGACCATTACCAGGAAAAGAAGCCGGTAGACCATCGACGAGGCATCCCCGAAGAGCCAGGCCCAGCAACGCTCCCCGTAGTAGGACCATGAAATCATGGTGCTGAATGCGAAGAGCATCACCGCCACGGCAAGCACCCAAGGGAACCAGGAAATTTCCGAGGAGAAGACCTGGGATGTGAGCCCGGCGCCGTCGCTTGACTCGGCGAAGGGCTGCGCCACGGCCGCCATGCTTCCTCCGTCGTAGTGGCCGGTGATGACGATGACCAGCCCCGTCATGGTGCAGACCAGGATGGTGTCGATGAAGGGTTCGAGGAGGGCGACGATTCCCTCTCGGACGGGGTACTTGGTCCGCGCCGCCGAATGGGCGATGGCTGCTGAACCAATGCCGGCCTCGTTGGAGAAGGCCGCCCGCTTGAACCCGGTCACGAGCACTCCGATGAATCCGCCCCAGGCCGAGGTTGGATTGAAGGCGCTTTCGACGATGGTGCCGAAAGCTGCGGGGACTTCGGTCGCATGAAGGAAAAGAATCCACAGGCAGGCGGCCACATAGATGCCGCACATGGCGGGGACGATTTTTTCCGCGGTCCGGGCGATGCGCTTGATGCCGCCGATGATGACGATGCCCACCAGCCCGGTCATCGCCAGCCCGTAGACCCAGCGATGGTCGGCAAGCCAGGGGAGGGTCTGCTGGATTGCGTTCAGCGACTGGTTGACCTGGAAGCTGTTTCCGCCCCCGAACGATCCCCCGATGCACATGATGGCGAACATCACGGCGAGAACCTTGCCCAGTCCGCCGACTCCTCGCTCAGCCAGCCCCTTGGACAGGTAGAACATGGCGCCGCCCATGACCCGTCCATCGGGCCGGACCTTGCGGTATTTCTGTCCCAGGGTGCACTCGGTGAATTTCGAGGACATGCCCAGGAACCCGGCCAAAATCATCCAGAAGATGGCTCCCGGGCCGCCGATGCTGACGGCGATGGCAACCCCGGCGATGTTGCCCAGCCCTACGGTGGCCGACAGGGCTGAGGCCAGAGCCTGGAAATGGGAAACTTCGCCCTCGTCGGCGGGGTTGTCGTAGCGCCCGCGTGTGACCGCGATGGCGTGGCGGAACCCCCTCAGGTTGATGAAACCCATCTTCAGGGTGAAGAAGATGGCTCCCACCACCAACCATGCCACCACCATGGGGACGGCGGCCTCGCCCGGCCAAATGTCCAGGAAGAAGACCGAGGCGAGGGCGTCGACCACCTGTCCGGCTATGGCATCCACCTTGGATTCCAGGCCATTGTGCTGGCCGACCAGGAGGAAGAGGGGGTTTGCGATTCCCATGGGGAGCGATTGTGAGGGAGAGGGTGGGAGGGGGCAACTCGGGAAGGGGCTGGAGTTTTTTTGTCACCGAGGGGGAGTTTGGGCGTCCTTTCCCACATGAGTGAAAACACTATGACCATCGACTTTTCCTCCGTAGGAAACATCGAAGACTTCCGTTCCGTGCCGGAGGGTGATTACCCCTGCCGGATTTCTGAAATCCGCGAGAGCAAAAGCCCGGCCGGGCATTCCCGCTGGGGAATCCGCTGGGAGGTCTGTCACGGCGAGTGGCAAGGCCGAACCGCCTGCTGGGATTCCTTGCATTGGTCAGAAAGAGGTCTCCCCCGCGCGAAATTCCTTCTCGGCCTCCTTGGGTTTGAAATCCAAGGCCCCTTGGAAATCGATGCCCGTCAATTGGAGGGCAAACAGGCCCTGGTCACCGTCGTGAGCGAAGAGCGGGAAGACCCCGTCACCGGCATCCGCAGGTTGAGGAATCGGGTTCCCTACTCGGGCTACGGGACCTTCGTTCCGCCGAAAAAGAGCGGTTGAGGAGGGGGTATCCTGGGGTCCAAATGGACGACCGGAACCTCGTCGCCGTGGCGGAACAGGCCGCCGCCCCCTCCAAAGTCCTCCGGGGACCCATCGCCGGTTGCACCATCAAGGCGGAGGACGGAAGGGTCTTTTTGGGTTGCAAACTGGAATTCGAAGACTCCAGCGCCGATCTCGACCCCATCGCCAATGGAATCGCAGCCGGTCGAGTGGATGGCATGCGCAGAGTGGCTCGTATCGGTTTCTACTCTCCAACCCTGGGCCAACTCCCCCAGATTCCCTCGGCCACCCTGCTTCGACTGAAGGAAGTCGCCGCTCCCGGGCTGGCGATTCTCTTTTCCACGGGAACGGGCGATCGGGTGGAGAAGTCGTTGGATGAATTGCTCCTGGAGAGTGGGATTTCGTGAGCGTTTCCGAAGAAAAGGATCGCCACGAAGAGCTTATCCAGGCTCTTGCCGATTATGACCACGCCTACCATGTCCTCGCCCAGCCCAAGGTTCCGGATGCGGAATACGACAGGCTGTTTTCCGAACTGAAGGCCCTTGAAAAGTTTCACCCGGCATGGGTGAGGCCGGATTCCCCGACCCAGCGAGTGGGAGCTCCGCTCCCGGAGGGAAGCAAATTCCCCCGGGTGGAACATGCGGCGCCCATGATTTCCCTGGAAAGTCTCTTTTCCATGGATGAGGTTGAGGCTTTTCACGAGAGGGTGCTCAAGGGGCTTGATGGAGAAGGAGGCGAGGCCCCCAACTACGCATGTGAACCCAAATGGGACGGAGTGAGCGCCAGCCTTGTCTACGAGGAGGGGCTTCTGGTCCGAGCGGTTTCGCGTGGGGACGGGTCCGTTGGCGAGGACATCACCCCCAACCTCAAGGCCGTGGGAGGGGTTCCCCTGCGCTTGAGAGGCCAGGCCCCTGCCTTGCTTGAAGTTCGAGGGGAGGTTTTGATGCCGATTTCCTCATTTGATTCCCTCAACGAAGCGTTGGTGGGTGCGGATGAAAAACCCTTCGCCAATCCCCGCAATGCAACTGCGGGCACCCTCAAACGCCTGGATCCAGCTCCGGCGGCGAAAAGAGGCCTCCGGATATTCGTCTATGAGCTGGCCAGGTTGGAAGGGATGACGGAACCTCCGACCCATTCAAAATCCTTGGATGCGCTCATGGAGTGGGGATTCCCCGTCAGTCCCTGGGTCGAAGTGGTGGATGGGCCGAAGGGGGTGGCAGCATTTTATGCTGCAATGGAGGCGAAAAGGGGCGAGGCGGATTTCGAGATGGACGGAGTGGTGGCCAAGGTTGACCAAAAGGGTCTGCGTGATCTTCTCGGCAGCCGTGCCCGGACTCCGCGTTGGGCCTGCGCCCTGAAATTCGCTCCCCGCGAGGAAATGACTCGCCTGTTGAAAATCGAAATCCAGGTTGGTCGCACGGGGCGTTTGACCCCTCGAGCCCATCTCGAGCCGGTGAAAATTGGCGGGGTCGTGGTGCGGCACGCCACTCTCCACAACGCCCGCTACCTTCGCGAGCTTGATGTGCGCATCGGTGACACCGTCACCGTGCGTCGGGCGGGGGATGTCATTCCCCAGGTCATGGGTCCGGTTCCTGAAAAGCGGGATGGGAGTGAAAAGCCCTTCCAATGGCCCGGCAAGTGTCCCGCTTGTTCGTCGGCAGTTGCGGGGAAAGGGGAACTTCAATTTTGTCCCAATCTCGATTGTCCCGCCCAAGCCCGGAGACGCCTTCAACATTTTGTTTCAAGGGGGGCTCTTCGCGTCGAGGGTCTGGGTGAGAAGGCGGTCGAGTTGTTTTCCGACGCGGGGCTCCTTTCCAGCCTGGACAGCCTCTTTGATCTCGACTGGAATGCTGTGGCCGCTCTTGAAGGCTGGGGTGAGAAATCGGTCCAAGCCCTGAGGGAGCAGGTGGAAAAGGCCAAGGAGGCGGATTGGCCCCGTTTCCTCTTCGCCCTGGGAATTCCCGGGGTGGGGCCGGAAACCGCCCGGGCTCTTTGTGTTCCTTTCCCCAACCTGGATTCCATGCGGGAAGCGGCTGGTGGCGACAAGGCTGAACAGAAGTTCACGGAAGTGGAAGGAATTGGCCCTGAGGTGGCTGCGTCCCTGATTTCTTTTTTTCGTGAGCCCCGGAACTTGGAAGTGCTCGACCGCATGGTTGCTGCCGGGGTTTCACCTCTACCCTCCAAAAGCCTCGCCTCCGGAGGTCCTTTGGAAGGTTCGACTTTCGTATTGACGGGAACCCTCTCCCTTTCGCGTGGCGAAGTGAAGGAGAAGATTGAAAACGCGGGTGGCAAGGTCACCAGCACCGTTTCGAAAAAGACCACCTTCCTGGTCGCAGGGGCCCATGCAGGTTCCAAACTGGAAAAGGCGACCGCCTTGGGGGTGGAGGTCCTGGATGAAAAAGGCCTGGGGCTCCTCCTTGGCGAGGACTCGCCGTAAAATGTCCGGCCCAAGGGCCGTTAACTCAGTGGCTAGAGTGCCATCCTCACACGGTGGAAGTCGCTGGTTCAAATCCAGCACGGCCCACCAGGGACCCCGGGCCGTTGACTCAGTTGGCTAGAGTGCCACCCTTACAAGGTGGAAGTCGCTGGTTCGAGTCCAGCACGGCCCACCAGAATCAGGTCAGGGTTTCGAGAATCGCCTCGGCCACCTCTCCGGGAGAGATCTTCTCCATGCAGGGGTGGTCGATTGGGCAGCGAGCCTTGTGACATGCCAGGCAGGGGACCTCGGCCAGGGTCCTGCGCAGCGAAGTGAGGCCCTCGGTTCCGTGGGCGGTCCACGCAGGGTGGGTGGGTCCGTAAAGCGCTACCTGCGGCACCCCAAGGGCTGCAGCGATGTGGCGGGCGCCGCTGTCCATGCAGAGCAGAACTCTGCATTCAGCGATTTTCAGGCGAGCGTCGGCCAGGTCGGAGCAGGGCCCGGAACCGGAATCGAGGACGATTCCCGTTTCTTCCAGTCGGTCCGCCAACTCGGCCAGGAGAGCGCTTTCCTCGGGAGCTCCAAGGATTCTCGGGGACAAGCCGGTGCTTTCGACCGCCCGCTGGACCGCCGCCGCGAGGAGGGCAACCGGGTAGAGCTTGCTGGGACCGAAAGCAGCGCCAGGCGCCACGCCGAGGAAACTGCCGGGCTCAGTGTTCGGAGGTCGGGCAAGTTCGACGGGGCCGGGGGGGATGTCCAGGTCCGGAACCAGTTCCATGTAGATTTCCGTCATGGGGCGGGGTTCTCGGGCCGGTGGAAGAGCGGTGTTCAGCAGGAAACCTCTTCCACGGTTCCCCCGTCCGACGCGCTCGGGAATGCTGGCCAACCTGGCAGCCAGGGCGGACGACCAGGAATTCGTGAGAAGAAGGATGCGCCTTGCCTCTGCCGATTTCAGAGCCCGGGCTTCGCGGAACACCCGTCCCATTCCCCTGCCTCGGGGGAGTGGAAGGAAAGCATCGAATGAATCGAGTCCCTCAAGAAGGGATTCGAAGGCCGGGTTTCCTGCCACCACCAACTGCTCCTTGGGCAATGCGGTCCTCAACGCCCTGAGCATGGGGGTGGCCATCACGGCGTCCCCCAATGGATTGGGGAGACGAATCAGGGTGGCGGAGGCGGGGGGCAAGGCGGTTTCGTCCGAAAACGAACCCGCGCAGTCTATTCCCGGATGCCGGTTGCTATTCCAGGACCTTGCGAATCTCGGCGGCCAGGGCCGGAACCACTTCGCTGGCTTCGCCCACGATGCCATAGGTGGCGTGACCGAAGATGGGGGCGTCGGGATCCTTGTTGATTGCGACGATGACCTTGGAGGAACTCATTCCCGCCAAGTGCTGGATGGCCCCGCTGATTCCCACGGCAAAATAAAGCTCCGGCGAGACGGTCTTCCCTGTTTGTCCAACCTGCTCTCCATGGGGTCGCCAACCAGCGTCCACCACGGCACGCGAAGCTCCAAGAGCGGCCCCGGGAAGGGCGTCGGCGAGGTCTTCGAGAATGTGCCAATTGTCGGCGGATTCCAGGCCTCGACCGCCGCTCACCACGATGGTGGCTTCGGCCACATCAGGGCGGTCCCCCGCTCCGGCATGGATGCCCAGAACCTTGGCGCTTCCTTCCGAGGCCGAGGCTTGGACGAGAAGAGCCTCGGCATCCCGGTCAGCCGGATTGAAATGGTTGGGGCGAAGGGAAGCGGCGGCCACCTGCCCCGTGACTCGAACGCGCAATTGGGCCTTTCCTCCATAAACGGGCCGGAGGCATTCCAACCCTGAATCGGAGGCCTGAATCTCGATGCAATCCGCGGCGAATCCAGAATCCAATTTGGCTGCGATACGGCCCAGGAGGTCGCGCCCGCGGATGGTGGCTGCCAGGAGAACCACCGAAGCGTCCAATTCCCGGGCCAGGGAGGCGGCGGTGGCGGCGGATCCGTCCGCGCTGTGAGCTTCCGCCCCACAAGCGTGCACATGGTCCGCGCCTGCGGAACCCAGGGCGACCAGGTCGAGGTCGGCCTCTTCGACGGCGAGGGCGTGCACCGTTCCTGAGGAGGAGTCCGCGAGGTCGCGAGCGGCGCCCAGGGCTTCCAGGGAAGTCGGCCGGACCTGGCCGTCGCGGGTTTCAAGAAGGACGAGGACGCAACTCATGAAATCATAGGACCTTGGCCTCGTTGCGAAGGGCATCCACCAATGCGGGCACGGCTTCGGCGCCCTCGCCGATGATGCGACCTTCGGGTCTCTCTGGAGGAAATTCCATGGAGAGGACTTCCACCTTGGGGGAGGGAATCTCGACCTGAATGGTTTCCATGGGCTTTTTCTTCGCCGCCATGATTCCCTTGAGATTGGCGAAACGAGGCTCATTGAGGCCCTTGTGGCATGTGATGGCGCAAGGCAGCGGAGCCTCCACTTCCTCATGGCCGCCTTCCACCTCGCGTTTCGCATGGACGGTTCCGCCTTCAATTTTGATTTCCACGACTTCGGAAATGCAGGGGACTCCCAGGAGGGTGGCCACGGCAGGGCCGACTCCGTGCTGGTCCCGGTCGACGGCCTGCTTGCCGAACAAGAGGAGGTCGAATTCCTTTCCGCGGACGGCATCGGCAAGAATCGAAGCCGTGGTGGCGCCGTCAACGGCAGGGGCCCGTTCGGATTCGAGCAGGAGAGCTTCGTCGGCGCCCTTGGCGAGGACGGTGAGTAGTTCCTTGCGAGCATCCGCAGTGCCGAAACTCACCGCCGTGACGGCCCCCTCTCCGGCGCTTTCCCTTTGCTGGAGGGCTTCCTCGACGGCGAAGTCGTCGTAGGGATTGAGTTCAAACTCCACCCCGGAAGGGTCGAGAGAGACGCCGTCCTGAATCCGGACCTGGGTGGTCGTGGAGGGGACGCGCTTGATGAAAACGATGCTTTTCATGGGTCTTCCGGCACGGCCGGACCAGGCATTCTAACCGAGCGATTGGGGAGGGAAATCAGGCCAACTCGAATCGCTTCCCAAGGTAGACCCGCCTCACGGTTTCGTTGTCGGCGAGCTCCTTGGCAGTTCCGTGGGCCAAAACCTTCCCATCCGCGAGAATCCAGGTCCGGTCCGTGATGTGCAGGGTTTCGCGGACATTGTGGTCGGTCAGGAGGATGGCGATCCCATTTTTCCGGAGGTGCACCAGGGTTTCCTGGATTTCCTCAACGGCGACCGGGTCGATTCCGCTGAAGGGTTCGTCGAGAAGGAGAATGGAAGGATCGGTTGCCAGGGCGCGGGCGATTTCCAGGCGCCTGCGTTCTCCCCCGGACAGCACTCTTCCCGAGCTCTCCTTCAACGCTTCCAGGCCGAATTCCGCGAGCAAGGTTCCGCACCGGGTCTTTCTTTCCTCCGGTCCATGGCCCCTGATTTCGAGAACGGCGAGAATGTTTTCCTCGACCGTGAGGCGCCGAAAGACGGAAGGTTCCTGTGCGAGGTAACCCAAGCCCATGCGGGCCCTCTTGTGGATGGGAAAGCGGGTGACATCGGTTCCCCGCATGAAAACTTTTCCCGCTTCGGGCTTCACCATGCCCATGCACATGGAAAAGGTCGTGGTCTTTCCTGCGCCGTTGGGCCCGAGGAGGCCGACGATGGTGCCTTCCTCCACCTGGAGGTCGACTCCGTCCACGACTCTGCGGCCCTTGTAGCTCTTGACGAGGCCCTCGACGGCGAGAAGCGGGGCGGCCATGGTCAGTGCACCAACCCGATGCGGACCACGGGGGAAAAGGGGGGGATGGGCAGGAAAACAGCGGTGGCCTTGCCGAGAATGAACCGTCGGGGCACCAGCGGGGAATGTTCACGCCGATCCTTGGACCCCTTCAGGTCGTCCCGCGTCAGGGTATGCAGGCTTCCCCAACGGTCGCGGAAGGTCATCAGAGAGCCTTCGCCATTCCAGCGCGGGTTGTCGTAGAAGGGGTCGGACCCGTGTTGGAGGAAATCGCCGCGCAATTCGGCGACCCCGTCGACGGGCGGGTCGAACACCAGGACCCTGGCCTCCCAATCGCGGCTGTCGAGAGAATTCTGGGTGTTGTCGCCCATCATGAAATAGTGCCCATCGGGGATTTCAAAGACGGGAGTTCCTCCGTTGAGAGGGGAAAGGTAATGGATATCCCTCCATAGAGAGGGCAATTCGAGGGTCCACCCCCCTTCCTCGGTCGAAAACCGAATTGAATTCTGCGAGGAGCGGACCGGTTCGAGAGTGAAATCCCGTTTGAAGACCGCCTCCCGATTCCCGGATTCGAGATGGACTTCGAGGTGGTGGTCCCAAAAAGCGACTTCGCAGGAGATGGGTTCACCCGGGGAACTGATTCCTTCCAGCGTGACCGACTCCTCGTCGGGCAGGGCGATACGGATTTCCTTTTCCTTGTCCGCGGGAATTTCCAGGTGGACGGGATAGGGCCCGAAATCACATCGAAGATGGAGAGTCCCGCCTCCGGCCCTGGGCGTGGCTTGAAACCCGACCTTCAAGTCGCTCACCACCTTGTGTGAGGTGGCGGCCCCTCCTGAGATGGGAATCCGCGACCGGATTCCGGCGGGATAACCATCCCGGTAGTCATCCCGCACCGGCACCCGCAGCTCGACATTGGCCCTGCCAACCAAATTGAGGGGCCCGTCGACACCGGGTTCGAAGGCTCCGCTCCTTCTCCAACCCGACCATGCAGCTGGCGGGGAGCCCGGCAGGGGTCGCACCATCTTCCACAAGTGCTTCTGCAGAGAGGCCGGCTTGCGGAGGATGCGGAATCCTGCATCGACCCCCTCGGGTTTGGCCCATAGGTCGCCATGACGAATCCAAAGTTCCTCACCGGGGAGTCCCACCACCCGTTTGACATAGTTGTTCACGGTGGCCAGTGGATAGCGGAACACGGCGACCTCCCATCGCTTGGGGTCGCGAAGAAGGTAGGTCAACTTGTCGACAAGAACCCGGTCGTGAACTCCACCGCTCGAAACGTTCCGATCGGGGTCGAGGAGGACGGTTCCCATCAGTGTGGGCTGCATCGAGCCCGTCGGAATCTGGTAGGCCTCGAGAGCGAACACCTTCAATCCCAAGGCCATGGCCACGGCGAAGACCATGACTTCGATGTTGTCCCGAAGGGGGTGTTCGGACTTGCGCTTGGCCGCCATTCTGGAAGCCTATTCGTCCGTGGAGAGGACGGCCAGGAAAGCCTTCTGGGGAACCTCCACGTTCCCGATGGATTTCATGCGTTTCTTCCCCTTCTTCTGTTGTTCAAGGAGTTTCCGTTTCCGGGTGATGTCTCCCCCGTAGCATTTCGCCGTCACATTTTTAGAAAGTGCGCGGATGCTCTCCCTGGCGACGATCTTTCCGCCGATGGATGCCTGAAGGGCGACTTCGAACTGGTGACGGGGGATTTCCTTTTGGAGTTTCCTCAAAACGCTTCTCCCCCTGCGCTCAGCCACTTCCTTGTGGCAGATGATGGAGAGGGCATCCGCCTCGTTCCCTCCCACCAAGATGCGGAGCTTGACGAGGTCGGCAGCCTCGAACCGCGGTTCGTCCATGTTCATGGTCCCGTAGCCGCGAGTTCCCGATTTGAGCTTGTCGTAGAAATCGAAAATGATTTCCGACAGAGGAAGGTCCCAGGTCAGCATGACCCGGGTCGGGGAGAGGTGTTCCTGGCGTAAAAATCGGCCTCTCCGTTCCGAGCAGAGATGCATGATGGCGCCGATGGCTTCGACGGGAATCAGGAGATGGGTCGTGACCACCGGTTCACGGATTTCCTCGTAGAGGTTGCTCTCAGGCAGTTCCCCCGGCGAGTGGATGGTGTGGAGGTTGCCGCCCTGCATGAGAATTTCGTAGGGGACGGTGGGGGCGGTTTGGACGATGTCGAGGCCGCTCTCCCTTTCCAATCGTTCCTGGACGATTTCCATGTGGAGGAGGCCAAGAAAGCCACACCGAAATCCGAAACCCAGCGCATCGCTGGATTCAGGTTCGAAAACCAGCGAGGAATCGTTCAGCTTGAGGGTGTTGAGGGCGGAACGCAGGTTTTCGAAATCCCCCGACCGCACGGGATAGAGCCCGCACCAAACCATGGGCTGGGGTTCCCGGTACCCGGGGAGGCGGCTTGCCCTTTCACCCTTCTGGACGGTGAGGGTGTCTCCGATATGAACATCCCCCAGTTTCTTGATGTTGGAAATGAGATAACCCACTTCGCCGGGCTCCAACGAATCGCAGGGTTTGGGATCGGGAGTGAATTTCCCGAGCTCGAGGACCTCGTAATCCGCCTTGGCTCCAAGCATGTGGACCATGTCCCCCTTGCGAATGACTCCGTCCACCATGCGTAGGTTCACGATGACCCCGCGGTACTCGTCGTATTTCGCATCGAAAATCAGGGCCCGGAGAGGGTTGTCCTGGTCACCAGTCGGCGCCGGAACCCTGTCGACCACGGCCTCGATGAGTTCCTCCACTCCCTTGCCCGTCTTGGCGGAACAGGAAATGCAGGATTCGCTTTCCAGAAGAAGAACGTGCTCGAGTTGCTCGAGGACCTCTTCAGGGCGGGCGTGGGGGAGGTCGATCTTGTTGAGAACCGGGATGACTTCCATGTCCTGGTCCATGGCCAGGGTGGCGTTGGCCACAGTCTGGGCCTGGATGCCCTGGGCCGCGTCGATGAGGAGAAGGGCCCCTTCGCAAGCCTGCAAGGATTTCTCGACTTCATAGGAAAAATCCACATGGCCAGGAGTGTCGATGAGATTGAGCAGATGCATTTCCCCCCTGACATCCACCTCGAGGGCGACCGAAGCCGCCTTGATGGTGATTCCCCTCTCTCGCTCAAGATCCATGGAGTCGAGAAGTTGGTCGCGGGACCGATTCTTGTCCACGGCTCCGGCATGCTCCATCAGCCTGTCGGCCAGGGTGGATTTCCCATGGTCGATGTGGGCGATGATGGAAAAGTTCCGTATTCGGTGGAGGGGGAGTTTTTTGCTCATGCCGTTCCCTGGGGCACGAGGCTTTCCAAGGCTGTCTTGAGACGGGTCATGGCCATGCTGCGATGACTGATGGAGACTTTTTCCTCCGGTTCGAGCTCGGCGAAAGTGCGGTCTGATGGCTCGTGGAAAAAGAGGGGGTCGTAGCCGAATCCACCCTTTCCACGAGGAGCGTCCAGAATCCGGCCTTCCACCGACCCTTCGACGGCGAGGAGGACTTGTCCGGGGCGAGCCAGGGCGAGGACGCACCAGAAAGAGGCCCGCCTCCCTTCGGGGGGGACGCCTTTCAGCTTTTCAAGAAGAAGGGTGTTGTTCGCAAGATCGCGTTCTTCTCCCTGGGTTCCGGCGAACCGGGCGGACCGGATTCCGGGGGCGCCATCCAGGAAATCGACAGCGAGGCCCGAATCGTCGGCCAAGGCCCAATCATCCCCTCCGTCTGCCACGGCCGCATCGGCGGCGGACAAGGCTTTGATAACTGCGTTCTCGAGGAAGGAGGAGCCGGTCTCTTCCACATGGGGAAGACCGTTTTCCAGGGATTCGGGGCCACGGATGTCGACCGGAAGGTCGCCTGAGAGCCTGCGCAGTTCGGCAAGTTTCCCCGGGTTCCCGGAAGCGAGAAGGATTCCCTGGCGGTTCAAGATGGGGCGGGTTGGGTCTCCAACACCGCTTTCTGCTGAAGATTCGCCAGCTCGGCGCACCCCGCCAGGCCAGAATCCACCAGCTGGTCAAGAATTTCACGGGAGAAAGGGTCGCCCTCTGCGGTTCCTTGCACTTCGACGAGCTTGCCCTTTCCGGTGGCGACGATGTTCATGTCCACTTGAGCGGCGAAATCCTCCTCGTAATCCAGGTCCAGGAGGACGGTTTCGTCCACGACTCCGACGGAAACGGCCGCGACCCAATCCCGGAGAGGCCAATGGGACAACTTTTCCTTGGCGGCCAACGATTGAAAAGCGTCATGAACGGCCACCATGGCTCCGGTGATGGAAGCGCATCGGGTTCCTCCGTCCGCCTGAAGAACATCGCAATCCACATGCAGGGTGATTCCTGGAAACCCCTCCATGTCCACGACGGCTCGCAGCGCTCGACCAATGAGCCTTTGGATTTCCACGCTCCGGCCGTCTTTCTTGAGGGTTTCCCTGCGCTTGCGGCCGGTCACGGATCCCGGCAACATCGCGTATTCGGCGGTCATCCAGCCCTTCCCAGAATCCTTCATCCAGCGCGGGACCCCGTTGACCGCGGAAGCGGTGCAAATTACGCGGGTATTGCCCACCTCCACCAGGACCGAGCCCTCTGCATTGCGGGCATAATTCCGGTGAAAGGTGACGGGGCGAAGTTGGTCGGGGTTTCTGCCTTCGTGGCGGGGCATGGTCAGCTGGGAATCGCTTCGAGGGTTGGAAGAAGGCCTGGGGTCTTTGTGACGGGGAGGCCCGCCTCATCGGTCCAGGTCAGGCCCGTGGAAACCGAGAATCCTACCAGAGGGCCGCCATCTCCGGTTTTTGGATCCCGAACTCCTGCGGGGGCCCAACGGCGAAGCCAATCCAAGTATGCCGCTTCGAGGGTTCCGGGGCCCGTGCGGTCCAGGCGGGAAAGGATGCCGTTCAGGGCCAGAACCCAGGAAGCCAGGATTCCCGTCCGGGAAAGAGGTCGCCCGCCGCCTTCGGCGAGAGAGGTCGCCGGATGCGGGACGATGGATGGGGGAGGGGCGGCATGGACATTGAGGCCCAGGCTGAGGAGAAGGCAGGGATGTCCCCCAATCTGGAGAATTTCGACAAGAAAGCCGGCGATCTTTTTTCCGTCGAGAAGAATGTCATTGGGCCACTTGGCGGCGATTTTTCCAGGGACGATGCGCTGCAACACTTCGGCCAGGGCGCAAGCCGCCGCCACGCCCACCGCTTCTCCCGGCTCGGGTGGACGGGTCAATATCAAGGTGCAGGCGAGATTCGACCCGTCCGGACCCGACCACCAGTCCCGCGCCTTCCGGCCCTTGCCGCCCGTTTGCCATTCGGCGGTCACGAGAAGCCCACCGGCTGAATCTGCTCCCTCCTTTTCCAGGATTCCGCGAGCGAGGTCGGCCGTGCTGGAACACTCTGTCTCGAAAAGAAGGGTCCGAGCAAGTCGGCGTCGCAGGGGAAGGCGGCGCAGGAAAACTTGTGAATCCAGGGGGTCCCCGAAGGAACTCACGACCTGAATTGGCCCTGCGACCCTCTCAGTCTCTCCTTGAGCCTTTTGATGACGTTGCCGTGAATCTGGCAAACCCGGGATTCGGTG
>DCAK01000074.1:22712-32916 GCA_002311925.1 Planctomycetes bacterium UBA1135
ATCTGGCAAACCCGGGATTCGGTGATGTTCAGGACCGCACCCACTTCTCGAAGGGTGAGTCCCTCGATGTAGTAAAGCTGGAGCACCGCCCGCTCTTTCTTGCTCAAGGACCGCGTGATGACATCCATGAGGTCCTTGCGGTCGACCGCATCGAAGGGGTTCATCTCCTTGGATTCGCCCAGACCCGCCAACCCGGATCCCTCTCCACCCTCGGGGGAGGAAGGCTTGTCGCTGATGCTGAGCATGGCCCTGGGCTTTGCCTTCTTCATGGCCTGAAGCTCCTTGGTCTCGATTCCCAAAGAGTCGATGATCTCCGAGTCGGTGGGTTCGCGGCCGAAGCGGCTCAGGAACTCGGCCCTCGCCTTCTCCATCTTCGAGGCCCTTTGCCGGACGAGGCGAGGCACCCAATCCTGGCTTCTCAGTGCGTCCAGCATCGCCCCTCGAATCCTGGTGGAGCAGTAGGTCTTGAACTTGAATCCTCGTTCCGGGTCGAATTTTTCAATCCCATCCATCAGGCCGAAATTGCCTTCCTGAATGAGGTCGTTCACATCCACCGACCGGGGGAGGGAGGCGACCATGCGGGCGGCGATGAAGCCCACCAAGGGTTGGTATCTCTCGACCAGAAGCATCTTGACCTCCTCCTCGCCGGATTCCTGCCAGCGTTCCCAGAGCTGCTCAGTGGGAACCTGGTCTTCCTGGTCGAGGTCTTCCTTCTCCGCCATGCGTGAATTCTATTCCTTTACCCCGACCAGGCTGTGAATCTCGACCCCGTGAAGCTGCTTGCGGCCTTCCAGGGATTCCAATTCCACGACGAAACAGGCTCCGACGACCTCGGCTCCGGTTTTGCGGATGAGGTTGACGGATGCGGCTGCGGTTCCTCCGGTGGCCAGCAGGTCGTCGACCACGACCACGCGGTCGGTGGGTCCGCAGGCGTCGCGATGGATTTCGAGGGTGGCTTCCCCATATTCAAGAGAGTAGTCCTCCTTCCAGGTTTCGCAGGGGAGCTTGCCGAGCTTGCGAAGGGGAATGACTCCGACGCCCAGGCGTTCCGCCATCGGGCCAGCCAGAAGGAAACCCCTCGATTCCACACCGGCGACATGGGTGGGTTTCAGGCCGCGTACCCCCGCGACCAAGTCTTCAATCGCCTCCATGAAAGCATGAACATCGGCGAGAAGAGGAGTGATGTCCTTGAAGACGATTCCAGGTTTGGGGAAATCGGGAACATCCCGAATCTTGTCCAGGTAGGAGGGGGAGGGGGTCACATTTCCTCCGGCGCCGGGACGCCGAGCAGGCCCAGGCCGTCGGCAAGAGTGTTGCGGAGGGCGGCGACCGCGGCGAGGCGGGCGCGTTCCAGGGCTTCGTCTCCGCAACCCAGCACCCGCCGGTCCCGGTAGAAGGCGTTTCCCGCCGAGGCAATGCGAAGGAGAGCCTGGGCGAGCGCTGAGGGTTCGCGGCGGTTGCCGGCCTCCCGAATGGCGGCCGGGTAGCGGCCGAGAGCCACCATGAGTTCGGGGGAATCCGCGAGCAGGGATGGGTCCACATCCTGGAAAGCGATGTTGGGAGAGGCCGCCTTGCGCAGGATGGAGCAGCAGCGGGCGTGGGTGTATTGGAGGTAGGGGCCCGTGTCTCCCTCGAAGCTGAGGACCTCCTTCCAATCGAAAACCACATCTTTTTGCCTCTGGTGCTTGAGGTCGTGAAAGATGACGGCCCCGAGGCCCACCTGCTCCGCCACGGCCCCTCGGTCGGCCAGGTCGGGGTTCTTGTCGGCGATGGTTTCCATGGCCAATTCGCAAGCGCGGTCGAGCACCTTGGACAGGAGCAGGACCTTGCCCTCGCGGGTGGAAAGCTTGCCCTCGGCCATGCGGATGAGACCGAAGGAGATGTGCTCGATGCGGGCGGCCCAGTCTTCGCCGCAACGGTCCAGGACAGCCTTGAATTGGCGGAAATGGAGTTCCTGTTCGGAGCCGACGACATAAAGGGAGTGGTCGAAGGAGAACTCCTCCCAACGGCTTCGCGCGGCGGCGAGGTCGCGGGTGGCGTAGAGGGTGGTTCCGAGGGCGGTCTTCACCAGGCACGGGGTGTCCATTCCCTGGGCGGTGAGGTCGACGATTTGGGCGCCGTCGGATTCCTCGAGGACTCCGCGCGCATCCAACCATTCCACCAGGCCTTCCAAGCGGTCCTCGTACCAGGACTCTCCCCGGATGTGCTCGAATTCAATCCCCAGCCTTGCGTAGATCTTGTCGAATTCCAGCAGGGAGGCCTCGGTGAAACGCTTCCAGAGTCGACGGCTATCCCCATCTTCCCCGGTTTCAAGTTCCCCGAAGGCGGCCTTGGCCTCCTCCATCAGGGTGGGGTCCTTCTCCTCCTCCTCGTGGAAGCGAACATAAAGTTCCAGGAGGTGTTCGATGGGATGGGCGGCGAATGCGTCCTCGTTCCCCCATCGGCGCCAGGCTGCGACGAGTCGACCGAATTGCGACCCCCAGTCGCCGAGGTGGTTGATGCGGGTCACCTTGTGTCCGAGCCGGGCGAGGATCCGGGCCAGAGAGGCTCCGATGACGGTCGAGCGCAAGTGTCCCACATGCATCGGCTTGGCGATGTTGGGAGAGGAAAACTCCAATACGGTGGTTTCGTTCTGCTCGCCTTTGCCGTAGTCGGAGGCAAGGGCCCCTTCCAGAATGGCTGCTGCAAGGGGGGTGGTGTCGATCCTGAAATTCAGGAAGGGGCCGACGACCTCGGTCTGCATCGCCTCGATTTCGAGTTCCGCCGCAAGCCGGGCGGCCAATGCGGGCGGGGTTTCCCCGGAGGCCTTGGCCATCTGGAAACAGGGGAAGGAGAATTCGCCGTGGGTTTCGTCGCGCGGGACCTCGAGAAGAATGGATTCAGGATCCTGCTCGAGGGCATGGGCAAGCGCAGCCCGCGCCCGAGAGGAGAATCGGTCGAGGCCGTGGAGGGTGGTTTCAGGCATGGTCGAGAGTGTCGCCATGGAGAGGCCCCAAGATATCGGCGACTGGATGCCCAAGGACCGCGCTGATTTCGCTTTCTTGCGAGAAGGCGAGATTCTTGATTCGATCCATCCATGTCGAGCTTCCGTAGCGAGTCTCCAAATCGTCGTGGCGGGGCTTGAGAGAGACGATGGTCGTGTGCATCACGCTGCTGTCGGCGACCGAGAGGATGCTGTCTTCGAGGGTCCAGTCGGGCGGGTCGAGGGCGGCGTAGACCTTTTCAATGAAGGATTCGGAGAAGGCGGGACTCGCGGCCATTTCTTCGGCGGGGCGTCCCTTGGTCCAGTGGGTGATGCATCCCCGACCCAGTGCCGGGTGCCCCAGCCTCTTGAGCAGGAGGTAGCCGGACCACCCGTGCATGGGACCGTGGGTCTTGAATCTCCCGATGTCGTGGACAAGGGCGCGGGCTTCGACCCGCGGGGGATGGACATCCGCCCCGACATCGGCAACGGCGGCGGCAAGGGAGTGGGCCACCTTGGCCACTTGGCGGCAATGACGGGGCCAAGTCTCTCCAAGGGGAGAGTGGGCTTCTAGGATGGGCAGCGCTTCTTCCGGCGTCATGCCGAAGAGGGTCCAGCTAGGGTTTCAACGGCCCGAATGAGAGCCCTGCGGGATTCCTGGCGGGTCAGGACCTCGAGGGCCTCCGCTTCGGTTTTCCAACTGCCTTCGACATGTTCTCCGGAAACTTGGAATGGGGTGGATGGGGGAACGCCATGAATCGGAAGGAAATGAAAGACGCGCTTCCACCGGGTGTTCCTGGGCTGGTAGATGCAGGTGTCGAGGAAATCGGGGCGCAGGTCGACCGGTGCGAATCGGATTCCCGTTTCTTCCTCCGTTTCCCGAATGGCTGCGTCAACCAGGTCTTCCCCAGGTTGGGCATGCCCCTTGGGAAAGCCCCAAGTTCCGTGCTTCGCGTTCCGGACGAGAAGGAATTCGATGTCCTCGCCGGCTGTTCGCCAGACCAGGATTCCCGCCGCGAGGACGGGGTCCTCGGGGGTTCCTTCGGCGTGGATTTTGCGCGCCATGACGGGGAATTCTAGGCGCGGGGATAGAATTTCGCCGCTCATGGCCGAATTGGCTGCCGACACGCGTGTTTGGACGGGAAAAGTGACGGGGAAACCCGCATGCGGGCCCGACACATTTGTCCTCGAACTCCGCCTTCCGGAGGCCATCGAACCGATTGCCGCGGGTCGATTCGCCATGCTTTCTCCGGCCCATGGCGAAGGTCCGGTGATTCCTCGCCCCTTCAGCATCTACGAGCAGCCCGACGCGAGTACGGTCACCTTTCTCGTCCAGGTCATCGGGCCGGGCACCCAGGCTCTCGAGACTGTGGAAATGGGAGAGGGGGTCGACTGCACCCTTCCTCTCGGCAGGGGGTTTCAGGATCCGGACCCGTCCCGCGAGTTGGTGATGATTGCCGGAGGGGTGGGCAGCGCCCCCTTCCTGGGCTACGGTCGGCAGCGGGTTGCAGAGGGGGCGGCGAGCAACACCACCTATTTTTTCGGAGCTCGAACGGGGGACCGGCTCTATGACCGGAGCAAGTTCGAAAACCAATCCTTCCGGACCGTGCTCGCCACCGACGACGGCTCCTTGGGATTTTCAGGCTCGGTTCTGGACAGCTTGGTCGAGGAATTGGATGGAGGGCGGGTGAGTCGGGAGGCCCTCTTCTGCGCCTGTGGTCCCGAGGGTCTTCTTCATGCCTTCGCGGCCCTATGCAGGGAGAGGGATTTGGAGGGTCAAATCAGCTTGGAGACCTACATGGGATGTGGTTACGGGGTGTGCAACGCCTGCCCGGTACCCACCCGGCCCGATGGCGCGCTCGGGCATTGGCCCTGGGCCAAGTCCTGCCTGGAGGGCCCGGTCTTTCCCCTGGAAGCCGTCGCTTTCTGAACCCGGTCACCGGAGGAACGGATAGGATTCGCCGCCATGGAGGAATGGTCCATCCAAATCGACAAGGAGTATTTGAAATTCTCCGCCGCCCATTTTCTCATCTTTCCAGATGGGACCGCGGAGAGGTTGCATGGCCACAACTATCGGGTTTATGTGGAAATCCAGGCCAACCTGTCTCCGCATGGTTTGGTTCTGGATTTTCTTCAGGCCAAGCCGGTGGTTCGGGAGCTCGTGGACGAGTTGGACGAGCACTGGATCATTCCCGACCAGCATTCCGACTTGAAGCATTCGCTGAGGGAGGACGGAGTGATGGAGGTCCGATACAAGGACAGGTATTACGCGGCCCCAAGTGAGGATGTGTTGGTGCTGCCCATCAACAACACCTCCGCCGAGAATCTCTCCGCCTGGTTGGGCGGGGAATTGGTCAAGAGATTGGAGGCTCGATTCCCCAAGCTGGAACTTCTTGGCTTGGAGGTGAAGGTGGAGGAAACGCCCGGCCAGAGAGGGGTGTGGCGGTTCCGAAACCAAACTTGAGTCCGGGTTTCGCCCCGAGACCGCACCGCTAGACTGTCGCCCCGGTCGGGGCGTGGCGCAGCTTGGCTAGCGCGCTGCAATGGGGTTGCAGAGGTCGGAGGTTCGAATCCTCTCGCCCCGACCATTTCTACTTATTGCACGGTGAGAGCATGGGAATTAGTTAAATTCCCACCGCCGCCTGGGAGTAACTCCACTGCTTGAGTCCACACAGGCATTCCTCCAACGTGGGGGGGCACTGAAGCGGAAAGGCTTGCGTTGCCATTGGAGTCAGTTGTGATGGCCGGGAGTTGACGGATAGGCATGCTCATATCGACATCCCCAAAAGGCGTCGGTGTGGGGCCTCCTCCATAAACGGAATAAGCGATGACGCCAGGATTTCCTGGGCCAAATCCAGAAACAGAAAGGATGGCTGTAGCGCCAGCAACAAGATTCTGAACATCGTATTGAGGGCCGGTAGGAGTGGTTATTTCGACAACTCCAAAATATCCAGGAGACCAGGAGGTAGATGCGGCATCGAACATGTCGTTCCATTGATCGGTATTCAATTCGCCGATGTGGACGTAATCTTCGTTGCCGCCATTGTTGTCCGGTTGACCCGACGCCCAGTAACGGAAGGTGTTGGATTCTCCAGAGGACCAAACGAAGGTGCCTTCCAAGGCAACATCATTGAGGCCAATCCAGAGATCTCGGTCCTGGCCTCCCCAATTGCTGAAGTTGCTCCATATCCAGTCGTTTTCGGCTTGGTCGCGAACCGTTGCAAGATGACCACCCAGAATCACGGCCCCGGCTTCGGCTTCCGTCCAGGTGGTGGATTCCAGCAAGTGATAGGTGTGACCATTGGCCGAGTTGACGGCTGTGGTCAAGATGCCCGGTGGGGGAGGATTGGGAGAGTCGTCGATCAGGACATCGTCGACGGTCCACTCGGAGGCATAATCTCCCGTGTAGTGGAAGGAAAGGTTCAGGCTGTTGACTCCGCCGAATGCGGAAAGGTCCACGGTCATCGTGCTATTTCCGTCTCCTGAGAAATCATCGTGGATATTGGTGAAAGTGTTGCCCCCGTCGAGGGAGACATCGATGTAGTGATGGTCCCGCCAACTCGCGTAATAAACATTTTGGTTGCAATGGAGCCAAGCTCCGGTGGCGGTGCTCAAATCCACGGCCGACGAGACCACGGAGTTGTCGTTGAATCCTGTGAAATCGTCATGAAAGGCGGCATCGGCGTTCAACGAGCCGATTTCCCATCCGAGGGAATTCCCGTTGTTGATTTCCGCCCACCCCGCCGGCGGAACGCCCGAGGAAAAGTCCTCGTCCAGGAAGACGATTTGAGAGCTCAGGGAGGGGGTGAAGAACAGGAAAAAGAGGAGGGGAAGAGGTTTGGACATGGGATTCCAGGGGGAATGTGGAACCCAGCCACCCTATCACGGGCCCGCCTTTTCGGCATCGACGATGCGCCAGACCTTGCCGCTGAGCATGCAAAGAATGTAGACCTCGCCGGCCGCGTCTTCTCCGAAGGAAACGACCCCGCCGAGGCGTTTTCCGGGCTTGGGAGCGAGTTCACCCGTCCGGTCCTGGATTGCGATCAGCTTCCCATCCTGCAGGCGACCCGACCAGACTTCGTTGCTGACCCAATCCGCGAACAGGTAGGAGCCCTGAAGCCAGGGAATGGAGGCCCCCCTGTAGACATAGCCGCCGGTGACGGAGCAGCGCTTGGGTGTCCCCTTCTGGGCATATTCATGAACGGGAAGAGACGTTTCTTCCAGGGTGGAGGATTTCCCCAGGAACGGGTGGGTGCCCTCCCAGGTTCGCCAACCGAAATGGACCCCTCCGGGGGCGCCCGCTGGATGGAAATGGATTTCTTCCCAGGCATTTTGCCCCACATCTCCAATCCACAGGTCCCCGGTCAAACGGTCGAAGGAAAACCGCCAAGGGTTGCGGAGTCCGTAGGCCCAGATTTCGTCCAGGAAATCGTCCTCTTCCAGAAAGGGATTGTCCTCGGGGATTCCGTAAGGGGCCTCTCCGTCCACATCCAGGCGCAGGAGTTTTCCAAGGAAGGTGGAACCGTCCTGGGCCCGGTTGCCTGGGTCCCCGGCGGCGCCTCCATCCCCCATGCCCACATAAAGAAAACCATCCGGTCCGAATTCGACCATCCCGCCGTTGTGGTTGGCCCAGGGTTGGGAAATTCGGAGGAGCTCGACCCTCGAATCAGGGTCGGCGAGGTCGGGGTCGTCCGGGTCCACCGAAAACCCCGCCACGATGGTGGCGCCCTTGTCCTTCTTTTCGGTGTAGTTGATGAAGAAGCGCCCGTTCTCGTGATAGTCGGGATGAAAGGCCAATCCAAGAATTCCACCCTCGCCGCGCGTGGTGATTTTCTTCTTCAAGTCGAGGAAGGGTTCCTCCAGAAGAACCCCGCTCTTGAGGATGCGAATTCTTCCGGGGCGCTCCAGGATGAAGAGCCTTTCGAAATCTCCAGCGGGAGAAGTCAGGAACAGGGGCTGGTCCAGCCCCTTCACGACCCTCTCCAACGCGAGCGCGGGCTGGGACGCGGATTCTTGGGCGAGGAAAAGAGGAAGAAGGAGAAGAATCACTTGTCCTTGTAGTTTTTCTTCACCCAAGCAGCCCATTCCTCATCGAATACGTCGGGAGAGACCCCGAACGCCTTATTGAAGGTCTCATCCTGGAAGGCGAGGACCTGGTCCCCGTCGGGCAGAGCCCCGTGGCCGGGCACCATCCCCGTCATCCCGTCCAAAAAGGCGGCGAATGCGTCCTCCTTTTCTTCCAAAAGGTAGTCCACCCGCGACCACATCATCATGTGATCCACGACCTTGCGTTCGCCATGCCCGGTCCAGCGCATGAGTTTGGCGAAGGTGGGAAAGTAGTCGTGCCCCACGCGGGACCGAATTCGCTCCTCCCATTCCCAATTGTCACCGTCATTGGGGGAGTATTCCTTCACCGAGGTGAACTGATTGAACCGAGGTTCGATTTTTCGCACGCAATGATGGGCAAGGCCCTCGGGAATCCAAACAGGAAGAGCGTACCAGTAGAAGCGGTAGCAATCGACGAGGTTGTGGACGATGGACGCCACGACGTGGCAGTGCATCTGGGTGTCGTCCTTGAGAAGCCCATTGGCAAACTCCTCGGCGGTTCCGAACATCATGGACCCAAACTTCGGGAAGAGGTGTCTCTTGGGGCCGTCAGTGAAGGGAGGGCAGTAACGGTTTGCGTACCGGCCCAGGGTGCTCTCCTTTTCCGCGATGAAGAGGGTGAACTTCTCCGGC
This sequence comes from Planctomycetes bacterium UBA1135, assembly GCA_002311925.1. Classification (GTDB taxonomy): domain Bacteria; phylum Planctomycetota; class UBA1135; order UBA1135; family UBA1135; genus UBA1135. The sequence goes on from DCAK01000074.1 coordinate 31,414, forward strand.
ATTCCCATGAAGGGACCTTCACCCATGTATTTGCTGTTCACCAGCTCGCCTCTCTTCTTGGGGAAGTCGCCGTCCTCGATTTGGAGAATTGCGCAGACTTCGGCGTAGGTTTTCTCCAGGCGCATGGCCCACAAGTGAAGCCTCAGCCAGGGGCCGAGCTTGCGGATTTTCCGCGGGTTGAGGTCAGGAAGAAGGAGTGCGAGTTCCTCAAGCTCCTCCCTGAGCTTCTTTTTTTGCCGTCGGTCGCCGTTGGGAATGGAATATTCCCCCAAAGTGGAAGCGATGCGGAAGTGGGGGGTTTCCGTCCAAAGGAGATCCATGTCTCCCAAGGTTTCCTCGATGGCGGAGGTTCCATGGTCGTCTCCCCATGCGAAGTTCCCGAAACGAAGAATGCCGGCCGCCTCCATGGCCGCCGGCTCGTTCTTCGTCCAGGGATCCTTTCCCCGCTCGTCATCCTTGTCCTGCGCGAAAGCAGGATGGGCGAGGAGGGCCAGGAGGCCGCAGAAGCCGACCGCCTGGCGGAGCATCAAAGAGAGGCTGTCTGTTTTTCCGCCTTCTTCAGGCCGAGGTCGCTGGCCTTGGATTCCTTGCCGAGAGCCCTCTTCTTGGCGATGGCCACTCGATCGATATCCTTGCGGATCTTGGCCAGTTTGTGGGATTTCGGACCCCTCTTTTCGATTTCAGATTCGAACTGCTCGAGCAAGCGGTCCTCTCGAGCGTCGAGGGTGTCGTATTCATCCAGAAGACGCTGAATATCCCGCAAGGATTTCTTCGCGTCCTTGAGGTATTCCTCTTCGAGGAGGGCGAACATGCCGTCCCACAGCTCGGTGCGGGATTGCTCCCCGGTGAGAGGGGTCAGCAGATTCCCGTCTGAGCTGGCCAGGAACAGGTGAGGAGGATGGTCCTCCGCGAAGGTGTTCCTGAAAGGATGGTCTTCTTCGAGGACATGGGCGGGGAGCTTCACGCAGTGGAACCACCGGGCCATGAGGAAGGTCTTCTCGTTGTCATCCGTCCGGCTCAGGAGAGCGTCGTCGGTTCCGGTGCAGGAATTGCATTCCCGGAGAGCCAGGATGGGACGAAGGTCTTCCTTGGCGATGTAGGCGAAGGCGTCGGCCCGCGGCAGGGCCCGTAACACAACCGAGGAGCCGGTTCCGCCGGTTTGACCTTCAACTCCTTCAGGTTTCCAAACGGGGTAATCCCAGACCATCTTGAGCCGCATCTTGCTGGTCTTCATGCGGACCACTTTGAAGGGGACGCCACTCGGTGCGGAGGCTACCGGCATAGAGGGCCCGACGGGGGCAGTTGGAGTGGCCGTGGCACCTCCTCCTGAGGCCGGCCTAGCGGGAGCGGGAGCGGGGCTTGCACCGGCTGTGTCACCAGGACCCTGGTAACTATTTGCCGGACATCATTGAGGGGCCGCGCCAGCCGGGCTTCCTGCGAGGAAGAAGGCCGCGGCTGTGAGAGTAAGAGTCGGGAGAAGTCGAATCATGTTTTTTCCTCTGT
>DCAK01000074.1:32955-38734 GCA_002311925.1 Planctomycetes bacterium UBA1135
TCCTCTGTGGTTACGGGGCCTCAACCCCGCTGGCTCATCCTAACACGGGACATGCGTCACTCCGGGTCTATTGGTCTATTCGCCTACCGGGGCCATGCTTTCCCCATCGCTCGTGTTGAATCCGGGTGTGGATCCGGCTCCGCTGACGACTCCGATACCTCCGTTCCCCACCATGACGACGATGCCTCCGCCGTGGTCTTGATTGGAGGTTCGGCCGGAAGCCGTGCTCTCATTGCCCGGGTTGAAGGTCATGAGAGTGGTTCCGGTTCCCGAGCGGTTTTCACTGCTTCCACCCGTGATGTAAACCATATCGTTTCCGAGGATTCCCTGGACGGCGGTTCCAAAGGCGATGGACTCGGGTAAAGGGGTTGAAACGGAGAAGGTTTGGCTTCCAGGGTCAAACAGTTCTGTGGAATTCAAAGAGATGAGGCTGCCAATACTGCCTTCATAGCCGCCGGCGATGAAAACGCGGTTATCTCGAAGAAGCACCATTGAAAAGAAGGCCCGTGGGACATTCATCATTGCGACTTGATTGACATAGGTGGCCTGCGGGTCGAAACGGTAGACAACTTTTTGGGCTGCGCCCTGCGAGTTAATTCCACCTGCTAGCAGGACCGCTCCCCCTGCATCCTTGATGGCACGACCGCCCACATTCTTCTCAGGGAGGTTCGGTCCTTGGTTCCAAGTTCCCTGAAAGGGATCGAATATTTCGGTGGTACGCATGCCGGAGGCCAAAGTTTGTTCGAAGGAATCAAGGGCGGAGTCATTTCCGAATCCCCGTGAGCCGCCGATGACGAGGACCCTCCCGTCGTCCAGAAGAACGGCCTGATGAAAGGCCCTTGGCTCGGACATAGGCGGCATAGGCACGAAGGCCCACATTTCAGAATCCCACATTTCGACACTATTGGTGACTTCAGTCCGGTATCCGTTGTTATCTGGCCCCGCGTAGTGCATCCCGCCACAGATGAGAACCCTTCCATTTCCCAGAGGGGTCGCGGAATGGCCCGCCCGCTGCTCCGTCATGTTCGGAAGAGGGTTCATTCGCTGGAGGGTGGTATCCCATTGATAGGCGAGATCGGTCGTCTCGAATTTATGAGAGGATTCCTGGAATAGGGAGTTGCCTCCTCCAGTGATGAGAACTTGCAAAGCCCCCCCGCGAGCCGTCGTCATTTGGATGGCATGAGCCTGATGAGCGGAGGCCGGGAGGGATTCTTCGTGGTTTCTCCAATAGCCCTCATAAGCGGGCTTCAACAGGACAAGATTGCTGACCGAGTCGAACATGTCGGGTCCGGAGGAAAAACTCGAGTCGTAGGTCAGGGTTTGAATGAAGAGCCTGCTGGCGTCCATTCCTGGAACATCCGGAATCACAAGGTCATAGGAAAGGTTCCCGTTGGCGTCAGCATTTCCAAGGTGGAAGAATCGCCCCTGATAGAGATCGCGCACCCAGAGCAGGTCGTCCAGGTCGCCTGAAATCGCCACCAAGGATGCGTTGTGCCCTCCGGTTGCGCCGAAAGCTGCGAAGACCGGAATCTGTGGCTGGAGATTCTCCATGTCCAACCAGGTGGTTTCGCCGATGATGCCTCCGCCGTAGAGGTCAATAGTTGAACGGTTCTGCCCAATAGCGCTCGAAGCGAAAAGGGAGAAGAAAAGGAGGAGGGGGATGGGGGTTTTCATGAGGAAACCTTGTTTGAGACATCCTACACCAAAACTGACAATATCGGGCTGGCTGGCTAGAATTCGCCTTCAGTTCTCGAAGCATGGAAGAAGGCGACCCTGGTAAGGAAAAGGCGGAAAAGGCCTTTCAGGAGTGGCTTGCCCTCCTCAAGGGGGGGAATACCCCTGAAACGCTCCATTTCCTCGCCAACCAGGATGAGGATATCCGGGCAGGCCTCGAGCAAATGCTGGGGCAGTACAAGGAACTCGTCGAGAAATCCAAGGTCGCGAGCAAGGAGGGGCCAGCCCATGTCGAGGTCAAGGACTCCCCGTCTGGGGAAAAGATTCTTGGTGATTTCCGTCTTCTTCGGGAATTGGGGCGGGGCGGGGTCGGGGTCGTTTGGGAGGCCGAGCAGATCTCCCTGAGCCGCCGGGTGGCGCTCAAATTGTTGGCCCCGCACCTGGGCAACAACCCTCTCTTCATCGAGAGATTCAAGAGAGAGGCCGAGGTCGGAAGCCAGATCAGCCATTCCGCGGTCATCCAGACCCTTTCGGTGGGAGAGGCTTCCGGCACCCATTTCATCGCCCAGGAGTTGGTTCCCGGGGGCAAGACCTTGGACGACCACATCGTGGGCCTTCGCAGCCAAGGGGAATTCGAGGAGGACCATTACCGCGGAGTGGCGGAATTTTTCCTCAAGGTGGTCGAGGGCATGGCCTCCGCCCACGAGTTGGATGTGGTCCATCGCGACATCAAGCCATCCAACATCCTGATGACCGAGGATGGAGAGCCAAAGGTCGCCGACTTCGGGCTTGCCAAGATTAAGGACGAGCTCGATTTCGAGGATTCGGACACCGAGCAGATCGTCGGAACCCCCTACTACATGAGTCCCGAGCAGGCGGTTTCGAGCAAGATCGGGGTGGATCTCCGAACGGACATCTTCTCCCTGGGGGCCACTTTGTACGAGGCTTTGACCCTGCAAAGGGCCTTCGAGGGCGACACCGGCCCCCAGGTTTTGGAGCGCATTCTGATGGAAGACCCTCCCGATCCGGACGATGTTCGGGCCCGGATTCCCGTCGAGTTGTCCATCATCTGCATGAAGGCCCTCGAGAAGAACAGGAAGCGTCGGTACCAGACGATGCTCGAGTTCGCGGAAGACCTTCAAAGGTATCTCAACCACGAGCCCATCAAGGCTCGCAAGCCCGGTCCTCATATCCGGTTCATGAAATGGACTCGTCGCCACCCGGTTCTGTCTGTCAGCGGTTCCGTGGCGGCTACTTCCTTCGGAATCGTTTCCTGGCTCCTGGTGGAAAATGTCACCGCCAGGATTGAAGCCGAGAATGCCAAGGTCGCCGCTGGGGATGCCGCGGCGGTCGCGGTCGAGGACAAGGACAAGCGCGAAGAGGTGGTGGCATTCCTTGTCAGCCTTTTCCGGTCCGAGGGGGAAACCATTTCCGCTGAGGAGGTTCTTGCCAGGGGGGAAATGCGTCTCAAGGAGGGTCTCGCCGAGCAACCAGTCTTGAGGGCAAGGCTCCTCAGAACCTTGGGGGATGTGCACAAGAATTTGGGCAGGTACAAGACTTCCCAACCCTTTCTCACCGAAGCCCTGGCCATCCTTGAGGAGCACTTGTCCCTCAAGTCCAAGGACGCCCTGGAGTGCCTCCATTCGTTGGGTGCCTTGATGCTCGACCTGGATGAAATCTCCCAAGCTCGAGGTTTCCTGGAGAGGAGTGTCAAGGGCAAGGAGGAGGTCATGGGAATGGAAGACCAAAGCACCCTCCTTTCCAAATCCATTCTTGCGGATGTCCTCCGCCAGGAAAGGAAGTTGCCGGAAGCGGAAGAATTGGGGAGGAAGACTCTCGAGGCCCAGCGTCGGGTTCTTGGCCTGGTGGATGAGGAAACCATCGGCACTATGCTGGGGCTTGCTGAAACCCTGGTCGCCGGGAATCGTGTGAACGAGGCGGAGGATCTCGTTCGGCAGTCCATCGAGGAACTTAAGGACACGGTGGGTCTTGACCACCCGACCACCCTCCTTGCGTCTCACAATTTCGGCGCCATCCTCCTTCGCCAGAAAAGGTTCGAACTCGCCAAGGACATCCTCACCGAGGCTCTCGAAGGGCGCCGCCGGGTCTATTCAAACCACCATCTCTATGTCACCAACACGGCGAACGCTCTCGCTGCGGCCCATTATAATTTGGGTGAATTTCAGGAGGCTGAATCTATTTGGAAGGAGAGAATTCTGATTCTCGAGGAAACCCTTTCCGAATCTCATCTATATGTGGTCACATTTCGCGTGAACATGAGTTACGCCGCATTGAGGGGTGGCCGCATTGCGGAAGCGAAAGAGGGATTCCAAACCATCGTGGACCGATTCAAGGATGGAGATGTTGGCTACCTCATTAACGGCAAGGAGGGGCTAGCCGAGGTCGCCAGTGCAAGAAAAAATTGGGCCCAAGCGGAGTCTCTCTACCGGGAAACCATCGTCTTGAGAGAGGAGAATTTGGGAAAGGGGCACGGGCAATTTGCTCAAGGTCCTCTTGCCGAAGCCCTCTATTTTCAAGGGAAGTTGGATGAAGCGGAAACCATTATTCGCAAACTGGTTAGCGAAACGTCCAGTTCCAATCCGAATTTTTCTACAAGAAAGGCCTTGCTGGAATTGATTCGGACCGCCCGCAAGGAAGCCTCATCCCCGTGACGCAAGAGAACATCACCGTTTGGTTTCACGGGGGTTGCTCGAAATGCCGCGGACTCCGAGAAATCCTGGATGCGCGAGGGCTTGAGCCGGAATACCGCATTTACCATGAGAATCCACCGAGTGTGGATGAACTCGAGAGCATCCTCGTGGCCCTGGGCGAGTTCGACCCGATGGTGTTGGTGAGGGTCAAGGACCCTTGCTATAAGGAATTGGGTTTGGAAGGCGCGTCCAGGGAAACCCTCCTGGAAGCCCTGGTGGAAAATGCTTCGCTGTTGCAGAGGCCCATTCTGGTGATGGGGGGCAGGGCCGTGGTCGCCAGGCCTCCTGAAAGGGCCCTGGAAATTCTCGAGAGTTAGTTCCCTCGGGGCGCGGTCAGCCAGTTCAGGTTTTGAGCGGCGTTTTCCGTGGAACCGGGTACCGGGGGGAGGCCCAGCAGGGCAAGGGCCACATTCGCCGCCTCGGCGTTTCGGATGGGGGGTGCCACCCCATTTCGCGAGGCAGGATTCCGGATGCCCGGGTCTTTCCGATTGCGCGGGTTCAAGGCGTACAGTTCTCCCTCGGCCTTGCCATCACTCCTCCAAATGGCGAAGGGGATGATGTAGTTCACCCAAAGGCCGGGTTTGGCGCTGTGGCCGTGATGGCTCGCCCCTCCCCCGTGGTCGGAGGTGAGGACCAGAGCGCAGCTTTCCTCTGCAGCTTGCCTTTCGGCAAAGGCGCTCAGAATGCGACCCAGTTCCAGGTCTATTCCTGAGATGGATTTCATGTAGGCGGAATCTTTTTGAAGTTTCCAGCCCTTGGAGTGCCCTTCGATGTCGGAACCCGGGTAGTGGAGAAAGGAGAGGGTGGGGCCGGAGGCTCCATCAAGGTGGGCGAGGAAGGAATCCGTCAAATCGGTTTCAAAGAGCCGAAGGTTTTCCCGGGAATCCAGGGAGCGAATGTGGGTTTCGGAAAGCGCATCGGGCCAACTCTGCGGAAAGAGGATGAACTTCCCTTTGCCGGCGGCCATGAAGGTCCTCACCCCGTTGGAAAATGCCACCTCGAACATTCCGGACACATGTCGCTTGGGTCCGTCATGGAGGGTAATCTCCGGCGGGATTTCCGAGGCATTCGAGGTCCATCCGTGTCCCTCCTTCCCTTTCATAAGCCTTCCCGTCAGCATCCCCGTGTGGTTGGGGAGGGTGACGATGGCGTCGGGGTCGGTGCGGGAATTGAGAGTGGAAGCCCCGGAAAGGAGGCGATGGAAATTGGGGAGGGATTTCTCTCCGGCGAAGACCAAGGCGTCGCTGCGAAGGCCGTCGACGCTGACCACCACCACGTGGTCCACTCCCTGAGGCCCGGGGAGGGTGGCGGCCAGGAGGAAGAAGAGGGGGGCGAACATAGGGCGGGAAATGGAGGAGGGGTCGACCGTGACCGGCCGACCCCTTGACCCGAAT
>DCAK01000074.1:38868-40657 GCA_002311925.1 Planctomycetes bacterium UBA1135
GGTCGACGTCGAACCCGGATTCGGAAGTGGTCCCATCCCCGGAACTCGCCATGCCGAATCCGGCGTGCACCCACGGGTGGGAACCTTCGGCGTTGGCGAAGTAGTAGCGCCCGTAGAGCCCCAGACCGAAGCCAGAGACCGTGGTCGTGGTAGAAGGGGCGGTGGTTTCATCCGTGGTTTCAGCGGATGCGTAGGAGAAATTGCCTCCGACCTCGATGTCCTCGGACATGAAAAGGCCCGCGGTCAAATCCAGTCCCAGGCTGCTGACACTTTCGGTGTCGGTGCTAGGAGAGGTAGTACTGTCCGCGGTCGCGGACTGGGAGAGTCCGCCCCCAAAGCTGACGCGGGTCAAGCCGGCTTCGAATTCTGGGCCGGCAGCGGACTGGCAACTGACGGCCGTCAAGGCCAGAAGGGAGAGAAGGGAGAGAGGTGTTTTCATCGACCGTAATGGGTTTCTGGTGGCGCAAAGCAGCGCGGGATGGGCAGAAAGATAGCAGGGCGACGGGATACGAGCCAGAAAAGGTGGGAATCTCAAGAAATGGAAAAGAGCCCCGGGGAAGTTTTCCCAGGGCTCTTTTGGAATCGGAATTGCCGTTACTGGACAGTATCGGCGACGACATTGGTCACCACCCCAACCTGGCAGCCCTGCATCCAGACATCGGCACCTAATGCTCCATTGGGAATGTTTATGGAGTAGCTGATGGCTCCGGCTCCGTCAGTGGTCACGCGGATTCCGGAATCTTTGGGCGAGGCGAGGCCGAGGGTCACTCCGAGTTGTCCCACATTGGTCGAGCCTGGTCCTGCGAGGCTATAGGCCATGAAAGTCAACTGGTTTGGGGTGCCTCCGGTGAAATTGAAGACAGCATGTTGGCCGTGGATGAAGTTACTCACGGAGAGTTGGGCCCCTCCACTGGAAATCGGGGCGGAACCCACGATGTCGCCGTCCATCCACACGTCTGCCCAGGTTCCCGCGCCATCGTCGAAGGAGACATCAAAGTCCACTGGGGAATCCCCGATTACATGGCCTCCGGCGACCGTGAAGGTCCCATTGGAGGTGGTGGGGGGGCCTGGGGGCAAGGTATTCAAGTCGACTGTGAAGGTGCTTCCGACCAAGGGAATCACCTCGACGGTCCCTGACAAGAAGGTGGTGGTCACCGAAGCGCTGTAGGCTCCCGTTGAAGGATTCACGGCGAAGGGCGTAGAAGCCAAGCTGAGGTGAGAGTCGTGGATGTAGATTCTGGCCAAGGGAGGAAGCCAACTGAAAACATTTGGAATCTTGGCGGAAATCGTGGAGGGATTGGTGAAGAGATCGCCTCCGGCCAATTCGCCGCTGGTGAAGGGCCCCGATGCTGGTGAAAGGACGACGGATTGGAAGCCATCCATTTGGAAGTGATTAGGAGTTCCAACGATGGGTCCCATGCTGGTGTCTCCTCCAAATGTGAAATTTGAAGCGCTGACGTCAATGTCCAGGTCGTAGGTGGCGGACTGGCCAAGGACAGCAGGCGCCAGGGCCAGGATGGCAAAGGGGAGGAGAGATGTTTTCATGGTTTCTTTGCGGAGTGGCAGGAGGAAATTCTCTGAGGAATCCAGCTTAGTCTAACATTAAATTCCTGCCAGTCTTGGAGGGAGCGAATTCGACCTCGAGAGGAGCGTGGTCGGAAAAGCGGGCTTCTTGGTGGACCTTTGCGCGCATGGCCCTGCTGGCAAGCCCCGAAGTTGCCACCTGGTAGTCGATTCTCCATCCCACATTGTTTTCCCGAGCCCGACCTCGGTTCGACCACCATGTGTA
>DCAK01000074.1:40776-41178 GCA_002311925.1 Planctomycetes bacterium UBA1135
AGGAAGCCGGAATTCTTCCGATTTCCGCGCCAATTGCGCAAATCTTTTTCGGTGTGAGCCACATTGAAGTCGCCGCAAACCAAAACCTCCTTCCCTTCGCGCGCTTGTTTCCCCATCCAACGCCGGAAACGGGCCAGGAACTTCATCTTGAAATCCTGTCTCTCCTGCTTCGAGGAGCCTGAAGGAATGTAGACGGAAACAATGCGAGTGGAGCCGAAATCGGCAGCGACCACCCGGGCCTCGCAGTCGGCTTCGGCCCATCCCATCCCCATGTTCACGGAATCGGGCTCCTGCTTGCACCACAATCCCACCCCGCTGTATCCCGGCCGTTCGGGAATATGCCAAACGGGATGAAACCCCTCGGGGTGTCGAAGCCCGGCCCCGTTTCGCCCGGCCCGGACC
>DCAK01000024.1:0-892 GCA_002311925.1 Planctomycetes bacterium UBA1135
CCACTCGCGCCAACCCACCGTCTTCTTCTTGGTGGGCTTGCGAATCGATTTGGAGCGCTTGATGACCATCGGAACGGCGCATTATCCCCATCCGGGCCCATTTTGAGAAGCCTCCGCGACCTGGGAATTCTCCTCTGATAGGGTGGCGGCATGAAGCTCGCCATTTTCATGCTCGTTCCCTTTCTTTTTTCACTCAGTCCCGCCGCAGCCCAGGACGTTTACGAGTTAGGCGCCCTGCCTCACAACGGCAGCGTGAGTTCCATCGCATACGACATCAACAACAACGGTGTCGTAGTGGATCGGACCGGCCTTCCCAATGGTTTTTCCACCTTCAAGTGGACCGAGGCTGCAGACATGGTTCAACTTCCCCTGCCCTCAAGCTGGAGCGTGGGCGAGGCCACCGGAGTCAACGAGTCCGGAACCATCATCGGCTTGGGAACGGGCAGCAACGGCGGCGCCGGGAGCGCCGGTTTCCTTCACGAAAACTGGCGGCTAAAAAATGCAAATTCCCTCTCCAGCAATCGCCCCTCCGGGGTCAGCATCGCCGATGTCCGGGCCATCAATGAGGAGGGCTGGATGGTGGGTCGGCATGGGGGCCCCAGCTGCAACCCATCGACCTTCCTTCCCTATGTGCTGAAAAGGACCGCCAGCACCGGCCCCACCCTCACCGTGACCGGACTGTTCGCGGGTGGAACCGCGACCGTCGCCTTGTCCGGATGCACCCCGAATGCCATGGGTTGGGTGGCCTATTCCATTCACGGGCCCGGACCCACGAACACCCAATGGGGCGAGGTCCAACTCAGCCAACCCATCCGCATCCTCCCCTTCATTTCCCTGGGAGCAACCGGCAAGGGAAGCCTTTCCATCCCAATCCCCCCGGGAGTCAGCGGCG
>DCAK01000024.1:929-1220 GCA_002311925.1 Planctomycetes bacterium UBA1135
GGGTTTCGACCCGGAAAGCTCGACCTTCACCAACGCTCTCGCATTGACCATCGGCTAGGCCGGGTTTCAGCCTAAAGGACCGAGCCGGAAGTTCGGTTCGATTTCTCCGAATCCGCTCCCCCAACGCCGCGGAGAACGGCGGATTGGGCGAAAACCATCGTTCCCACCGATAGGATGGCGGGAATATGCACGGTAATGGACGCCGAACCTTGGGCGTCGGACACGGAAGAGCCGAGGACATGAACCGGGCTACCGAGGTCGATGCAAAGGCCACCCAATTGGGAATAGCAA
>DCAK01000024.1:1288-7359 GCA_002311925.1 Planctomycetes bacterium UBA1135
AGACTGGCGGCCACCCAAACGCGTTCAGCAGCATTGGCGCCGTCGGTGATGAAAACCGCGTTGCCTCCGCGAATGAGGTTGGTGTGCCTCAGGTCGAGGGCGCCGCCACCGCCACCGCCGGCGGTGTCGCGCCAGTTGGACACGGTGTTGGCGGTGTTGTTGAGGCTCCTCCAGTTCTCCGCGTAATTGGCCTGGCCCAGGGGGTAGCCGTTGCGACTCTTGTTGTGGTTGGAGAAGTACTTGAGCCGGGTTCCGGGCGAATAGGCCATGACGGTCCGGTATTGGTTGTTGCTGGTGCGCCAACCAAAGGAATAGTTGTAGGCGCCGGAACTGGCGTTTCCGTGGTCGTGATGGCTTCCCATGTTGTGCCCCAGCTCGTGGCCGAAGGTGTAATAGCCCGTGGCACAGACGCGCGAGGTCACGCTGAAGGCCCACTTCTTGAAACTGTCGCTCACACTGGTCATCAGGTAGGCGATGCCGCAATATTGCGACCCATTGACGATGAGGACCACGCAATCGGCCCCGTAGGTGTTCCGGGCAGTGTGGACATCGTCCATGTAGCCGTCCGTCTTGTTTTGCAGGCGGCTCAACTCGGTGGAGAAGTCGCCGTTCTCGGAGTAACCCGTTTCCACCTGGGAATGAACCAGGACAAGACGCTGGGTGGTGTCCGAATTCTGGTAGGCCTGGTTGGTCTCGGTAATCGCCAGATTAATCAGGGACTCCATCGCGTTGGTCCCGCCCTGGTTGTTGCTCGCCTTGGTCGTGTAGGCCACCAGGATGTCGATGTCGGGATTGCTGGACGAGCGGGTTCCCGAACCCGGGCCTGGAAGGCCGACGGCGTGGGAAGCGGACGTGGCGCAGTCGGGGAAGGCGGAAGCGTCCAATTCGGAGACGAAGTGGAGCCCCGCGCCGGCGCAGGAAATGCGGAAGAGCCGGTCCTGGAAAATCACCGAGGCGGTCACCTTGTCTTCAACCACCGAAAAGATGGCCGAACCGTGGTCATCCTCGCGCAAGGTTCCCATCCAGCAGAATCCGCCGGGGGCTTCCTCCCTGCTCACAAAATCCACGGTCACCGTCAGGTCGGGGGAAAGCTCGAGACTGAACGCCTTTTCCCCACCGAGAGTCGTCGGGAAGAGCAGGCCGTAATCAATTCCAACCGTTTGCCGGCGTAGCGTGTAGGCGAGGTCTTCGCCGAGGACGGCTTCGGGGTGTTCCGCCGGCCAGACCAATTGGGAAAGGGTGTCCGCCGCCGGGGCTTGAGCAAGGAGAAGAGTGAGGGGAATCCACATGGGTAGAAGCAATTCTACCACTCAAGTGACCGTCGGTTGTCCCTTCCCCATCGATTCAAATTCCCCCCAGCAGGAGGCGGCAGGAGAGAGATCCGTTCTGGATGGGGAGGCTGTCCCATTTCTGGAAGCCGAGGATGTGGGCGAATTGGCGGCTGCCCACAAGGAGAGCAAAATTGTAACCGGCGCAACTGGTCCTCAGGGAGGCGCCGAATGCGTGATGGAGCTGGTCGAGGTTGTCGGGGTCTCCCACCCGAATTCCGTAGGGAAGGTTGGAGGCGATGGTGGCTCCCCATCCCTTCTTCCACGCAATGGCGCAGGCGTCACCCGCCTCAAATTCGAAATGGTCCGCCAGACCCACGCTGCGGGCGTTTTCCAGGGCCCCGGGAAGATGGTCGGGGTCAAGGTCGCGACCGATGAGCTGGAGCTTGGCCGGCATCTTCACCCGGGCCAGCGCCGCTTCCCGAATCTTTCCCCATCCCTTCGCGTCGTGGCCAGGCCACTTTTCGAAGCCGAAGCCGCGAAAAATACCCGGCGCGGTGCCGGATGCGATGAGGGCCGCCTCGACCAGGAGAGTTCCGGAGCCGCAGAAAGGGTCGACGAGAGGGGCGCGTCGGTCCCATGAGGATTGAAGAATCACCCCGGCCGCGATGGTTTCCGCGACGGGGGCATAGCCCTGATATTTCCTCCAACCCCGTTTGTGCAGCGAATCGCCGGAGGTGTCCACCGAGAGGGTGCAACGGTCGCGCCACATGTGGACATGAATACGGAGGTCGGCGTCTTCCTTGGCGACGGATGGGCGGGCGCCGCTGGCATCCCGAAGGGAATCCACCACCGCGTCCTTGGTTCGCTGGGCCACGAACTGGGAATGGTCGAGCGCGCTTTCCCGGCATTGGGCGTCCACGAAAAATCCTCCATCCGAGGCAAGGAAGGCGGACCAATCCACCGATTTGGCGGTTTCGTAGAGAGTCTTTTCGTCCGGACAAGGGAAACGGTCCAGCCGGCGCAGCACCCGGACCGCCGTCCTCAATTCCAGATTGGCCCGCCAGGCGTCCTCCATCCGCCCGATGAAACGCACCCCGCCCACCTGCTGTTCGACCTTGGGAAGGCCCAGGGCCTTCACCTCGCGGTGGAGGGTGGTTTCCAGGCCGGGTGAACAAGTGACGAAATGTTCAACGCGGGATTCGAGGGGGTGCACCATCGGCCAATCATTTTATGGCGTGTCAGGCTTGAATCATCCTTCTTGTCGCCGCTCTTCCCCTATTCGCGGGTTCCTTCCTGCCCCAAGAAGAACCTGAAACGGTCATTTTCACCGAGCCCGTGCGCCTTGCATCCGGCGGCCAGACCATCGATGTCACGTTGGGGCATGCGGCCCCCTTTCTGTTCNNCGGGGACGGGGTCCGCGACCTGCTGGTCGGCGAGTTCGGGGATGTGGATTTCCCAAACGCGCGCCTTCCCCAGGAGCACCGCAACAAGCCGCCCAGCTCCTACAAGCCAGGGGAAGCCCCACCCTCTCCCTAGGGGGAGAAGGACACCGCCAGGGAAGGCCCGAGGTCGAAGGTGTCACCGGATTCTTCCCAGACTTTCTGGGCCAGCGGCAGGGTCAGTCCGAAGACGAAGTTGCCGGCGGAACTTTTCCAGGCCAGGCCGCCATCCGCGACCAGGGCACCGTACCCCGAGTTGATATCCCGGGTTCCATTCCAATCTCCGAATCCCTGAACACGGGCCGAAAACCCCATGGACCAGGTCCAATTTTCGGCGAGGGGATTGCGGCGAGCCCAGTAGAGGCCCAATTCCGGGGGAGCCGTGAATCCCTTGCGATTGGAATAAAAAGGGGCGGAAAGGGTGGCGAAGGCTATCCAATCCTCCTGCCCGTGAATAAATTGAATTCGCGGGACCACCGTGCCGGTGCCGAATTGGATGTGCTCGTGGGCGAGATTTTGCTCTCCCAGGGCGTAGGGGTCCTCCTCGATGGCCCCGGTCGGGAGAGTCAGGCCCCAGGACCACGGGTTTTCAGGTTTCCTGGATCGCGCCCAGAAGGACAAGTCCCCCACCCCCTGGAAGGTTCCCGTCGGGTGGTGCAGGTCCACGTGCCGTTGCATGCTGTCCTGCTCGGCTTGGGAACTGTCGGCCGGTGGAACGATGAACGCGGTCCGGTTGATGCGCCGCAGGGGGATGCCGAACTCCAGCGAAGTGTCGTCATCCCAGGGAATGCTCATCTCCGGGAGGACATTGAAGACATTCACATCCACCCGGTGTTGGTATTCGGGGACGGTGGATGGCAACCCAAAGGAATCGATGCCGCTTTCTGAAAAGTGCGAACCCTCAAATCCAAGGCCAGCGGTAAGGGAAAGGCGAAACGCAATCCCGTCTTCTTCAGTGGAAACCAGACCGGTTTCCATTCCACCCGGTGTGAGGGTGGATGGGCTGCTTCAAGCAGGTCAGGTTCCCTGCCCGCGAGCGCCCGGCGTCATCCCCAGAAGAAGGAGGCCGACCAGCGCCGGAATCCCGGCCCATGAGTTCAGTTTCATCGCGGCCCATGGTAGCCGGGGAAACGCGACAATCTAAGGGTTCTCGATGACTGGACCCCGCGAATTCGACTTGGTTTTGCAGGGGGCCACCGGCTTCACCGGCCGGCTGGCCGCCGAGGAGCTGCGAAGCTGCGCCCCTTCCAGCTTGCGTTGGGCGGTGGCCGGCCGCTGCCCCGAGCGGGTGCATGCCCTGGCTCGAAAGCTGGATGTCCAAGGCCTGGTGGCTGACGGCCTAGACCGGTCCGCGGTCGGGGCGCTGGCCGCCCGAACCCGGGTCGTGCTCTCCTGCGCCGGCCCCTTTACCCGCTGGGGAAGCTTGCTGGTCGCCGCATGCGTCGAGGAGGGCGTCCACTACGCCGACCTCACGGGGGAGCTGCCCTGGATGGAAACCCTCATCGACCGTCACCACGAAGATTGTGTCGAGCGGGGAATCGCAATCGTGCCCGCATCGGGTTTCGACTCGGTCCCCACCGACCTCGGGGTCCAGGCCCTGGTCACGGAACTTGGACAAGCGGTCCCCATCCATGGTTTTTTCACGCTCCAAGGAGGACTCAACGGGGGCACCCTCCATTCAGGTCTCGCCCTCGCTGAAGACGGCAGCCCGCCGACCACCCCATCCCGTCCAATCTTCCCCCTGCCCGTCCTCGACCGGTGGGCGGCTCCCTTCCTGATGGCGCCGGTGAACGAAAGGGTCGTCGGGCGGTCGGCCGAGATGATGGCCGGGGTTCAGTCCGGATACGGCCCATCCTTTCTCTACCGGGAGCACCTCCTGACTCGGGGGCGGGCGGGAGCCTGGGGAATGGCCACCCTGTTGAAATCCGCCAACCGCATGCTGGCCTCGCCCTCGGGCCGGTGGTTGTTGCGCCGGTTCGGCCCCAAGCCCGGAGAAGGACCCTCGGAACGGGCCATTCGGATGGGTTTCGCCAACCTGGTTCTGCTGGCGGGGCCCTTGAACGACCCCATCGCCATCCGCCGCTGGGCCTGGGATGGAGACCCCGGAAACCAAATCACGGTTCGCTGCCTGGTTCAAACCGGACTGGCCCTGGCAGCGGGAGAGGCCCTCCGTGGAGGTGTCCTGACCCCAGCGAGCGCTCTCGGTTCCAGCCTGTTCAACCGGCTTCAAGATTCCGGAGCGGTCAGGGAAGGTGCCAGTGGTTCCGGAGCCGTGGGAATTTCCGCTCCCGTCGGCGCAACCATCCACTGACCTCCCCTCCAACTCCGGCCCCCACCGCACGATTCTGTTCATCCGGAGCGAATCGGGTCATTGAGCCAACAAGGCGGGGACGACCTTGCCGTGGACGTCGGTAAGACGGAAGCGGCGGCCCTGGTATTTCCAGGTCAATTTCTTGTGGTCGATGCCCAGCAAGTGCAGCAGGGTGGCTTGGAGGTCGTGCACATGCACGGGGTCTTTCACGATGTTGTAGCCGCAGGGGTCGGTGGCTCCGTGGATGGTGCCGGGCCGCGCTCCCCCACCCGCCATCCACATGGAAAAGCACCGCGGGTGATGGTCCCGGCCGTAATTGGTGGCGGTGAGTTTTCCCTGGCAGTAGTTGGTGCGGCCAAATTCCCCGCCCCAAACCACCAAGGTGTCTTCGAGAAGACCTCGCTGCTCGAGGTCGGTGAGAAGGCCGGCCGTCGCCTGATCGGTTTCACGGCATTGGGTGCGGATAGCAGCCGGTAAATTGTCGTGCTGGTCCCAACCTTGATGGAAGAGTTGGACGAAGCGAACGCCCCGCTCAGCAAGGCGGCGAGCCAGCAGACAATTGGCGGCGTAGGTTCCCGGAGTCCGAGCGTCTTCACCGTAAAGGGTGAAAGTTGAATCCGGCTCCGTTGCGGTGTCAGTGGCCTCGGGCACGCTCATTTGCATCCGGAAGGCCATTTCGGCCTGTGCCAGGCTGGATTCCACCTCAGGGTCTCCCGTGTGCAGGGTGGCATCGGAGGCCAGGGCCCCGACGGTGTCCAGCACACGCCTCCTGGTTTCCCTGTTGATGCCGGGGGGGTCCTTCAGGAAAAGCACCGGGTCCTGTTCCGCCCTGAATTGCACCCCCTGGTGCAATGAGGGCAGAAAGCCCGCTCCCCAAAGCCGGGAGTAGAGAGGTTGGCCGCCCTTGTTCTTGGTGACCATGACCACGAATTCCGGGAGGTCGCGATTGTCCGAACCTAATCCGTAGGACATCCAGGAGCCAAAGGACGGCCGACCGGCAATCTGGGAACCGGTCAGGAAGAATGTGATTGCCGGGTCGTGGTTGATGGC
>DCAK01000024.1:7506-7730 GCA_002311925.1 Planctomycetes bacterium UBA1135
GAATTGAGCCCCCGCCAAGGGCAGGGAGGTTTGGTTCCCGGACATGCCGGTGAGTCGTTGCCCCTGGCGCACCGAGTCGGGGAGTTCCTCCCCGTTGCGTTCCTGGAGGAAGGGCTTGTGATCGAAGGTTTCCAGTTGCGAGGGCCCGCCCGATTGGAAGAGATAGATGACCCGCTTGGCCTTGGCGGGGATGCGGAAATCCGCGCCACCGTCAGGCTCCAAGT
>DCAK01000024.1:7925-8182 GCA_002311925.1 Planctomycetes bacterium UBA1135
TCCACCCAACAAGGAACCTCCCGGAAACAGCCGACTCAGGGCGGCGGCACCCAGCCCCATGGCACCCTGGGCCAGGAATCTGCGGCGGCCGATGGAATGGAGGGCGTCGGAAGGGTTCATCGGAGAACGGTCACCGGGTCGGAGGCCATCAAGGCCGAACATACCAGGGACCAGGCGGCATGGTCGGCCACGGGGAGGTCCTCGGGGACGGGGGCTTCCCCGATGGAAAGGAGGGCTTCAGCGCGGGAAAGGTCTTT
>DCAK01000024.1:8427-23676 GCA_002311925.1 Planctomycetes bacterium UBA1135
CCGCTTGGCGGAATCCAGAATCACCATCGACGGAGGCGGGGAAGTCCGCTTCCAGTATGTGTAGAGGCTACGGCGGTAGAGGCCCTCACCCTTGGATGGGGAATACTTGGCGGAGCCCTTGTCGCTCCAGAGCCCGGGTGGTTGGTAAGGGCGGACGCTGGGGCCGCCAACCTTGGGCACGAGAAGACCACTCGCATGAAGGGCGTTGTCCCGGAGCATCTCCGCGGGCAGGGTGAAGGACGGCCCCCGGGCCCAAAGAGTGTTTTCCGGGTCGGCGGCCCAGTTCTCCGGGGTCGTGGCGGAGGATTGACGGAAGGTGGCGGAAAGGACTAGCCGTTTCAACAGGGCCTTGCGGTCCCAGCCTGAACTCCGGAGTTCGGTGGAGAGAAAGTCCAGCAATTCCGGGTGGGTGGGAGGGCGACCTTGGCTTCCAAAGTTTTCCGGTGTGCGCACCAATCCCATTCCGAAAACGGCGCGCCAGGTGCGATCCGCCTCGACCCGGGCGGTGAGCGGGTGTTCCTCGGCTAGCAGCCAGTCTGCCAGGTCCACACGGTTGCTTCCCTCCTTGATGGGCACCCCACCCAGGAAAAGAGGGGTTGCGGTGTCGACGATTTCGCCTCGGTCCTGGTAGCTCCCCCGCTCAAGAAGGAAGGTTGGCCGCGGCTGGGGCTTGTCTTCCATGACCATCAGCTGGGGGATTGCGTCCTGGGCTGAATTCCTCTTTTTCCGGGCATCCCTGAGCTGCGCGAGGGCGGGATTGTTCAGGGCGTGGTCAAAAAACACGACCTCATCCACCAATCCTCCGGCAAAGCCGGAATCTCGAAATCTTTCGCCCAAGGTCGGGTCCCCGGGCCCTCCCCCCATAATGGTGCGCGTGAGGGAATCCCGAACAACCTCGCAATCCTGCTGCACCTCGTCGAAATGGACCTGCAGACCTTGAGCGCGGGACGACCCGTCCGAGGTCACGGTGACCTTGACCCACTCGTTCATGGGAACGGCTTCCTTGCTCTTGATGGCGACGGCGTTCCCCGGCCAGAAATGCACCAAAGCAAAGAGAAGGCGTCCGTCCTCGATGAGAATTTGCCAGCCCTGGCTACCTGCATCGGTCCAGGCTCGGGAGCGGTGGAGCACTACAGCCCGGTCGAAATTCCGGTCGGCCTTAAGCACAACTGAAATGCTGAAAGGGTCGCTCCGGCTCCATGCCCCAGCACCTTTCAAGCGCACCCCCGTGTCGCCGTCGAGGACCACGGCCTTGCCCTGTGGGCTCTCCACGGTGGTCAGATCTTCGCGGTCGTCGAAGGTGAACCGAGCGGAGGCATCCTCCGGCAAAAACGCCGGGACCTTGCCGCCGCCGACCGCCTTCTTTTCATTCTCGACCTTGGCAATCATGTCCGCCAACGCTTTCGCCTGCGCCGGGGTCGGCAGGTCCATGGCCGGGGTGGGCGTTGCGGAGGTGAAATGCGAATAGAGGCCACTTTCGTCGATGTCGTCGAAAAAGGCGGAAAGCTGGTAGTACTCCTTCTGGGAAATGGGGTCGTAGCGATGGTCGTGGCAACTCGCGCACTCGAGGGTGAGGCCCATGAAGGCGGTCCCGAAGGTCTGAACCCGGTCGTTCACATATTCCACCCTGTATTCCTCCGCCACCGAGCCGCCCTCGTTCGTCTGCCGATGAAGGCGGTTGAAGGCCGTCGCAACGCGCTGGTCCGGTGAGGCGTCCGGAATCAGGTCGCCGGCGAGTTGCCAACGGAGGAATTGGTCATAGGGGAGGTTTTCGTTAAAGGCCCGGATGACCCAATCGCGGAAGGGCCAGACGCGGGTCCCGACATCGCTCTGGTAGCCATAGGTGTCGGCGTAGCGAGCCAGGTCCAACCACGGCTGGGCCATGCGCTCTCCGAAATGAGGGGAGGCCAGGAGCCTGTCGACCACCTTTTCATGAGCATTCGGCAAGTCATCGGCCAGGAATTCGCGGGCTTCTTTCGCCGTCGGAGGCAGTCCAATAAGCGCGAAATGGACGCGTCGTAGCCAGACGAGGGGTTCAGCTTCCTCCGAAGGGATGTGACCGGCTTGCTCCAGCCGTTTGAGTACAAAATTATCCAAGGGGTCCCGCGGCCAACCTGCATCCCTGACCAGGGGAGGAACAGGACTTTTGGGGGGTTCAAACGCCCAGTGAGGAGTGAAAACAGCTCCTTGTCGAACCCAGGTCTTGAAAAGTTCGATTTCGGAAGGGGAGAGGGAAAGTCCCAACCCAGATTTGGGCATCCGATCATCCTGGTCGGTGGTCGTGATTCGGTAAATCAGTTCCGAAGCATCCAGGTCTCCCGGGACGATTGCCGAATAACCACCAAGATCCCGAAAGGCGGCCTCGGGGGAATCGAGACGCAATTCTGAATTCCGGCCGGCCGGATCAGGCCCATGGCAAGCGAAACACCGATCGGAGAGGAGTGGCCGGATGTCCCTCTGGAATTCCACCGAAGAGGGTTCCTGGCAGAAAGCCGCAGAGCCGAGACTGAGGACGAGAACACCGAGAATCACAGGGTCATTCTAGGCGTCCAATTAGCTCCCCGGGATGACCGATTAGTCCGCTTTAGGCCCCCCACGAGCAAAGCGGGAAACTTTACCCGTAACAGTCAGGGCGTTCTCTGGCAGTGACAAAATGAAAGCAACCACCGCGCTCGCGGAAATCCGGGAATCCGATCCATATCCAGCATTGTCCCGATTAGGTTGGTAATAAAAACTCCCATCTGGGCACTCCGCCAAAGTGAACCACCACCGATTCGCGTTCATCAATTTTTGAAAAGACGACGGATTGCAAAAAGCCCCTAAGGCACCAAACGCCATGCCCATGACGGGAGAGCCATGCGTATCAGGAAAACTCTCCGGATGCTTGCCAATAATCTGCGAATAGCTTTGCGCGTGTTCTTTGTGCTTCATTCCCCAAGGACTCATATGGAAAGCAATGGCCGCAGTTCCAGTTCTCCCCATATCGGCCCAAGCGTTCGCCCCCGCTGCCTGGTCCTCATACCACACATAGAAATTTTCGCCTGAGGCGCGGCGCAAAAACGCATATGCAGCTTCATGGCGCTCTCGGTCAACTTCAACGCCACACCTCTTCATCAAGGAGAAAACCAGCGCTCCTTGGGCCGTCAACATCGAGATGGGGCCGTAGCCCTCAAAGCCCGGGTTGTGCCCCCAACCACCATTGGAATCGAGCGGGTTTTTCGGCACCGCATGCGGATGCGTTTCGTGAGACTTTGGATTTAGTTGGCTAAGGTCAACGTACTGACTGGAAATCAAAAAGTCGTACACCTCCTGAATTTCCGGGAGCAGCCATTCCTGGCCTGTCTGCAAATAGTATTCACTTAAAACAAACCCCGCGGCCATGTACCGCCAATTGATTAACCAGGAATCATCTTTTGGGTGTGTTGTTTCTGCGTGCATCCGCACATTCTTCAAAACCGCTTCTTTGTGTTTCTTGGCAGAACTGCTCATCAACGCCAAAGGAGCAAAGGTGTCATGCGGTGGGCTACCCCATGAACCATCTTCTCGCTGGTGTTCAACGAGATAATCAAGAAGAGTCGCAAGCGTTTTCCCGCGATGACGTTGCATATTCAGAACAACATTCATCAGTTCACCGTTTCGCTCAATAAGCAACGAGAGCTTCCCTGTTCGGCTACCTCGACTTCGGTTCTGGGCCCCACTGATTGCAGAAGCTAATTCAGAAACCGGCCCACGGGCACCAAACACATCCATGCCGTAGCCATTCTGGTGAGCTTCCTTGAATGGGGTCTTGTTGACACCCACGAGGAGATCCCCCACTTTGACATGTGTGTCAGCCGGAGTATCCGGGAACACGTGGCGCACAAGAAGAGCTTTGGGATGCTCTTCGAGAAGTTCTATCCGGATTCCAGTGGTGCCAAGGTTGTAGTACCAACCTGGGACCTCAGCGTCTGGACCCTCACCAGCACGCTGATTCCACGGCCGACCGTTTGGGTGGTAGTGGACTTGCGCAGGAACTTCAGCAGCCAAGCAGGCGAGAATGATGGTCGCAAACACTGGTCAGAATGCGCGGTGCATTGCCACAAGGTTGAGGAGGAGAGGCTCTGGGCCAGCCTTCGTGGCCAAAAACTGAAACCGCTCCACTTCTGTCATCGAGCCCATATTTCTCGCAAGGTGATACAGCGTTACGCCCAGGGCCTGCTCATACAGAGGCCGGGCTTCGGCATAAGAACCTTGGGCCTTGAGAATCGTGGCGAGATTGTTGAGGGACTGAGCGACATGGGGGTGCTCCGGGCCAAGAGCCATTTCCCGAATCGCAAGAGCCTCTTCAAACAAGGACCGGGCTTCGGAATAAGAGCCGTGGTCATGGTGAAGCATGGCGAGGTTGTTGCGGGCAAGGGCCACCGAAGGGTGGTTGGGGCCCAAGGCCTCCTCCCGAATCGCGAGCGACCGCTCATACAAAGGACGCGCTTCCCCATAGGAGCCTTGAGCGCCAAGAAGCTTGGCAAGGTTGTTGAGAGCCTGGGCCACATCCGGGTGCCCGGGGCCCAGGGCCTTTTCGCGAATCGCCAGCGCCCGGTCAAACAATGGACGCGCTTCGACATAAGCTCCCTGGAGCTGAAGAAGTGCCGCGAGGTTATTGAGGGTGGTGGCCACCTTCGGGTGCTCGGGGCCCAGGGATTTTTCCCAAATCGCAAGCGATCTCTCATACAGGGGACGCACTTCGGCAAAAAAGCCTTGGGATTGAAGAAGCGAGGCGAGATTGTTGAGGGAATTGGCCACCTTCGGGTTCTCAGGTCCCAGGGCCTTTGCCCGAATCGCCAGTGCCCGCTCATACAAAGGACGCGCTTCTACATAGGCGCCCTGGATCTGAAGAAGCGAGGCGAGGTTGTTGAGGGAGCTGGCAACATCCGGGTGCTCCCGGCCCAAGGCTTTTTCCCGAATCGAAAGCGACCGCTCATACAAAGGACGCGCTTCTACATAGGCTCCCCGGGTCTGAAGAAGCAGGGCGAGGTTGTTGAGGGAATTGGCGACCTTGGGGTGCTCCGGACCACGGAACGCCTCCACCGTCTTCACCCTTCGCCGGCCGTCTGCAATTTCAGCCTCCCGCCTGGAAGGGCCCTCCAAGTCCTCAACGCGCCCCCGGTTCATTTGAAGTTCCGCCGAGCCCCGCCCACCGTGAAGGGCACAGGCTTCGAGCCGGATTCGCATCCCTCTCTCAAGACTCAACACCAGCTTGGCATGGGTCCCCAAAAGACCGTCATCGTCTTCACCTAGGAGAGATCCTTCCATGTCGAAGGCGACCAGGTAAGCGTCGAAGAAATAAGAGCGGAGTTGAAAGGTCCAGTCCCCAGTTTCAGGTGCAATAAACTCCCGTGCGACTCCAAGCACCGGCGAACTGGAATCACTCTCATCCAGGGTCGGGGTGTGCACCTCGGGAGAATCATCGGTGACCTCAAGTTTCTCCTCAATAACGGGTTCCTGAAAGAAAGCCGTTGGGGCCAACCCGAGGACGAGAACGCCGAGAATCACAGTCTCATTCTAGGTAGCTTCATAAAGCAAGGCACCTGGACGGCCCTCGGCAATCAGGGTATTTCAATGGATGGTTCCCGGGTGGCCGGGGCAACCCATGAGATGCGTGTTGGGTGTGGGTCCGGCAAATCTCGGCCCGATATCCGGACCTGAGGGATTCGCCTATTGAACCACCCGGGCAAGGCCGTTGGACAGGGCCCGGGTTTCCCAGTCCAGGGACTGGAACCACACGCTCACCCCTGAAGCCCCCGATGGTACGGAGACCGACCTGGATGCCACCCCTGCAGCATTGGCGGTCATGTTCGGGAGCCGGGTGTATGGGGGAGTGAGGAAACCCCTGCCCCACGGCGTGTTGATCGGACCTCCACCTGCAAGCGAGTAGGCGGTAAGGACCGTGCCGCCGATGGCGGCGTGTTCCACAGTGATGAGGGCAGCCTGGCCAGCCACCAGGTTGATGACAGTGAGAATCGGAGCAATGTCCAAGGCGAGAGAGTGGAAATATCCTCCCGTCACCTGCGCGAAGTCGCTTCCGGTGGGTGTATTGGAAACCTGGCCGTCGCTGTCATGCCCCCACGAGACGATGGAGCCGTCCGACTTCAGGGCGAGGGAGTGCCAACTGCCACCAGCCACCTGCACGAAGTCCGTGCCGGTCGGGGTGTCGGAAACCTGGCTTCGATAATCCCTCCCCCACGAGACTATGGAGCCGTCCGTCTTCAGCGCGAGGGAGTGCCAACCGCCCGCCGCCACCTGCACGAAATCCGTGCCGGTCGGGGTGTTCGAGACCTGGCCCCACATGTCGGACCCCCACGAGACGATGGACCCGTCCGTCTTCAACGCGAGGGAGTGGTCTTCCCCCCCCTCCATCTGCGCGAAGTCCGTGCCTGTCGGGGTGTTCCAGACCGCAGCGTCCCATCCCCATCCTTCGATGGAGCCGTCCGCCTTCAACGCGAGGGAGTGCCAACTGCCCGCGGCCACCTGCACGAAGTCGCTGTCGGGGGGGGTGTGGGAGATCTGGTTGTCGCTGTTGGACCCCCAGGAGACGATGGAGCCGTCCAACCTCAAGGCGAGGGAGTGCCAACTTCCCGCCGCCACCTGCGTGAAGTCCGCATCGGTCGGCGTGCTCGAAACTTGGCCCAACCAGTCATCCCCCCATGAAGCGAGGAAACCCCCTGAATTCAACGCGAGAGAGTGAAATCCGCCCCCCGCGACCTGGACGAAGTCGTTGCCGACTGGAGTGTCCGAGATCTTTCCGGAGGTGTCATCCCCCCACGAGACGATGGAGCCGTCTGCCTGTTGACCCTGAGCCTCTGCCGCAAGGGCCAGAGGAGTCAGGAAAAGAAACAAGGAAGAAATGGATTGGTTCACTCCATCCAATTATGCCCCATAAAGGGAATTCTTATTGCCGGAAACTAGTAACTCCACATGGAGCCACGCGGAAACACTCCGGGTCCATCCGGGTCCTCCGGGTAGGTGCCCGGGTTGAAACCCCCGAGCAGGAACAGGTGCTCTCCGTCGGAAGCAACTTGCCCATGGTCCAATGGGGCGTCGGGCGCCGAGGCTCCAGTTTTCAAGAGCGACCAGGATTCAGAATTGGGGCGGTAGAGCCAGATTCCCGGGCGATCCCCTGGACCGGGATAAAACCCGAACAACACCAGGCCGCCGAGTTTTTCCACCGGACAGAGGAACCCATGGTCCAAGTTCGGTGGGTTTGAAGGGGTATCCACCAAGCTCCATGCCAAAGCATGGAAATCAAAATGCCATGTCTCGGACTTCGAATCGTCTCCCGGGGAGCCGCCGCTGAGAACGGTCACTCCCGACAGGGTGTCGTGGGCCATCTTCACGTGGTCCTGGGGTTGGGGAAGGAGGGAGCCCTCTGGCGAGTCGAGTTTGGTCCATCGCAAATCAGCCATGTCGAGAAGCCAAGTGTCGCGAAGAAAGTTTTGCTTCCCGTCCCGACCTCCAAAAACCAAGACCTGGTCGGTGGCCGGGTCGTAGACCATGCCATGTTGTGACCTGGGGGGCGGAGAAAGGCCGAGAGTCTCCAACTGAGTCCACTTGGTCTCGGATCCATCCAAGGCCCAGACGTCGCCGAAGGTGGTTTCCATATCCGTCCCTCCGAAAAGAACCAAGCGCGCTCTCCTAGAGTCCCGGACCATGGTGTGGGAAATCCTGGACCCGGGGCTTAAGGCTTCCTCGTCCACGACAAGATTCCATTCCGGAGATCCCGGGGACCATGCCCAAGTCTCCGGTCGAATATTCCAGTTCCCGTCATGGCCTCCGTGAAGGAAAAAAATCTTGCGGCCCGGGTCCCAGCTCATCGCGGAGCCCACTTTTGGACCCCTCGTTTGCACTGCCAACTCTTTCCAGCCGAATTCCTTGGATTGAGAGCAGGCAATCATGCCGGAGCACAGGTACATCCCCAACCAAAGCCCGCTTTGGCCACTAATCCGCTTCCGAGTCGTGATTTCTAGGGTCTGGACGCTGTGCATGAACAAAACCAAATCTAACGAAATCCCGCAAAAAAATAGAGACGACCTCGCCTAACCGAAATCGTCTCTTCTGAATGGTAGCGGGGTCGTCCCAGGCAGCGGATGAGATGCCGATTGGGTATGGGTTCGAGCCATCTCGGCCCAACATTTCAACTCAACGGTTTGGGTTATTGAACCGTCAGGGCAAGGCCGTTGGACAGGGTCTTTGACCCCCAGTCCAGGGCCTGGAGCCATACGCTCACCCCTGAAAACCCCGTTGGGACCGCGGCCGACATGGCCGCGATTCCGGATGCGTTCGCGAACATGGTCGGGAGTTGGACATAAGGAGGGGTGAGGAAACCCGCGCCCCAGGGTGTGCTGATGGGGCCCCCGCCGGCAAGGGAGTAGGCGGGAAAAACCAAGGCGCCGCTGGAAGCGTGCTCCACGCTGAGGACAGCAGTCTGACCGGCAACCAGATTGGAGACGGTGAGTTGAGGCGCCGCGTCCAAGGCGAGGGAGTGGTAGTAACCCGCCGCCACCTGGGTGAAGTCGGAAGTGGTGGGGGTGTCCGAAACCTGGCCGTAATAGCTTTGCCCCCAGGCCACGACCGAACCGTCCGCCTTCAGGGCAAGAGAATGTTCCCGGCCTGCCGCCACCTGCGTGAAATCCGTGCCGCTCGGGGAGTTTGAAACCTGCCCGAAAAAATCATCTCCCCACGAAACGATGGCGCCGTCAGATTTCAGCGCGAGGGAGTGATCGCCGAAGGTCGCCACAAGCACGAAATCCGTGCCCGTCGGGGTATCCGAAACCTGCCCGAAATAGTCATTCCCCCACGCGACGATGGATCCATCCGCCTTCAAAGCCACGGAGTGAGACACCCCCCCATCCACCTGCGAGAAGCCGGTTCCCGACGGAGTGTTGGACACCTGGCCATCGTCGTCACGCCCCCACGAGACGATGGAGCCGTCGGTCTTCAGAGCGAGGGCGTGATATCTCCCCCCCGCGACCTGCGTGAAGTCGTTGCCGCCGGGCCTGGTCGAAACCTGGCCGTAATCGTCACGCCCCCACGCGACAACGACGCCGTCGGCCCTCAGAGCGAGGGAGTAGTAGTACCCACCCTTCACCTGCAGGAAGTAGGCTCCGGGTGGAGTGTTGGAGACTTGGCCCCAGCCGTCCCATCCCCACGCGACGATGGAGCCGTCCGATTTCAGGGCAAGGGAGTGGACCCCGCCTCCATCCACCTGGACGAAATCGTTGCCGACTGGGGTGTCCGAAACCTGGTTGGAGGCGTCGTAACCCCACCCAACAATGGAATTGTCAGCCTGTTGACCCTGAGCATCAGCCGCGAGGGCCAGGAGAGCCAGGACAAGCAGGAGGGGGGAATGAGCCTGTTTCATATTCCCCATCATGCCACAGATGGGAATTGCCTATTGCCCGATCCTCAACACCCGGAACCATTGCTCCATGCCACCCAGAAAAGCAAGACACCCAGACCGCCTGTGGCAATCTGGGTATCAGGAGATTGCTTGGTCCCCATTCCAATGACTCCTGTACCGCCGAATCTATATCATGGAGCTGGAAACCAGGAACTCACTCAAAAAATACATGTACGGCCTCGTCAACAGCGCGCTTCGGAGTCTCGTCATCAAGAACCACGGCCTCGAGGCCTGGGAAAAGGTGGTCGAGCATTCCGGTGTCGGAATCTCCGATTTTGAAGCCATGGAGCCCTACTCGGACGAAGTGACCTACGGGCTCGTCGGTGCAGCAGTCACCGTTTTGGAGACCGATGTGACGGAACTCCTCTTTGAATTCGGGGTCTACTGGATTGAGGAGACCGGCCCTCAGCAATATGGGGAGTTCCTGGACATGTGTGGAAAAGATTTCCCAGGGTTCCTCTCCAACCTGGACGCGATGCATTCTCGAATTCAAACGCTGTTCCCCGCCCTCCAACCCCCCTCCTTTTCAGCACAAGTGCTCGAGAACGGCAAAATCCGATTGGAATACCTGAGTGAGCGGCCAGGCCTTGAGTACTTCGTGCGGGGCTTAATTGAGGGTGTGGCTGGCAGGACCGGAGTCAGGGCGAAGGTGGACGCGGTCCAACCCATCGATACCAGCCCGCACGGGCTGGAGTTCCTGATTTCCTATTCTGAATGAGCCTGGGTCCTAGGGACGAGCTGGACCTGCTTCGAGCCTCCTTTCCCTGGCATTTCTTCCTCGACGAGGAGATGCGGATTCGCCGGGCGTCTGAGCGGTTGACCTCCCATTGCCCCGGCTTCAAGGATGGCGTCTCGTGCGCGGATCTCTTGCGGATGGAGCGCCCCAAAATCTCCTTCGACTACGACCAGTGGAGCCGGGCGCCCCGAACCACCTTCACCTTCCGGACCATCCCGGAGGGAATTCTCCTTCGTTCCCAAATCCTGGCGGCCCCGTCCGAAGCCCTGCTTCTGGCTTGCTGCCAACCTTGGTCCACCAAGATTGAGGAACTCAAATCCTGGGGAATCTCCATGGAGGACATGGGGGTCCAGGACTCCACCTGGGAATTCCTCATGTTGATGGAGGACAGGGACCGGGAGCACGTAGAAAACGTCCGCCACAAGGAACATCTTGAGGATGTGGTCAAGCAGCGAACTCTTGAGCTGGAGTCCCTTCTCGATCTCGCCGGCGTCCTCACCGAAAACCTCGACCCTGGGCTATTCTCGAACTCCCTTGCGGAAAAAATCTGCGAAATCCTGAACGTCGGAGACTGCTGCGTTTTCACCCCTTCCGGGGAAGGTCTCTCCCTGAGGGGATGCCGGGGTGGAATCCAGGATGACCCTCCGCCGGACAGCATTCCCTCGGGCGAGGGCCTAGCCAGCAGAGCGGCCCAGGAAAAACGAACTCAATTCAACCTGCCCGAAAAGATTTGTTCACCCGTCCTGGTGGAGGACCGATTGCTGGGTGTGATTGTTATCCGGCCTGCTCCCGGACATGGTCTTGCCATGGAGGACGTGGAGGCCTTGGAGCGAAACCTCCGGATTGTTGCCCCGGCGTTCGAAGCTTCCCTCCACCGGGAAGGATTGGAGCTGAACCTGGACCAAGCGGCGCATCAGAGGCGGCGGCTTCTCGATGTGGCGGAAAAGACGGATCCCCTGGTGTTCTCTCCGGGGGAACGATTGGGCGATTTTCGCCTGATCCGGCCTCTTGGACGAGGAGGGTTAGGGAATGTCTGGGAGGCGACCCAGGACAGTCTCAACAGGCGAGTGGCGCTCAAAATCCTGGGATCCGTCCAGAGTGTGGATTCTGAGACCCGTCGCAGATTCCAGGAAGAAGCTTCCGAAGCGTCGCAAATTGAACATTTCAACATTCTCGAAATCTACACTTCGGGAGAATCCGGTGGAACCATGTACATGGCCATGGAGCTTGTGGAGAACTGCAAATCAATGCAGGACTATCTGGGCGTGTTCAGGGCGGTTCCCGTATTGCCAGACACCTTTTTTCTGATGCTCTCCGATCCTTTTCTGAAGGTGCTGGACGCCCTTGCCGCTGTGCACAAAGCGGGAGTCGTCCATGGCAACCTTCATCCTGGGAACATTCTCCTGGATGCCAATCTGGAACCGAAGTTGGCGGGTTTCGGCCTTGCCGCCTTGGCCGGCGGGCGACTTCAATCCGATTCAACCACCGCCGAAGGCATTCGGCCCTATCTCTCCCCGGAGCGGGCCGCCAACCCAACAGGGCCGGCTCGACCGGCGGACGACATCTTCTCCATCGGAGCCGTGCTTCATGGGACACTCGCTCAACCGGGTCAACCGGGGATTGTTCGCCCCGAAGCGCCCGAAGCCCTGGTCGCCATTGCCGAAAGGGCAATGCGCTTCAACCCGGAAAATCGCTACCCATCCATTTCCGAAATGGTGAATGACCTGGCCCGAGGGAAAGAGGAAACCCGGCGAGAAAGCCGCTCCTGGTTTTCACCCTTCAGGTTCCGCAGGAATCCCGGGCGCAGAAAGTAAAGCCCGGGCGGTCCCCGTGGGAATAGAAAACTCGATTTGAAAAAGAGGAGGGAAGAAGAGCATCATATGGCATGGCAAAAAATAAGGAATTCAAGCTCTTCTTCGGGAGTGGGATTATCGAGGAGGAAATTCAAATCGAAACCCGCTATCACAGACCGACTCTTCAACTTCTTTATTTTCTAGACGGAGAAGCTGCTGGTACCCGCCAAATCCGCTTCTGCTACTACAACCTGGAGGGTCGTTTCCAACGATCTCCACTACTAGCTTCAGGGGAAGACCTCCGCCGCCTAAAGGAGATTTCCTCAGACTCGCCTCAACTGCAAAAGCTGCTTGGATGGGATTAACCCACAACTTTGAAAAGCAGGGTTTTGTAATTCTTGACGGGGGGCTGGCGACAGAATTAGAAAACCGCGGGCATAATTTGAATCACAAGTTATGGTCTGCGAAGTTGTTGTTGGATGCGCCAGAGGAGATTCGACAGGTGCACTTGGATTTTTTGACTGCTGGCGCGGATTGCATCATCACGGCTAATTATCAGACGAGTGTTCGCGGATTTATGGGTGAGGGCATGTCGCAAAAGGAAGCGGAATCGCTGATTCATGGGGCGGTGAGAATGGCGGTTGAGGCTCGAGATGAATTTCTTGCGCAAAATGAAGATCCGCAGCGGGTTCGGCCCCTAGTCGCCGCGAGCATCGGTCCATACGGCGCCTTTTTGGCGGACGGGTCGGAGTACCGCGGAGATTATGCCGCCAGTGATTCAGAGCTTCGTTCCTTTCACGAATCCCGATGGGAGTTGCTCCAAAATTCCGGTGCCGACCTTTTTGCCATGGAAACCATTCCTAGCATTCGGGAAGCTGAGGTCCTGCTGGAGGTTCTGCGGCATACGCCCGACGCCCATGCGTGGATTAGCTTCTCCTGCAAGGATGGAGAGCGGATATGCGACGCCACGCCCATTGCCGAATGTGCTCAGATGTTCAACAACTGTGATCAAATCATCGCCGTGGGCGTCAACTGCACCGCACCGCGTTTCATCCCGTCGCTGATCCAGAGGGTGCATCGAGGCGCACCAAACAAGCCAATTGTGGTCTATCCCAACTCCGGCGAAACATACGATCAAAAATCAAAGACTTGGAACGGCCCCGTAGATGCAATTGGTTTTCAGAAGTCCGCAGTGCAGTGGTTCGGCCTTGGTGCACGCTTCATCGGCGGATGCTGCCGGACTACGCCACGCCACATATCGGAAATACGACGGGCTCTTCTACGGAACGGAACAGACCGAATGCGCTCATAGATCTCGCTTGATGAAAGCCAGCCAATTGTTCTCGAAGTCCTCCATGTCAATCTTGCCCCAAGATTCGCCCATGGCCTTGTTCCAGATTTTGTTCTTGGTTTCTTCGCCGACGCGGTGAATGGCGGACCGCAACCGCTTGATAGTGTCGGAATCAAAATTGTTTTCCCCGCCGCCTGCTTCGAGTTTTTTCTCGAATTCTTTTTCATTTTGCGCACGCGCTTCGGCGAAACCGGCGAACAGGTGGGTGGTGTAACGGGGGACGATGTCGGCGTATTCCTTTTTCCAATACTTTCTGGAAACCTTGCCGACCATCCCCTGACGCAAAAAATACATCAGCGCCCAGGACTGACAATAAGAAGCCACTCCGTGATAGCTGGAGTTGTTTGCGTACCATGCCTCGTGGTCCATGTGAATCAGGCTGTCAATCGTAATCAAACTTCCCTCGCGCAGCATTGCCTTGACTCCGGAAAGCCGGTCCAAACCTTCCGGCATGTGCTTGGTGACCTTGGGTTTGCGGCCGCTGAAGTCATGGGCACCGTAGTAGTCGCCCTGGCCCTCGTCGAACCAGCGATGGGCTTCGGCTTCATCGAAAAGGAAGTGGCAGTATTGATGAAAGGCCTCATGGGACATGACCGCCAAGGTTATGGCTCGGTTGGTATGGCTGGGGGGGGAGAGGGCCAATACCTTGGGGGGGGGGGGGGAATATCCCCCCCCCCCCCCCCCCCTTATAGGGGGGGGGGGGGGGGTGGGGCCCGCCCCGGCCCCGCTCCCGCCCCCCCCCCCCCGCGCCTCCCCCCCGCCCCCCCCCCCNNCAAGGTCATGGCTCGGTCGGTATGGCTGGCGTCGTAGAGGACCAATTCCTTGGTGGAGGGACGGAAATATCCCGCCGTACCGGGGCCCATGCCGCTAAATCGTTGCATTTCTTCCTGCGAAGAGCACACTCGCACTACTGAGACGAAGTTCGGCATTTTCTTCATCGGTGGAAAGTCCTTTTCATAGAGGTTTCGAGATTTCTCGAGCCGTTCAATGACCAGATTGATGAACTTTTTGTTGTCGGCAGAGGTAAGCAATAAAAAGCGCTTGGAGGGCACCTCCACGATTTGCCATCCTGGAGTCTTGGCGGCCTCCGCCTTTTGATAAGCGACAAAGGATTCGTAGTCGCCATCCCCTGCGACGGTGCGGACTTGGTCTTTCTCAATCTCGACCAGCTCAAGGGTTTTCATGGAGGATTTGACCGTTCTCAGGTATTTTTGGGCGTCCTCTTCGGGGACCAACCACACGAAGCCAACATCCCATTGATCCAGAGAAATGGTCCAGCAATCCAGGGCCAGGTCGACGCCTTCTGAATGAAATGCCTTGTAGGTGGAGTGGGAAGCCACCAACTTTTTTTTGAGCTTTTCGTCCTTGGGAGCGAGAATCGGGCTCTGCATGCCTTCCTTGAAGTCACGCAGATCGCCAAAATATTTCTCGATCATCTCTTCAATCGTCGGTCTCGCCGCCTCCTTCTGGCTGACCCTTTTCCGGAGCCCGCCCCCGCCTCCTCCCGTAACCGCTTCCGGCTGCTTCATGAGGAAGGCGTACATGGAGGGACGCCACAGGCCCCTTTTGTTGCCGGCCAACTTCACGTTCAGGGATTTGCCGGCGCTCATCTCGAGAATTCTCCCGGCACTTCGTTCGCCCTGCTGGATGGGCGTAAATTCCCAGTCTTTGAGGGGCCGAAACAAGTAGCCCGCCTCGGAGTCGGTGTATTTGCTCCTGCCCAACTTTTGGGCTTCAGCAGGAGCGGTGCTGGCGACCATGGCGGCCACCAAAGCGAACATCAGCGGAAGGCGACGCATTTCCTCAGGTTACGCTCCGCCCACTCTCGGGTGGTTCATTTTTAGGGGACTGGCCAGAATGCGCGATTGGGACGAACTTCCAGACCCGACCACAGCGTGACGGTGCCGTCGTCGGCGGAGATGGCGAAGCTCCCCTC
>DCAK01000024.1:23744-24624 GCA_002311925.1 Planctomycetes bacterium UBA1135
TCGGTGCCGTCGTCGGCCTTGATGGCGAAGCTCCCCTCCCAGACGTGGGGCGCAAATTCTTCCATGAGATATGGAGACTTGTCATTTACCTGGATTTCAGCCTTTCCGTCCACATCCACATTCAAATCAAATCGAATCACGCCATTTTCAGCTGATTTAAATTGGGAGCCTCCAACTTGTTCATGAGCCATGAAGGCGGTGCCGGCGTTGACGTCGGTCTGCAACTTCACAAAGTCGAAACGCACGACGTGACGGTCTTCTTGGTGAGGATGAGGACCAAACAAGAGAGCGGCCTTGGGAATGCGTCGGTGATCCATGCCGAGGAACAATTCTCCCCAGCCACCATCGGCGGTGACTTCAGCTCGCATTTGGAAGGGCGGCCGGAGATTGGCTAAGGCTTGACCGACAGGGAATTCCGGGACCGGCCGGATAGAGCCTTTAGGGTTGTTGATGACCACTCCATCTTCTTCATAAAGGACCAAGCCAACCTTGCCACTCGAAGGGCTTTCATGGAACTTGTTGCCTTCCGACCCGCGGTTGTAAGCCGCCTGCCACATGCGCAGATCATGGGGGCCTTCGGGTTCCACTGCGGCGACTTGGGCAGTGATGTACTCGCCCAACCCTGCCAAATCCATGCCCAACGCCTCAATCCCATGAAGGGCGAAAAGGGCGCTCATGGTGGGGCGGTTGGCCTCGCTTGCACTCTGACAGCACAGGGTCAAGGCAGCCACCGCATCCTTGGTCGGCTGAATGTAGGTCTTGAGATAGTCCCTGCCGCCATTTTTGGCCAGCCAGGCTTCAGCTTGGACCGCCTCCTTTTCCTCGCCAGCGGGCCACACTTTCTCCCAAAAACGAATCATCCAAAAGATGGCGTCCATCT
>DCAK01000024.1:24800-25617 GCA_002311925.1 Planctomycetes bacterium UBA1135
TCTGAGAGAAGGTATCCCCGACTCCGCGCTTGAAGGACGTCGGCGAACTCCATGCCCATTTCTTCCTCTTCCTGATAAAGGGAGGTGCAAAATTTTCGCCACCGAGCCTCAAAAGCATCCCAATCCGGAACATCCGGATCCTTCACGTCTTCGACGAAGAACTTTTTGGCCATTTCCAGAGCGTAATAACGGTCGCCATCGCAACCCCGCTCTGAAAAATGCTCCAAGTAATTACCATAGGCCTGCTTGTAAACCAATCGTCCGGCTTTTCTGACCTCCTTATAAGCAGGATTGATGCGAGTCGTGCTGGGAGTGAAAGCGGGGGTGTAAACGCGGCGATCGTTCTCCTCGTAGTTGAGCAGGAAGTAAACGAGGGCCCATCCGTAGGAATAGAACTCTCCTTCATAGGACCAGGACCCGTCGGCTGGTGATACGTTTCGCGGGTGGGCGATAAGTCGCTCCAGCGAAATCTGTGTCTTCGGATTGGTGTCCAGCTTGTACCAACTCTTGAGTCGGTGGACCGCCGGGTTGTTCTTGACAATCGTGCCGTCGGCCTTGATGACACACCCTTCGAAGTAACACGAGGTGCCCTCGTTGAGCCAGCAAGGCGGATGATGGCGGCTCTTGGTCAGCAAAGACATGAACTGGTGGCTGGCTTCGTGAAAGAGGGTTTGCCAAATGGCGGCTTGGGTCCAACCCTCTTCGTCGTAGGACCGGTCGTAAGCCACCACGGTTTTGAGTCCGTCCACCCAATATCCTCCGACACCCCGGCTCGGCATGGAGCGGTCCAAAAGCTTGCGGGTCATGCGTTCGAAAT
>DCAK01000024.1:25660-26409 GCA_002311925.1 Planctomycetes bacterium UBA1135
TCGAAATCGGAGCGTTTGCGCATACAGAAAATTTTGGCCCGGGCCCTTTTCTTGTAGTTGTAAACCGAGCGGTAAAACTCATTGATTTCGTCCATCGCGGAAGCCGCAGTCTCCGCGAACTCCCAGGAGATGTTGGTGGTCAGCTCGTAGTGCTTGGTTTTACGTTCAAATGGGTTTTCCCAGTCTTCGTGCTTGGCGTTTTGTTTGGCCAACCATTCGGAGGATTTGCGGCGAATGCTGGCAGCTGCAAAGGACCCGCCGGTGAGTTCTTGGCCGGCCTTGTATGCCAACTTTTCATATTCCTTTTCCAACTTCGCGTCACCCAGGTTCAGGTTCAATAGCTTGTCCATCAAGTGGCCCGCTAGGCGATAGGCTTTCTTGCTGCCAGCCTTCCTGGCGGCCTTTGCCAGAGAGGCTTCCCATTCTTCGAGAATGAGTTCATCCTGATTCCACCCCTCCCACAAGGCACTCAGGTCCTTGCCCAAGGTGCTCTTCTTCGGAAGGTTGTCGGTGTACTTGCGATTCCACCATTCCCATTTTCCCCAACGAAGTTGCGATTCCGAGTCTTCCAAGACGGCGGAAATTTGTCGCATCAAGGCAAAGCCGTCCGGGTCGTATGGGATTCCTCCAAGGGCACTCAGTGCCGCTTGTCGGGCCTCCTCGGCCTTGCCGGAGCGCAGCAACTTTCGGGCCTCCTCAAAGGGATCCTTGGCGGTGGCCACGAAACTGTCCCGATCCGGGGTCGCGAT
>DCAK01000024.1:26496-31339 GCA_002311925.1 Planctomycetes bacterium UBA1135
ATTTGCCTTCTATTTGCCTACAAAACTGAAATCCACCCCTCAAAACACCTCTGAGGGAGCCCTCAGATACCCCTAAATCCCCTCTTGCTCGCACATCCTATTGGGAATTGGATGCGGGAGATGGAATCCAACTTCGCCTCCTAAGGCGTCATCGAAAGATTAAGAACCAGAAAGGGTCTTCTCAAAGAAAAGGTATTCAAAGAGAATCCATTGTTCCATATAGGGGATATGGCCGGCATTGGGTATGACCCAAAGTTGAGAGCGTGGTATCCACTCTTCAATTTGAGATTTCGAATTCTTAAGCGGAATGCCGGTGTCCAATGCTCCCCAAAAAAAGGTGACCGGAAATTGGAGCCGCCCAATTGTCCGATTTTCTTGTTCCATCGAGCGCTCATTTTTAATTGTGGACAAGAGCGCCCTTCCAAATCCTTTGGCTTGGAGCAAAGGGCGGTAGCGCCCTACCCAGCTTGCGAATCTTCCGGGACGAACGAAATCTGCCAGTTGGCTTTCGGCTCGAGTGGAAAAATCCGCATCAATAAAGTCCTGTACTTCCTCCTCAGTGACATCTAAATCGTCATACCCAGTTCCCTTGAAAACATCAAATCCACTTGGGCCGATGTAAATCAATCGCTTGATTAAATCAGGATAAGTGGCAGCGAACTGAGAGATGACACGGCCACCCATTGATACACCAACAAGATTGACGGGCTCCTGGATGTCGAGGTAAGTCAGCAACTCAAAGATTTGCGTTGCAAAAAGATCCGCGTTGTAACGAACTTTCGGATTAACCGAATGCCCCCTTCCGTACAAATCCATCCGTAAGGCCCTGTAACCTTTTTCGAGAGCCGCATCGTATAAACGGTCCCAAATGTAGGAAGGCACAGAAAAACCGTGAATGAAGACTATTGTCTCTTCATTCCTTTTGCCTTCATACTCATAATAAGTCAGTCCATGAGATAGCTTTGCAAAGGATCCGCTCGTAATCGAGGATCGATAAGCAGCGTCCTTCTCAATTGTCTCATATATCTTTTTCTCCTCTACCGGGACGTTCGTTGAAGTTCCACCAGGTGAAAGACTGCAGGAGGTAAAGACAGTCATACCAAGGGTGAACGGCAGTAGTGTTCTCACTCTCCTATTAAAAGCAATTCGGCCCTATGCTGAGAAGCTCTTTGAGGCAATTTCCAGTGGAAAGATTCACCTCATATTCGCCTTGTGCTTTTGAAATCCGACCCCCCAGTGTTCCAATTGGGAATTGGAAACGAAAACTTGGGCCCCTTATCGTGGAAGCACAATGATTGAAATACAGCAATTAATTGACACTGAGGATGTAGGGCTCCTCATCCTCGGCGCTCTGATCCTCATCCCGCTGGTGATTGCCCTGTTCCGGTGGCTCTGGAACATCACCATGCCCCAGGTGTTCGAACTCAAAACAATCTCGTTTTGGCAGGCATTCCGCTTGCTGCTCATCGCCGGTTTCCTGTTCAGGGCGGGGGGAGGAGGTGAGTGACCTGCCCCCCTAGTATGGGTTTATGAAGAAAACCCTCTTTGGCGTGTTTTTAGCCCTTGCTCTCGTTCTGCCGGCCTGCACATCTGGCCAAGCTTCTGAGCTATGCGGATGCGGCTTCGAAAAAGGCACCGAACAGTGCTGCGACGAAAGCGCCGCACGCTGTGGCTCCTGCGACAAGATCAAAGGTTCGCCGGGATGCTGCGTGGATTAACGCTCGTATCTCAATACTGACCGCGCATGTCGCGCGGATGCTTCCAGTGTCTCAAAGATAATTGAGGCGCCATGGGTCGCTTGAACTTCTTGGATTGCAGCGATGACTCGTGGGGCATAACGCGCGGCGGTTTCTTGGTGAAATCCTATGTGAACAAACCGATCCCCTTCGGTTGCGAGTTTTGCGACAGCATCTCCAATGTGCCGCGAGATTTCTTCGGCGGTTGTGTAATCCGCAAGAGCCCCAGTGTCCGGCATCTCTAATAGGTCGCCCGCCGGGGTTTCGATGTAAAAAGGCTGTGTTTCGCTGGTGATGTCTGGCCAAATTTCGCGAATCATTGCGGGTAGTTCATATTTGGCAATTTCGTCATGCCANNGCCACATCGTGTCTGTGGCTGAAGAATCAACGGTGAAGCCCTCGCGGCGAATTGCTTCGCGCACGCGTGGGCCAGCTAGCCACGCTCCGGCACGGAACGAAGTTCCTAATGCGAACCCATGTTGAGTCAGAATCTCTTTGGACTTTCTGACAACTGCCTGAAACTCATCTGTTTCATAAGCCTCAACTGAAATTTCGTGCCCTACATCGTTCCCTCCCGGCCGCATGCGGCGCCCCTTTCCCCAAATCGTTGGCTCTGTGCGGAAAGTTACGCCCGCTGCCTCGACCAGTGATTTCCAGGGATGAATGTGTAGCCCAAGTTCGTCGATTGGCTCCAACACCTGTCGCATCATCTCTGCGACCTCTCCCCCATCAGCATCGGGTTTGGTGAAATAAGCCGCGTTCAAAAAGTGCGTCAGCGGCACCTCGGGGAGAGCTGCCCGAAAGTCGGCAAAGGCCTGCAGATTTTCTTCCGACATTTCCCGCCCTTCCCAATCAACGCTGACGGCGACATGTACATGCGGGGTGGGCGGAGGAGCTGGATTCACAACGTCAGTGATTATCTGAACAACACAGTAAATCGCCCCAATCACCAGACCGAACAGTATCGGCCAGCTCCCCACGACATGGGGGAACATGGGGAATTCCCAGGGATTCCCCCCCGAGTAGATGCCCCAGGATTCCCGAAAACCCTTTTTGGGTCTGCACTTTGGGCATCGTTCGGCGTAAATGGAAATTTCAGCGGAACAGCCGGGGCAAATACCTGGTTGTCCTTGATCCTCTTTGATCCAATGGGAGCGGACGTCCATTTTTACTGCTAGAGATTAGTCAGGGAAGAAAGCCCAGCTGGTATGGGCTCAAGGCGCCTTAGCGAGGTCCTGGGAAGTCTCTTACATACTCAACCTTGAAGTCACCGAACGCGTCCACCTTCTCGATTGTGAAATCCGGGAACGCCTCAACAATCTCCCACTCACCGGCGGAGTCTGCGAACGCGTCAACCTCTTCAACTCTCAGGTCTGGAAAAGCACTTACGACTTCAACCTTGTAATCAGCAAACGCCTCTACGTACTGGATGCGTCCGTAGATTTTTGACACGTCTACTTTTTCGAGGCTCTGGGCGGCGGGCGAATAACTGCCTGCGAGAAGAAGCAGTGGAATCAGCGCCTTTCGCACCACCTTAGTTGTTGACAGTTACCGTCATGCTGGCAGTCGACCGATTGCCAGCAGCATCACGGGCAACAGCTTCAACGACATAGTCGCCGTTTGGCACGGCGGTTGTATCCCACGCCTCGTCTTGATCGGATGCGTCATAAACCTGGTCGCCGTTTGAGTTGGTCAATATGTGAAAGAACTCACGGCTGTTGTAATCGCCATTGGTATTGCAGGTGGA
The DNA here is from genome assembly GCA_002311925.1 of Planctomycetes bacterium UBA1135. GTDB lineage: Bacteria > Planctomycetota > UBA1135 > UBA1135 > UBA1135 > UBA1135. The sequence goes on from DCAK01000024.1 coordinate 29,980, forward strand.
ATCTTCCTTGTACAGCAGGTCAACTAGGAACGAGTCAATGGTGCTACTGCCGTAGGTATCTAACGCCATGTCGAACTTGACTGATAGTTTGTTGTCAACAATTGGGGCTCCGGGATTTCCGACTGGGTATATCGAATACCGGAGGCTTTGCACGGCACAAGTCCAATTCGAATCAAGCTTGTCCCCCACGTGGGCAATGATGTCGACCTTGCCTCTTAGGGCACTTGGGTCTCGGTAGGTTGAACTTTCGTTGCGGCAGAATGCGAATATGTCATTGCCCCGAGCATTTTCGAAGACTGGTGCCGATGCCTCATTGACGTTTTCTAAGTCCTCGTGAACGTTGTCGGGGACAAGCCAATCCCCAAACCACTGATTCCCACTGTCTTCCAAGCTATTGAAATGGCAGTGCGTGAAATTGGAAGTTGGCCAAGGGACTAAATCGCCAAGATGTTGCCCCTTGGTGACAGTGTCGCCCACGTTGACACTAATCGAAGACTGCTGGAGGTGTGCATATAAGTGGCCAGAGGTTGTGCCGTTACCAGGGCCACCAACTGCCACGCGCCAGTGATACTGCCCGCTTGTTGTTAAGACAGCTTTAACGACTCCATCTGCCACAGCAAAAACTTGCTGATAGGGGTTGCCGAAGACATCAATGCCCGGATGCAAGTAAGGCGATCCGCCGTAGTTCTGATACTCCCCGTAGGTGTTTCCTATCGGGTGTTGGCTGTTTGGTGCCAATGGCCACGGAACCAAATTCCTCCCCTGAGCATTGGTCAGATGACTAGGAGGAGGTATCGAAACGGAACTACGAGATTGCCGGAGTACTTTTCCTTGCCCATTGAGTGCCCAATGATGCCCGATGAACCCTTTGCCTTGCGTCAATCTGGCACCCAAATGGATGACGCCACGAAGGACACGTAAATCACGGAATTCACCAGATCCCTGCAAGGCGGACAAAACTCTGATTGCACCAAGTTGACGATTGACCCGGAAAAGGGTCCGGGAGGTTACGACCAACAAGTCGCCGTCATCTGCAAAAGCCAACCGCCTTGGGGTTGCAGGCAAAGCAAGCTCAATCGAAGACCCATCACTGTTGTGCAAGCGGATATCGCTTGTCCCGATTACGACTCCGGCAACTGTCCCATCGGCATCCACGGCAAAGGATGCGTAACGTGGATATTGAGTGGCTGATAAGGATTCAAGATCCAATACCGCAGTGCTTCGACGAGTGCGAAACGCAAGCTGATCGCCATCGACGGACAAAATGGGGTCCGTCAGGCCTGCGATTTTTCTCTCCCATTGCACTTGGCCGTCAGGGCTCAGAACGCGTACTCGTACTGGAACAGCCTCCGAATGAGTG
>DCAK01000024.1:31461-31678 GCA_002311925.1 Planctomycetes bacterium UBA1135
AGGAGGTGTACTTCTCCATCCTCCGATTTCAGTAGCAAGTCGGACTCCATATAAGTTAAATCCGCCGTTATTGGGGTTACTTGTAGAACCCATCCGTGGATACCTTGGTGATTTAGTCTCGAGGATGCGGGGAACAAGCCGTGCGGGCTGACCTTCAGGTCCTCTTGGGCTGATGCCATTACGCCCCCGCCCGAAGTAAGGGCCAAGAAAATCGAGA
>DCAK01000075.1 GCA_002311925.1 Planctomycetes bacterium UBA1135
CCGATGTTGGCGTTGATCTTCACCCTGAACGCCTTGCCGATGACCATGGGTTCCAACTCGAGATGCTTGCGGTTGGCGGGAATCACGGCCCGGCCCGCAGCCACCTCGGCACGCACGAATTCAGCTTCCATGCCTTCGCGGGCTGCGGCAAAGGCCATCTCCTCGGTGATGATTCCCTGGCGGGCGTAGTGCATCTGGGAGAAGTTCAGGTCCCCCCGCTTTTCCCGGATTGCGACCCAGGGCGCGCGCGGGTGAGGAATCCCATCCTCGGGGCTGAAACCCTGGGGCCCGCTGGGGTCGTCCAGGTCCAGATGGGAGCCGTCGGTCAATTGAATCCGTCGAAAAGGAACATGGAGGGTGGTTCCTTCGTGGAACACCTCCTTGCGGATTTGTTCGGAGCCGGGCCAGCACTCCTGATAAGTGGGGATGCTGCGAGGGCGAAGTTCCCCGCTTTCCGGGGCGTTGCGACTCAGGGAGGGGGATGCCATGGACACACTATCCCCTCAAGGGTGGGGCGACTCAAGAGCGGAGGCCCTCAATCCGCTGCTCGCGAGCCGAGGACGACAGCCACGGTTTCGGCCTTGCCGTCCCGAATGAATTCCACCGTGACTTTTTCTCCGGGATGCCCGGCAGCCAGGGCGTCCATGAAATCGTAGATGTCGTTCACCGTCGTTTCCCCCACCATCTTGAGAATGTCCCCCTTCCGCAGCCCGGCGGCCTGGGCTGGCCCCCCCGGAGAAACTCCGGCAAGTTGCATGCCCCCGCCCTCGGGTTGGGCAGCGTAATCCGGGACCGAACCGAACCATCCGCCGGCGCCTTGGACCGGACCTCGGTCGGGTTCCGGGGGTGGGGCGACCCAAGCGAGGCTGGCGGGAGCTGCGGCGCGGAGAGCCTGCGTCCACGCGGCGACCAACTTCACCACGCTCACCATCCGCGGGTAGTCAAGGTGTTGCCAATCGTCGGTGGGCTTGTGGTAATCAGTGTGCAGCCCCGAGAAAAGGAAGGCGCAGGGAATTTGAATTCCGTGCAGACTCATGTGATCCGAGCCTCCCCCTCCGGGAAGCCGTCCCGCCGATCGGGTGATTTCAATGGCCTTCCCGTGCTCAGCCTGCGCCAAGGTGCGTCCGAAAGCTGCAGCGGTTTCCAGGGAACCGGCGGTGATGCGGCCCTCGGAAGGGCGGCCCACCATGTCGAGATTGATGCCGGCGACCACGCGGACTCCTGCGGGAAGCGGGTTCCGGGCCCAATGAGCAGAACCCAGCAAGCCCTCCTCTTCGGCCGCCCAAAGGGCGAACACGACCCCCCGATTGGCGCGGGTTTCCGTCCCTGCCAGGGCTTCAGCAACGGCAAGCACCACCGCGACCCCAGAAGCGTTGTCGTCGGCCCCGTTGTGGATTTCTTCCGACCCCGGGGCAAGGGACCCGTTTCCACCCCTTCCGAGGTGGTCGTAGTGGGCACCCACCAGGATGGCTTGCCCCGAGTTGTCGCCGGCGGGAAGCCAACCCAGAACATTGCGGGTGGTGGCGCTTTCTCGAGTCACCTCGGCCGCCATTTCGACTTCCGCCCCGGGCCCATTTTCCAAATCCGCAAATTGGGATGGCCCCACCGTCACCACCGGAATCTTCATCTTTCCCGGCACCGAGGCGAAGGTGATTTCGGGTTCGAATCCGGCCGCATGGTCATCGGGGTGGGTTCCCAGGATGATTCCAATGGCGCCCTCTTCGGCTGCGGCCCGGATTTTTCCTCGAAGGGCGCCCAAGGACCCGAGTTCCGGGCCCGGGTCGGGTCCAAAGGGAGTTCCGCGTCGAACCAGGACGATTTTTCCTTGCACCCCCGCCGCCGCGAAATCGTCCAGTCCATGGGAGGCAAGGACCAGTCCGTAGCCGGCGGAAACCAGTTCGCCGTGGGCCGCAGAGGAAGCGGAAGCAGCCACCGTGCCCACATCCGCGAATTCCTTGCCAGCTACCGCGAGTCTGCAGTGGCCCTCCCGGGGGGGAAGAGAAACCTGCACAGCCTGAAACCATCCTCCGTCCTCTCCACCCGGTTGAATTCCTGCCTTGGCGAGGCGATCGGCGATCCAGTCGGCGGCAAGATCGGCCCCCGGCTCGCCTGCCCGGCGCCCTTCAAGGGCGTCGGAAGCCAGGAACTGCACGTCGGCTTTGAGCGTTTCCGCAGTGACCGAGGAAGTTGAGTTCGGTTGGCAACTCCAGACCACGGCGAGGCCGAGGGCGACCAAGAAGACTCTCATCATGAAATCCCGTATTCCTTCCAGCGACCTTCCACCAGGGACTTGATTTCCGCCGACATGACGATTTCATCGGGCCATTCCCGATGAAACCCTTCTTCGGGCATCTTGCGGGTGGCATCCACCCCCACGTGCGAGCCATAGCAAGCCTCGCGGCTGGCGTGGTCCAGTGTCTCGACCGGGCCCAGCGCGAATTCCATGTCCCGCTGGGGGTCGATGTGGTTGAGAACCTTCCAGACCACCTCGGCGTCGTTGTGGATGTCCACATCCTCGTCCACCACCACGATGACCTTGGTGAACATGGCTTGGCCGAGCCCCCAAAGCCCGTGCATGACCTTGCGCGCCTGGCCGGGGTATTCCTTGCGGATTTTCACCAGCATCAGGTTGTGAGCCACCCCCTCGAAGGGAAGGCGGTAGTCCACGACCTCGGGGAATTGCTTGCGCATCACGGGAAGCAACAAGCGCTCGATGGAATGGGTGATCCAGTGGTCCTCCTGGGGTGGGGCGCCCACCAGGATGGAGTGGTAGATGGGGTCCTTTCGGTGGGTGATGGTTTCGACCTCGAAGACCGGGTATTCATCCGCCAGGGAATAGAAGCCCGTGTGGTCGCCGAAAGGTCCCTCGGTGGCGAGATTGGCCGGGTCGACCCAGCCTTCCAGAACGATTTCGGCGGTGGCGGGGACCTCGAGCGGCACCGACTTGCAGGGGACCAGGGGGACCGGTTTCCGGCGCAGAAAGCCGGCAATCAGGAGCTCGTCCACATCCGGGGGAGCCGGCACCACGCTGGCGAAGCAGGTTGCGGGGTCGGCGCCGATGGCAACCGCCACCGGAATCCTTTCTCCGGATTTGGCGGCCTTGGCGAGATGACGGCGGGCGTCCTTGTGAAGGTGGGAATGAAAGAAGGTCTCCCTCGGTCCGCGTACCTGGAGGCGATAGGTGCCCAGGTTGCGCCGTCCGCTTTCCGGGTCCTTGGTGACGCAGAGCGGATAGGTGATGAAGGGGCCAGCGTCCTGGGGCCAGGTGGTCATCACCGGAAGCTGGGTCAAATCCACCTCGTCGCCGGTCAGGACCACTTCCTGGCAGGGAGCGGAGGAGACCTTTCTGGGAAAGAAGTTCGACAGCTCCTTGAGCTTGGGAAGAGCCTTGAGCTTCTCGAGAAGGGTCTCGGGCGGAGTCTGGTCGAGCAATCCCGCAAGCCGTGTGGCGTGGTCCTCGATATCTTCCGCGCCGAGG
>DCAK01000035.1:0-422 GCA_002311925.1 Planctomycetes bacterium UBA1135
ACCAACGACCTCACCCAGACCACCCTGGGGGTTTCCCGGGACGATTCGGGTTCATTCCTCCCTCGCTACGTGGAAGAGGGAATCTACCCGGCCGACCCCTTTTCCTCGCTCGACCAGGAGGGCGTCGGCCGCCTGCTCACCTGGTCGGTGGAGGAAGGCCGCAAAGCCCGACCGGGGCTGAAGGTGGGGGTTTGCGGTGAGCACGGGGGCGACCCGGCATCCATCGACTTTTTCCACCGCGCAGGGCTGGATTACGTGAGCTGCAGCCCCTTCAGAATCCCCGTGGCCCGCCTTGCGGCGGCGCAGGCGGCTCTCCTGCACGGTTGATTTCCGGGCCCCGGTCAACCGGGCATCATGGTGGCCCGTTCGAAGGTTTCTTCGACCAGAGTCTCCAACTGGGTGCCGGCGGCGTCCTTGCGCAG
>DCAK01000035.1:558-907 GCA_002311925.1 Planctomycetes bacterium UBA1135
AGGGTCGCCTTCATGCGCCTTTCATCCAGAGAAATGAGATTCTTGACGACCTTGTCCTTGCGCCAGGCCCGAACCTTGTCGTTCCAGGCGGAAGCCATCGGCGCTCCGCGGTAGGCCTTGACCTGGCGGCCCAGGTATTCCGACGCCACGAAATACATCCCTCGGGAAATCCAATTCTTCACCTGGGTGTCGCACTTGCCGGCGTTGGCCGTGAAATCGGCCCGGAATGCCTCGACCGCGGCCAGATTGTCCTCGTCCTCGGCGAATTTCTTGAGCAGCTTTTCCGATTCCTTCCAGCAGGAACCCATGTCGCCCTTCTTGGCCTTTTCAACGGCCCGCTTCAGGGCCG
>DCAK01000035.1:939-1257 GCA_002311925.1 Planctomycetes bacterium UBA1135
TTTTCCTGGGCCATCCGGGCGGCATCCAAAAGCCGGGGAAGCATCTTGACCCAGGCTCCGCTGCCGGGGTGGCCTCTCCAGGCCACCACGCCACGGTGGTCGATGAGAAGGCTGTCGGGAATGCCACGGACGCCGTAAACCTTCTTGGATTTGGTTCCAACCCCGACGGGAAAAGGCATGGCCGTCTTTTCCATGAATTTCTCGACCTTGCTTGTGGATTCATCCGTCAGGGACAGAATCACCAAGCCCTCGGGAGCGTATTCCTTCCAAACCTCAACGAGGTGGGGAATCGCAGTCTTGCAGGGGCCTCACCAGGTG
>DCAK01000035.1:1445-1725 GCA_002311925.1 Planctomycetes bacterium UBA1135
CCCGCCATCCTAGCACCCGGAGAGGAGAAGCGGCTCAGGCCGGTTGACCGGGCAGAATCCGGTCCAAAAAGGCGTCGGCGCCCTCAAGGGTCGCGTCCGGGCAGACCGCCACGGATGTCGCCCACTCAACGGAATCCCCGACCAGGTCCTTGAGGTCGAGCTCCTTCAATCGAGCATCCACCCTCTCAACGAAGAGCCGGGCGCCTTCCGGGCCGGTGTGGGGAAGAAGGGCGACGAAGAGGTTCAACCCGAACCGGGCGACCACGTCCACATCCCGGGT
>DCAK01000035.1:1839-2369 GCA_002311925.1 Planctomycetes bacterium UBA1135
GGAGCGCTTGAACTCCTCGTCCAGGCGATGCCGCCAAAAATCGGCCGCATAGAGGCCCGTTTCAGGGTCGCAAACCGCCGCCAGGAAACGCTGTCGCGAATCGGTCCGCTCCTCATCCAAGCCGCCGGAGAGAGCCGCCGCGAGAGTGCTTTCCAAGTCTCCCGGGTTCACCTCGGGAAGGGGGGCGGGACGGGGCCCGGATGGGGTTCCAAAGGGGGAAGCCAGCCTGGAGGCCAACTCATCCACATCCAGGGGCATGGCCAGCGCTCCCTGGGCTCCCACGAAACGGGCGAGGCCGTCGGCATCCCCCGCGTCCCCGGAGGTCAGGAGAAAGACCAGCGCCCGATTTTCCCGCAGGAACTTCAGGCACCATTCATGGACGGCGCCGTCGGGGAAGATGCGCGGGTCGGCGATGACTAGGCCCTCAAGCCCTTCGGCCAGGGCCGGGTCGCTGAAAGTTTGGGCCTCGGTGACGGCTTGCTTCCCCGCCTTTTCGGCCGCTGCCCGGCAGGCGGATTCGATTGCGGAAT
>DCAK01000035.1:2515-12626 GCA_002311925.1 Planctomycetes bacterium UBA1135
TCCAGCGGGGTGTCCGAAATGTAGCGGATGCTCGCGTCCAGCATCTCCAGTTCCTGGCCTTCCAGGGATTCCTTGACCTGCAGGTATTGGCCGGGGTCCGCCTCAATCCCGAAGATGGCTTCCTCCTCGGTGGTCACGTCATCCGCCCCCGCCTCCAGTGCGAGTTCCATCAGGGCGTCCTCTTCCACCCCCTCCTTGGGGATGGCGAAGATGGCCTTGCGCTGGAACATCCAGGAAACTGCCCCCGATTCGGCGAGATTGCCCCCCCGCTTGGAGAGGATGTTGCGCAGGTTGGGCGCAGTCCGGTTTCGATTGTCAGTGAGAGTCTCGATCATGAAGGCGACCCCGCCAGGCCCGAAGGCCTCGTAGAGGACCTCCTCAAGCCGGGCGTCGCCGTCGTCGCCTGCTCCCTTGCGAACCGCCCGCTCGATGGAATCCTTGGGCATGTTGTCGGCCTTGGCCCGCTCGATGGCGTACCGAAGGGCGAGGTTCATGGAGGGGTCGTCCCCGCCAGTGCGGGCCGAGCTCATGATGAGCTTCGCCCACTTGCTGAAGATCTTTCCGCGCTTGGCGTCCTGCTTGGACTTCGTCCGCTGAATGTTGGCCCAATGAGAATGGCCGGCCATGGGAAAAGACTAGCGCTTGCCCCACTGGTGCCCGCGGCGGGCGCCATGGCGGCCGAACTTCTTCCGTTCGACCATGCGCGGGTCGCGGGTCAGATGACCGCTTTGCCGAAGCACATCGTGTGAATCGGGATACAGGGCGATGAGCGCACGTCCCAAGCCCATCCTGACGGCCCCGGACTGGCCGGTGAACCCTCCGCCTTCCGCGTTCACCCAGACATCCACCTTTTTCTGGACGGAAAGAGTTCTCAAGGGGGCGAGGACCTGGTCCTGGTCCATGGGGCGAGTGAAATAATCCGCCATGGGCTTGCCGTTGATGACGATGTTTCCCTCGCCGGGGCGAATCCGCACGCGGGCACGCGCGTTCTTGCGACGACCAGTTCCCCACAGAAAAGTCCCCTCGGGGGGGTTTTCAAGGCGGCCGATGGGGTCGATGAGGACCTCGGGCTCTTCCACGCCCTCGGTCAATCCTTCCAGGGAAACTTCGGGGCTTTCCGGCGAAGGAGCTTCGGTTTCTTCCTCGGCGGGGGCCGCGGTTTCTTCCTCGGCGGGGGCCGCAGTTTCTTCCTCGGCGGGGGCCGCAGTTTCTTCCTCGGCGGGGACCGGGGTTTCCTTGGTGACGGTTTCCGTCACGGTTTCAGCTTCGGAGCCCTCTTCGGGAACTTCGGGAACTTCGGGATTCTCTGGGATTTCAGTCAAAGGTCAGCCAATCTCCAAAGGTACGGGGTCTTGAGCCCCATGGGGATGTTCGGAACCCGGATAGACGAATAGTTTCTTCAGCATCTTCTTGCCCAGGCGATTCTTGGGCAACATCCTCTGCACCGCCTTCTGAATGATTCTTTCAGGGTGCTTTTCCTTGACGGCGGCGAAAGTCTCCACCCGACGGCCTCCGGGATACCCGGTGACCCTCACGTAGACCTTCTGCTCGGCCTTGGACCCGGTCACACGGACGTCGGAAGCATTCACCACGACGACGGCGTCACCACAGTCGAAGTGCTCGGAGACCGTCGGGAGATGCTTCCCTTGAAGCCTTCGGGCGATTTCCACGGCCATTCGGCCCAACACGGCGTCCTTGGCGTCGATGAGATGCCAAGCAGCCTGGTGTTCGGCCTGCTTGAGGTGGGAAGTGCGGGGTCGCATGGGTTTTCGGGCGGAAGGATGCGCCGAAAGGGCCGGACATTCTAGGGCCCGGCCCCTGGAGCGACAAGACCCGCATCCCCATCGGTGGAAAGAATCCGCCTCGTCAGAACGCCCCCGGAAAGGAATTCCCACCGCGCCCCCCTCTCCCCTCGCTCTCCCCTGGCCCACCACATCAGCATGGCCAGGGCTTCCGGGGAGCCTTCCTGGAAATCAGGACGGAGAGGGTGCTTTTCCACCCAGGCGACGGGATTTCCCCGGGACGGGGGATTTTCAGACGGCCTCACCCAACTCCAAATTCCTTCTTCAGGGTGGGCGAGAATCCGACCGGAGGATTCCGGGCCCGGAAGGGGGTCCTTCGAAAAAACCAGGGAATACCCGCGCATCGCCTCCGACTGCTCGGAGTCCTTGCCCTGGAACCAGATTGTCCGGGGGGGATGGGATTGAAGCCATTTTCCACCGACGGGGAGAAGGATGAGAATCCATAGGGCCCCGCGCCTCCAGGAGGGTCGAAGGACCGCTCCCGCGGCGGCGAGACCCCAAAGGCCCAGCAGGATGCGGGCCCGATCTTCTCCGGCCGGGTCGGAAAAAGGCGGCGGCCCCAGCCGAGGGGGAAGGTGGAAGGGAAGCCCAGAAACCGTGTGGATTGAGGCGGTCGGGTGGGCCGATTCCCAACTCGAGGAGGCCGCCGCGACCCAGGGGTCCAGGGCGCGGACGGAAGACCGGTCCTTGCCGGCCAGGTCCATCATCAAGGCCAGGAGCGGGGCCCCGAGAACCAGGACGGGAACTGCGCCGGTCCACGAAGGACGGTCGGCCCAGAGGGCGAAACCCAGGGCGCCCGCCGCCAGAAAACTCGCCCCCACCAGGAAGGAGGCATCCAGGCGCAGGAAGTGGAGCAGGAGCCAACTCGGAAAATGCAGCAGCAGGTAATCCCGAGCCCGAGAGCCGGTTCGAGAAGGCCCGGAGCCGGCCTCAATGAGAAGGCCCAGGAGAATGGCCCTGGCGGGAGTCAGGGGATCGAAAATCGCGGACAACCCGTAGGGAAGCAAGCCTCCCAGGGCGACCCACCGACTTGAAGCCCTCACCGGGAGGAACTCGGTTCCTCGGGAATCCCAAGCTCCTTGCCCTGGTGGTTGAAAGCCCGCATCCGAGGATGGTCGAGAACGAGTCGGCGGACGGGTCCGAGATTCGGATATTTCCTCATCACCGCGCCCAGCCGGGCAGCCTTGAGTCCGAGCGGCAGCCCATAGGGGTCGGCCGCCTTTTCAGACCTTCCCCAGTAGAGTTCCCTCCCGTCGCTGAGAACGAAACAAAGGGGAGGGGGAACCCCCGAGGCGGTCGTCGAAACTCCGGCCTGCCTCTCGATGCGCACTACGTCCAGACCCGAATTTTCTTCGAGAGCATTGATTTCAGGCCAGACCCGAAGCGCTTCGGCGAGAACCGGGTCGGCGGGCTTGCGGCCGGGGGCGGGAAGAAAGGTGTCGGGGTCGAGGGGTACCGCGGGATAGGGGTGGCGCAAGTCTTCGCTGAGGCCTGGAGGGAGAAGAAAGCCTCCGTGACTCACCACCCCGACTTCGGCCCCTCCCTGGAGAACCCGGTAAAGAGGACGCCGGGGCTTGAAGGTCACCAGCATGCCTTCGGGAAGGCGGGTCTCCACGGTCACGGTGCCGGGGTCAATCCAGCCCACACCCGCCAGTGAGCGGCGCACGATGTCGGAGGCCCCGGGAGCCAGGAGAGGGACGGAGGGGGAACGGGCCAACTCCTTCTCCAGGGCATCGCGCCAAGGGGCGGGGAGTTCGACCGGCAATTGTTCCACCCTGAAGTTGGCCAGCGAGCGCACAGGGCCGACACTCTCCGCTGATTCACAGGAGACGCCGAGAAGGAGCAGACCGAGGGGCAGCCCGAGATTCTTGACCATGCGACCATTCTGGCGGAATCCTTCTCCCGCTTCCACCTTGCCTCGGGACCGTCCTCCCCCCCATCATGTGCGCATGGACGGCGACTCTCCGACCACCTTCAAGGGATTCACCCTGGCGCCATTCCAGCGCCAGGCTGCGAAGGCACTGGACACCGGCCACAACGTCCTGGTGGCCGCCCCAACCGGGGCGGGCAAGACCCTTGTGGCTGAGTACGCCATTCACCTGGCTCTCGCCGCCGGCAAGAGGGTCATCTACACCGCCCCCATCAAGGCCCTTTCCAACCAGAAATTCCGCGATTTCAGGGAGGACCCGGAAATCCAGGACGCCGGCCTGATGACCGGAGATGTGACCGTCCGCGCCGACGCCAGGGTCCTGGTGATGACCACCGAAATTCTTCGCAACACCCTCTTCGAGGACCCGAGCCGGCTCCACGATGTGGGGGCCGTGGTCTTCGACGAGGTGCACTATCTGGACGACCCTGAACGGGGATCGGTGTGGGAGGAAACCCTTCTCTTTCTTCCCGAAACGGTGACCGTGGTCGGCTTGTCCGCAACCGTCAGCAACCTTGACCAGTTCGCCGCCTGGCTGGAGGAGGTTCGCAACCGACCCGTCGAGGTGGTGGAGGAGACCCACCGACCGGTCCCTCTGCGCCATTTCCTCTACCACCCGGCGGTCGGGACCTTCGGCCCCAAGAGACTCAAGAGTATCCGCAAGAAATTCGGGGCCCGCAAGAAGGACCGCAACCTCAAGCGCCGCAACGACGACCCCCTGATTCGTGAAATCGTGGAAAGAGAATGCACCCCGGTTCTCTACTTTTGCTTCAGTCGGAAATTGTGCGAAATCAAGGCAAGGAAAACGGCTCGCAAATCCATGCTCACCCCGGACCAACGGCGCAAGGTGGCGAAGATTTGGGCCCTGGGAAAATCCGAATTCGATTTCGAGGATGCCTCCGGCTCGATGCGCGCGCTCAAGGACATGGTGCACCAGGGGGTGGCGGCCCACCACGCGGGCATGCTCCCCCTCCACAAGGAAATGGTGGAGCGCCTGTTCACCGCCGGGCTCCTGGTCTTCCTCTACACTACCGAGACTTTCGCCCTGGGCATCAACATGCCGGCACGGGCCGTGGTTTTTGATTCCCTGGCCAAGTTCAACGGGGTGGAATTCGACTGGATGAGGACTCGGGACTTCCTGCAGATGGCGGGGCGGGCGGGGAGGCAGGGGATGGACGAGGAGGGCCTGGTCTACACCGTCCTCGAATTCGACGATGTCTTCGACGCCCCGGTCCAACGCATCTTCGACGGAACGGTGGAGCCCGTCATGTCGAGGTTCGGCCTCGATTATGGGGCCCTGGTCCACCTCCACGGGGTGGCGGGCAGGGAGGGGGCCCTGGATGCCTGGGAACGGAGCTTCGCCGCCTTCCAGGCCCGCGACCATTCACCCCGGCGCGAGAAGGAACGCCGCAAGAAGATGAGAAACCTGGTCGACCGCCGCATGGGCTTTCTCGAAAACATGGGTTACATCCGCGGAGACCGGGAGATTCTTCCCCGCGGGCGCACCGCGACCGGGCTGCATGGCCATCCGGTCGAGCTGACCGAGCTCCTCTTCGAGGGCGTCCTCGACCAGGCCGACCCCGCCCAACTTTGCGGGGTGGTGGGCGCGGTGATCCACGAGGGCCGCCGCAGGGAAACCTGGCTCAAGGAAGGGCTTCGACCCATGCGCGTGGTCCTGCAAAAGGCCGGCTCGGTATTGGACCAAACCGTGGACGCCGAATTGGACGCCGGCCTTCACGCTTCCCTCAAGACCCTGGACCCCGGCATGAGTCCCGCGCTTCACGCCTATTCCCGGGGCAAGGACTTTCGCGACCTGGAAAAGTACACTTCAGCGAGCCCCGGCGATTTCGTCCGTACTGCCCGCATCGTGGTTCAATCCCTCCGCCACCTGCGCAAGGTGGCTGGCGAAGGTTGGCCGGAATTGGCCTCGCTCTGCACCGAAGCCGTGGATTCCATCTGGAGAGGTCCGGTGGACGTGAAGGCGGAATTGGGGCTCACGGACGAAGAAAAGCCGGAATAGGGGGAAAATCTCAAGGTAGGATGGCGGAATCGTGCTTCTCGCCGCCCTCCTTCTGCTCCAGCAACCCGCCGAGGCCTCCGTTCCGACGGCCGCCGAGGAATTCCGAGCCTCCTTCCTCGGCGCCTACGCCGAAGCCCCCGCTCTTCACCTGGATGCCCAAGTCACCGCCTCGATGGGTTCCGGAGAGGACGGCGAAGAGGCCTCCGCCATTTTCGATGCGAAAATATCAATCAAGATGACCAAGACCGGATCCGGCACCATCAGCATCGCGGGCAAGACCTACGATGAGCCCGGTGAAGAGGAAAGCGCTGAGGCCATGGACATGGCATTGCTGGGTGACGGGGAGACTTTTTGGCAGGTGGACCACGGCGACCAAACCGCCTTGACCATGGAGGGCATGTCCTTGCATGCTTTCACAGAAGGAATTCCTTTTGCTCCCCTGGCTGTCTGGGCCGGAGGGCCCGTCCCCGGAGGGAAGGCGACCTTCTCCAAGAACCTGTTCGGAGGGTCCACCCTCACCTTCGAAGAGGACGGCATGACCGCCACGTATCGGTTTCAGGGAAGAACCCTGACCTCGGCAACTCTTGCTCCGGGGGAAGCCATGGCCGCTTTCATGCCCACCCTTGAAATCTCCAACATCAAGGTGACCTTGCCCGAAAAGGCCGACCCGGCCGATTACGCCGCGACTCCTCCCGAAGGCTACGAGATTGAATCCATGGACCTCGCGTTCGAAGATGAGGATGAAGAGGGCGGCATGGAGGCCGGCCTCATCGAACTGGGTTCCGCGGCGCCGACGGTGGACCTGATCGACCTGGACACCGGCTCTTTTGCCCTGGAATCCCTGCGCGGAAAGACCGTGCTCCTCAATTTCTGGTTCTATCACTGAGGTGGATGCCGCCAGGAGATGCCCCATCTCCAAAGCCTCTGGTCAGAGGTTCAAGAAAAGCGGGGCGACGAAGTGGTCTTCCTCTGCGTCAACTTGCAGGACGAGGAAAAGGTCATTCGTGATTGGTGGGAAGAGGACGGCTTCACCCTCCAGCCCGTCCAGCAGGAGGGCAGCGTGGTCTCCAAGGCCTTCGGGGTCAAGTACTACCCCACCAACTTCATCATCAGCCCGGAAGGGAAGGTGGTCTACCGTCGAGTGGGTTGGCAGGAGGCCGAGATTCGCGAAGCCCTCGGACTGACCAAGTAGGGCCGGGCCTCAGGCTTCTTCCATCAGCACCGCCCGGACGGGCGAAGCGTCGGCCCCCTCCAGCCTGAGGGGGAACGCGGCCAGCAGGTAGGTTCCGGCCTGCACCCCGCCGAGAACTAGGCCCTCGAGAAGGGACAGGTCCCGCTCGGCGACCGCGGCGTGGCTGAGGAGCTCCTTGTCGTCCTGGGGATCGACGCTGGGGGTGTCGATGCCGATGAGAATCACCCCAGCCGCGTGGAGGAATTCCACCAGTTCCGGGGAGCAGGAGGAGAAATCCGCGTTCCAGACCTCCGGGTCGGGAAAGGAGCCCGTTTTCAAAAGAACGCGCGGAGCCGTCACCGCGCCCGCCATATCCTCGGGCAGAATGCGGGAACCCGCGGGACCCTTCACCTCCATCACCTGACAGGGCCCGTAGTAGGGCTCCAGTGAGCGTTGGGCGATGTCCCGCCCGCCTGCCACGTAGTGGGAAGGGGCGTCGGCATGGGCCCCCACGTGCAGGGTGGTGGTCACCGAGGACAGGCCCAGGGTGTCGCCGCGGGCCATGTCGTGGCTGATGTTTCGGGAAAAGGGGACATCGCCGGGGAAGACACCGATGCGCTCGGAGAGGGTGGGCGAGATGTCGTGAAACTTCATGCCAGGGCCGTCACCTTGAATTCCACCGCGATGGGGGTGGGAAGGGCCCCGACTTCCACCGTGGTGCGGGCGGAGCCGATGGCGGCGAAATGTCGCCCCCAAACCTCGTTCATGGCCTGGAAATCCCGCTTCATGTCGACCAGGAAGACTGTGACATCCACAACCTTGTCGAGGGAGCTGCCGGCCGCCTCGAGAATCGCCCGCACATTGGCCACCACCGCTTCGGTCTGGGCCGTCGCGTCGTAGTCCAGGGCTTGGCCCTGCTCGCCCCGGATCGGTCCCCCGGGGATGGCGTCGGTTGCGGGTTGCCGAGGCCCCACACCCGAAAGAAAGAGAAGGTCCCTCACCCTGCGTGCGTGGGGATAGGCCCCCACCGGTTCGGGGGCGTCGTCGGCACGGATTTCCTGTTCGTTCATGTTGCTTCTCCCGGGTTGCTGGAAAGGACCCCACGGTCGCCTCCCCAAGTTTGAGCGTCGTCCTCGTCGTATTCCAGGTTGGAGGAGCCTCTTCGCGCGGGAACAAGGTCCACCACTCCGGCGCCAGTCCCCCACACGGCCTGGTAATCCAGCACCCTGCCCTGGAATGCGTTGTCCTGGCCCATGAGGGCGGAAAGCCACCAGATGGCCTTGAAGCGGTTGTCACCATGGGCCTGGCTGCTGAATTCCCGGGCCAGCTGGCTGACATCCTCGAGTCGGCCCTCACCCAGAATCTCGAGAATTTTGCGATTCCATTCGTCGTCCTTGGCCGAGTGAATGCGGTCGTCGACCGGGTCGATGAAGCGGGTCCACATGCGGTTGCTCAGGGCGGAAACCGCCACCGCCGTCACCTTGAGCCCCAACGCTTCCACGGCGTCCCGGGTGGCCTTTCCAAGGATGACTGTCTCCGCCCGGTCCGCGTACATGTTGCAGGAGACCACGCAGGCAGGAATCCGGTTTTCAGGATTCAGAAGTTTCAGGGCAACCAGGGAGCCGGTGTCCACCGGGAAACCTTCATAGGCCACCGTCCGGGCCGTCAAGCCCCGGTCGGTCGCCTTTTGGCGCCAGCTTTCCGCGAACTCGGCATCCATCTTGAGGTGATAGTCGATGGTTCCCAATTCGTGGAAGTCCTCGTCCACCCTGGTCCATTTTGGCTCAGGGTCAGCCAGGAATTGGTGGCCGATGATGCTCGTCCACTGGGTGCTGTAGAGGACCAACAACTCGGTCCCGTTTTCCATGAGCGCCTCCCCCGCCTTGCGCATGGAATCATGGAGGCTGCGCCACCCCGGATTCCCGTCCGGGTCGAGAAGGATTTGCGGTTTTCCGGGCACCAGGAGTCCGCCCAGGACGGCGCCGCTTCCGGCGCTCTTTCCACGATTGGAGCCTGTCATGGCCTTCCCTCCACGGCCGTCGGCGGGCCGGGTTCCCACTCCACCACCGCGTTCCCGGTGCCGATCACCGTCCCGTAGCCGTGCACGGTGGCCGGCCAATCGGGAATTCCCAGCGCGCCCAGGAGCCAGGTCAGCGACCCTTCGGCGCATTCACTCACGGCCTGGTCGATGAAATCCGGCATCTCGGCGAGAAGGGTGGCGCAATCCCCCATCTTCATGTGGCCGAGAACCCTCTCGTCCCACAGGGCCTGGTTGCGGTTGTGGATGTGCTCGAAGGCGGGGTCTTCCGGGTCGGCCGGTTCTTCCGTGAAGTGACGGTGGCTCAAGGAGCACGACCCCAGGACAAGCGCCTTGCGGCCGGTCTTTTCAATGGCCCGGCGGGTGGCCTCGCCCAGGATGAGCATTTCCCGGTCGCCGTATTCGGAGCTGAAGTAGGTGTAGGCCCGGTTGGAAGAAAGCGCCACGATGGGGAGGTCCCACTCGGGCCGCACCAGGTGGCAACAGGTGAGGGTGCCGTAATCCACCCGGAAGTCAGGGTTGCGCATGGTCTTCATGACCAGGCCCGCCGCTTCGCCTTCCTCGGCCATGGCCTCGGCCAGTTCCACGTCCACCCGGAGGTCGTAGTGGAAGCGGAACAGGTTGGGGAAGACGGGGTCCACCGAGAGACCCTTGAATTCCGGGCAGGCGAGCACATGGTGGCCCACCACCGTGCGCCAGTGTGGGGTGTGGACGACCAGGACGTCGTATTCCTTGCTTTCCAAGCTGCCTCGCAGGCTCGCATAAGCGTCGAGCAATCCCTGCCAGGCGCCGGCGCCGCTCGAGCGGGGTTCGTTCTGGGGAGGGTTGGCGGCGTACACCAGGTGAGGAGGGTGAGGGGCGAGACAGCCGGCGACAATGGAACCCTGGCTCATCCTTTCACGCACAGGTTGCGGGCCTCGCTGAAGAAATCCATCGACCAGCGGCCCCCCTCCCTCCCGGAACCGCTCTGTTTCATGCCCCCGAAGGGAACCCTCAGGTCGCGCTCGTTCCAGGTGTTGACCCAGACCATGCCCGTCTCCATTTTCTCGGCAACTTTAGTTCCTCTCTCTAAATCCCCAGTCCAGACTGAACCTGCCAAACCATAATCCGTACAATTTGCCATTTTGATTGCTTCCTCGTCGGTCCCAAAAGG
>DCAK01000035.1:12702-13162 GCA_002311925.1 Planctomycetes bacterium UBA1135
GCGCGGCTGGAATGGTCCAGGTCGCAAAGGACGGTGGGAGGGAAAAAGGACCCCGCATCGGGACCGGACGCCGACCCTCCGCACATCACCTTGGCGCCGTCCTTCACGGCGATTTCCACGTAAGAAGCCACCATGTCCCGGTGGCCCATCGAGATGAGAGGCCCGATGCGGTTCTCCCATTCCTCGGCCTCCTCCACGAGAGCTTCCACCAGGCGGTCGTGGAGGGAAGCTTCCACGAGAATGCGTGAACCACACAGGCAAACTTGGCCGCTGTTGAAAAAGGCCGCCTTGGCGATGCCTTCGAGGGTGGAATCGAAATCGCAGTCGGCGAACACCACAGAGGGATTCTTTCCACCCAGTTCCAGGCTGACTTTCTTGAGAAGAGGGGCCGCCGCCCCGGCGATGGCTTTTCCCGTCTCCGTTCCGCCGGTGAAGGAGACTCCCCGAACATCGGGATGCC
>DCAK01000035.1:13200-15184 GCA_002311925.1 Planctomycetes bacterium UBA1135
GGGCGTCGCCCGCCTCGGCACCTCGACCGTGAAGGATGTTGAAGAGCCCGTCAGGAGCCCCCGCCAGGGTGAAATCCTCGGCCAGCATGGATGCCGTGGTGGGTGTCAATTCGCTGGGTTTCGCCACCACTGCGTTCCCCATCGCGATGGCCGGACCCAGTTTCCAGGTGAGAAGGTGGAAGGGAAAATTCCAGGGGGTGATGAGGGCGACCACGCCCAGGGGCCGGTCGAGGACCTCGTTCGAGGAATCTGGGTTGGAAAAGCGAAGCTTCTCCCTTTCTCCCAGGGCACCGGCGAAGAAGCGCAAGTTTTCCACCCCCCGGGGGATGTCCACCTTCTCGGCCACCTGCCGGGGTTTTCCGGTGTCGCGGGCCTCGGCATCGGCGTATTCCCCAAGCCTGGAATCCACCCTGTCGGCCACCGCCCCGAGGAGTGCGATCCTCCCGTCCACATCCAGACCTCCCGCCCCGCCCTGGCCTCCACCCCCTTCCTCCATGCAGGCGCGCGCGGCCGCAACCGCGGCGTCCGCTTCGGCCGGGCCGGAACAAGGGACGGTGTTCACCAGGCTCCCGTCTCGAGGGTCGAGGTTTTCCATGACCTCCCCTTGGGCAGGGGCGACCTCCCGCCCTCCCACCCAATTGGCGAGCGCCGAACCAGTCATGGGCCCTCCCCCAGTTCGCCGAACCATCGGTCCCGGTCGGGGTCCCAGGAATCCCAGGTCGGAATCTTCTCCAAGAATTCCAGCAGGGAGGGCGGAACGATTCCGGGCACCAGGAAGGCCTTTTGCTTGTCCAGCGGGTAGGGATTCCGCAACTCGAAGCCCAGAACCCCGAGAACCCCGCGGGCCACGCACCAGATGGCTCGCGGGTCCCAACCGTGGGCCACCTTGATGACCACCCCCAAGCCCTTGGGGAAATCGTCATGGAGGATGGAAATCCCCAGCAATCCATCCGCCCCCTCCTTGGCGAGAACCCTTCCCCCACAGGCCTTGAGGATGGTGGAATCGAGCCGATTGAACCCGCCCACGAGGTCGGGATGGTCGGTCATGGCCTCCCAAATCCAATCTTCATCCCGGTCGGCCGCCAGGCCCGCAAAAAGAATCGCCAATTCGGCGACCGTGTTGCTGACGGTCGGCATCCCGCACCCGTCACGGGCGATTTTGAGTGGCTGCCAATCTTCCCCGAGGTATCCCCGCAGGGTTTCAAGATAGGCCTGGAAGAATGGATGGGAGGGAAGCATGTAGCCCGCCTGGGGCCAACCCATTTCCCGGCAAGCCCTGAGAACCGCCGCATGTTCCCCGCTGCAGCAGTGAAACCACCTGCGAGGTCGGCGGACCTGGCGACCGAATTGGACGAGGGGAAGGTCCAAGGGGGCCTGCATGAGGCCCTGGTCCTCCTCCCGGAGGATGGATTGGGCCGCTGCGACATGGTCGGCGTCGCCGTTGTGGGAACTCAGGGCGATGGCCTTGCCGGGACCCTCCAGAACCGGGCCCAAGGATTGGGCCAAGGGTTTCATCATCAACGGCTTCATCATGCTGCGACCGTAGCAGAGGACATTGCCACCGAAAGAGTGGAAACCCTCCGACCCGTGGGCCCAGGCGACGGCTCCGTGGATGGTGGTTTCGCTGACCCCGTTCCTCCGGTAATCCACCAAGGGTTCCCACTCCACATCCCTGCCGGTGGGAATTCCCGGTTCCGATTCCCCCAGCGGGCTGGACGGGTAGAGCCCCTCGGGGCCGGAAAGAAGGACGCGGGTGTCAGGCATGGGCGGGGCCCACCGCAGCGAGAGCGGGGGCCACTTCCTCCTGGAAGGAGGTCATTCCGCGGATGACCCGTGCGCAGTCGTGGTCCTGGAAGTCGAACCAGAGCATGAGTTTTTCCTCGGGATGGAAGCGGGTGGCCGCCTGCTCGGCGACCTCCTCGGGTGTGCCCACGAGGGCGTTTTCGGTGGCCCGCTCCACCTTGGCGGGGTCGAGGGTTCCCTC
>DCAK01000097.1:0-597 GCA_002311925.1 Planctomycetes bacterium UBA1135
TTGAAGCCGGACAGTCTAACTCCATTCGAGAATTCCGCAGGAAGAAAAAAGAACACCAGTCTCCATTGGACCCACTCCGCCCACACCTCGCCCTTAACATGTGAGTGGAATGGGACTCGAGGGGCTCCTGGTTGTTGCTCTGACATTCGCGGTGCTGATTCTCCTGGTGCTGGAGAAGGCGACCGTGGATGCGATTGGAATCGGTCTGCTCGTGGTGCTCGTGGGGGCGGGGGCGGTTTTCCAGGCCTTGGATCCAGGATTCGCTCCTGAGGAGCGGCTTTTGGGCGTCGGCGACGCGCTGGGCTTCTTCGGCAACTACGCCGTCCTGATGATCGCCTCCCTCTACGTCATCGGGGAGGGCTTGACGCGAACGGGGGCGGTGGAATTTCTGGCCCGGGCGGTACTGAAGTTCAGCGGAGGGCGGGAAAGCCTGCTGGTCCTTTCCATCGGCCTCATCGCCGGCGCAATCTCGGCCCTGCTCAACAACACCGCCGTGGTGGTGGTCTTCATCCCGGTCCTCATCGGCGTCGCCCACCGCACCGGCATTCCGGCCTCCCGCCTCCTGATGCCGGTGGCCTTCGCCTCGACCCTGGGCGG
>DCAK01000097.1:722-13295 GCA_002311925.1 Planctomycetes bacterium UBA1135
TGACCCCCCTCGGCGTTCCGATTCTCCTGGCCGGGGTGGCCTTCATGGCCGTCTTCTCGAAATACCTGGTCCCGACGCGGCAATCCCTGTCGGCGATGATGGCCGGCACCAACACCCGCGAATATGTGACCGAGCTCGAAATCGGGACCGGTTCGTCGCTCGTCGGGCTTGCCTACAGCGAAGCTTTCGCCTCCATTCGCGCCGACCTCCTGTGTTTCATTCGAGGGGAAGCCATGGTTTGGCCGCCCTTCGAGGGGGCCGTCATCCAGGAAGGGGACGTGATCATGCTGCGGGGCAATGTCGACACCATCGCCGGCATCGAAGAAGAGCTCGGCCTCGAAATCTTCAGCGAAGTGCGCTTCGACCCCAGGACCATGCAGTTCTTCGAACTGGCGGTCTCTCCCCACTCCTCCCTCATCGGGCGCAAGGTGGAGGACCTCCATCTTTGGCGGGACTACGAAGCCCTCGTGGTGGCCGTCCTTCGGGAAGGGCAGCACATTCTCCAGCGCGCGTCCAAGCTGGTTCTCCGGCCCGGCGACCTTCTCCTGGTGTGCGGCGACGACACTTCGCAGGCCAAAATCCGCGCCCGTAGCGACTTTTTCCTCCTGACCGGCGCCCACGAGTGGGTGGTCCTTCGTGGAAAGGGACGCCTGGCCATGGGCATCGCCCTGGTCGCCATGGCCCTCTTCTCGATTTGCTCCCTGACCAATCACGGGCAATTTCTTCCCTTCATCGCCATGGGCGGGGCGGTGCTGACGGTTGCTGGCGGATGCCTCACCTCGCGCCGCGCCTACCGCAGCATCGACTGGCCCATCCTGGTCTTCATCATCGGGACCCTGGGCCTGGGCAAGGCCATGGCCAATTCAGGCGCGGCCGGGTTTTTCGCCGACGGGCTCGTGAACAGCCTCATCGGCTTCGGCCCCCTGGTCGTGATGGGGGGAATCGGGTTCCTGTGCGTCCTCCTTTCGGCCCTGGTTTCGAACGGAGCCATCGCCATCCTGATGGCCCCCATCGCCATTCAAGCTGCGGCCTCGGTGGCCGGCCTGGGTGGTCTCGACCCCGAGGCGACGGCGGCAATGACCCGAGCATTCCTGCTGACCGTGGTCCTTTCCGCCTCCGTGTGCTTCGCTACGCCGCTCGGCCACCAGGTCAACCTCATGGTTTTCGGACCCGGCGGATACCGTTTCTCCGACTTCCTACGCTTGGGCCTTCCCTTGAGCGTGCTGGCACTGGGAATGGTCATCTTCGGGCTCTCCTCCCAGGTGAGCCCCTGAGAGCCAGAATTCGGAACCCGATTCGAGTGCAGGGGTTACCATGAATGCTGCCCCGGGTTCTTCCCGGGCCGTTTCACACACCCAACCATGAATAAAACCTCCACAGCTCTTCTCGTTATCCTCGGCGGATTGGCCGGCGGCCTCGTCGGCTCGGCCCTCTTTTCCAACGCGGGCGAATCCCTGAACGACTATTCGGCCGAAGCTCCGGCGCTTGCCGTCGACTCCTTGGCCGTACCCAACCCCCTTGCCCAGAGAGTGAACGCCCTCGAAGAGGACATTGCCATTCTCGAGGGCCAATTGAATCGCTTTCGCGAGGAGGCCGGTCGAGGCGCAAGGCGGGATGTCCCGCCCCCGGATTTCCGCCAGGACAACCGCCCCTTGGCCGCGGCTTTCCACGACCCGGCATTTGAAGAAACCGTACTGGAGGTTCTCGAGAGCCGCGAAGAGGCCCAGCGGCATGAAAGGGACGAGCGCCGCGCCCTGCAGGCTGCGGAACGGATGGACAGGCGCATGGAACGCTACGTGGAGGAGCTTGGGCTGGACGCTTACCAGACCCAGGAAATGAGCCGCATCCTGTTGGATTCCGAGCAAAAGGCCCGCGCCTTCTTTTCCGAGCTCCGCGAAAGTGGGAATTGGGACCGTGAGGGAATGCGCACGAATATGACCGAAATGCGGGAAGGCACAATGGACCAGCTCTCCTCGATTCTTTCCGTCGACCAGTTGAGCCAATACGAAGAATCTTCTTCGCGCAATCGTTGGGGCGGAGGTGGAGGCAGTGGCCGTGGAAATCGCGGCGGCGGCGGCAGCCAGGAGTTCTAGGTCTCAGGCCCGGAGTTTGAAGCTTCGGGTAGCCCCGACAAGGTGGCCACCTTCCCACGGAGGGTGGCCGCCAACTCTTTGCGGTCGGCTCCGGAGGGAATCGGTTCGCCCACCGTCACGAAGGCATTGCACCCGCTGCTGGCGGCGAAGGCGCTGAAGTGCTTGGCGAAGGTGGAGTCGTCGCCCCAAGCGGCTTTCCGGGAGTCGTAGGCAAGCCCGACCGGGACGCAGGAGGCCTGGAGGTCGACAGGAGCCCGGAACAAGGTCGACTTGAAGGGGAGAATCTCCAATCCGTTCCAGGCTCGACCTTCGGGAAAGAACACTACCCGCGTTCCCGCTTCAAGCCATTTCTCCATGTCCTGGACGGTGCGCCGGGCGCCGGAACGCTTACTGCGGACCACGAACAGGGTGCCGCCTCCCTTGGCCAGGATTCCGAACCCAAACCATCCCGCAATCTCGTGTTTGGAAATGAAGCACCCCGGAAACGCGGAAAAGAGAACGGGGATGTCGAGCCAGGACCAATGGTTGGCGACCACCACGGTTCCGGGAGGGGGGAGGGCCCCTTGAATCTCCACCCGGATGCCGAGAATCACGCATAGTCCCTTTCCCCAAAGTTGGCCGGCGAGGGACCCCACCCTCAGGCTCAATCGTCGAGAAAATGGACGCAACAGGCCCCCCATCAAGGTCAGGGACCCGGCGATTCCGGTCCAAATGGCCGAAGCGGCAAGGCGAAGGGCCCTTTTCAAGTCAGTTTTTCTTGAGCTCGGCCAGGACTTCGGCAAGGAACTCCTTTCCGTCCCCGAAACACATCAAGCAATTTTCTCGCTCAAAGAGGGGGTTCTTGATTCCGGCGTAACCGGGAGAAAGGCTTCGCTTCACCATCAGGACGGTGCGGGCTTCGAAGGCGTGGAGAATGGGCATGCCGGCGATGGGACTTGAAGAATCTTCAATCGCCGCCGGGTTCACGACATCGTTGGCCCCGATGACCATGGCGACATCGGTGTCGCGGAAATCGCCATTGATTCGCTCCATTTCAAACAGCTGCTCGTAGGGGACATCCGCCTCCGCGAGAAGGACATTCATGTGGCCGGGCATCCTTCCGGCCACCGGATGAATGGCATAGCGAATCTCGACATTCCGGCTTTCAAGCTCCTGGGCGAGTTGCTTGACCACATGCTGGGCTTGGGCGACGGCCATCCCGTACCCGGGGATGAAAATGACTTTCTCGGCCGCCTCCAGGACCATTGCCGCCTCTTCGGGCCCGGCCGATTTCACATTCTCGTAGCCGCTTGTGTCGCCACCGCCATCCCCGTCGCCGAATCCGCCGACCAGGACATGAAGAAGCGAGCGGTTCATGGCCCGGCACATGAGTTGGGTGAGAATCAGGCCGGCCGCGCCGACCAGGGCGCCGGCGGTGATGAGGAGGGAGTTCCCGATGACGAATCCGGCCATCGAGGCCGCGAGCCCGGAATAGGAATTCAGTAGCGAGACCACCACCGGCATGTCGGCCCCGCCGATTGGAAGGACCACCATGATTCCCAGGATTCCGGCCAGAGCGGCCAAGGTGTAGAGTGCGCATTGCGCTTCCTGGTGGGTGGCGCTCCAACCTGCTTGGGCCGCGAACCAGGCTGCGGCACCCAAAAGGGCGAAGGTTAGGAGGTGGCGGGCAGGGAGAAGGAGAGGCCTGCCCGGGATTTTTCCCGACAACTTGCCCATGGCGACTAGCGACCCGGTCAGAGTCACGGCTCCGATGAGGACGGACAACATGACCGCGACGGTCCAGGTCAGAGCGGCCCCTTCGCCCAGGCCGTCCACCCCGAGCCCTTGGGTCAGGGCCGCGGGAACCGATGCGTCGCCTCCCAGGTATTCTCCCGCGAAGACGGAGAGGGCCACCAACAGCGAGGCGGCGCCGCCGAACCCGTTGAAGAGGGCGACCATTTCGGGCATCCCCGTCATGGCGATCGTTCTCGCAAGAAGGGCTCCGAGGAGGCTGCCAAGAATCAATCCTCCGGCCACCCACTTCCAATCCAGCTGGATTCCTCCCTCGGGGGCGACGAGGGTGGTCACCACGGCCACCAGCATTCCCAGGGCGGCCAGCCCGTTGCCCCTTCTCGAAGTGCGGACCTTGGCGAGATCTTTCACCCCGAAAATGAAGAGGGCCGTGGCCGCCAAGTAGAAGATTTTCGCGAGGTCTTCCATGGTCAGCGTTTTCTCTTCTTGCCCACGAACATCTTCAGCATGCGGTCGGTGACCAGGAATCCGCCAACCACATTGATGGTGGCGAGGACCAGGGCGGCGACGCCAAGCCATTGGGCTTCCGGGCCGAAGCCGATGCGCGCGCAGGCGAGGGCCCCGACGACGGTGATGCCGGAAATTGCGTTCGCGCCGGACATCAGGGGGGTGTGCAAGGTGGGGGGGACCTTGGTGATGAGTTCGAACCCGACGAAGATCGCCAGGAGAAAGATGGTGAGAAGAAGGAGAAGCATCAGGTCACCTTTCCATGGTGGAGCGCGAGGGCGGCGCCGGTGATTTCGTCTTCGAGGTCGAGTGTCAGTTTCCCCTCGGGGCAAAGATGGCGAACCACTTGGAGCAGGTTGCGGGCATAGAGCTCTGAGGCGTGGGTGGCCACCGTGGCGGCGAGATCCTCCGGGCCCAGGATGGTCACCCCTTGGTGAATCACCGTTTCCCCCTTCCGGGTCAATTCGCAATTCCCACCCTGGATGGCGGCGAGGTCGACCACCACCGAACCGGGGGCCATCGTTTCGACCCTTTCGCGCGACAACAGGATCGGCGCCTTGGCCCCGGGGACGAGGGCGGTGGTGATGACGACATCGGCTTCGGCCACGGCTTCGGCTACGGCTTCTTCCTGCCGCTTTTTGTAATCCTCCGAGGCCTCCTCCGCGTAGACGGAAGCCTCGTCGCCCGCCCTCTCTTCCATTTTCACCTCGATGAACCGGCCCCCCAGGGATTCAACCTGTTCCTTCACTTCGGGGCGGATGTCGGTGGCCTGAACTTGTGCTCCGAGTCGCCGAGCGGTCGCGATGGCTTGCAGCCCGGCGACTCCGGCTCCGAAAACGACCACCTTGGCGGGTTTGACGGTGCCGGCGGCGGTCATCATCAAGGGGAACCACCGCCCGAGGGTTGCAGCCGCGAGTACCGCGGCCTTGTATCCGGCGGTGTTGGCCTGCGAGGACAAGGCGTCCATTTTTTGGGCGGCCGTCGTCCTCGGGATGCGTTCCATGGCGAAAACGGATGCCCCGGCCCCCTGCAGGGCCTCCGCGGAATCAGGATTCAGGGCAGGTTGAAAGAAGCAGACCACGAGGGACCCTTTTTTCAGCCGGGCAGCCTCCTCCTGGGTGGGAGGGTGGAGCTTGAGCAGGATGTCAGCCCCTGCCCACGCGTGTGGCGATGAATCCACGAGGTCGGCTCCGGCGGCCTGGTAGCTCGTGTCTGAAAACCCGGCGGGGAGTCCGGCTTTGGTTTCAACCGAGACCGTCAATCCCGCTTCAATCAGCGACCTAACGGTTTCGGGAATGGAAGCGACTCTCGCTTCTCCCTCGCGAGTTTCTCTGGGGATGAAAAGGTGGACCATGGTGCGCCCACTGAGGGCGGCCAAAGTTTAACGGCGGAGGAATGTCGGCTTCAGCGGAGAACCAGGTCGACCAGTTCGCTCTTTTGGCCGGAAGCGAAGTCCACCGCCTGGAGCAACACCCTTGCACCCCTCGCGGTCGTCGGGATGAACAGCTCATGCCGATTTCTCCGCCCCTGCGAACCCGTGAAAACCGCAGCTGGAGCGGGGTCCGCCATATCGAGGAACAAGCCGGGCAGCCCAGGAATCGGCCAGGACCCCGGTCGAGTGCCGTGGGCGAGGACCAGGGTTCCTCCGATGGTGGCCCCCAGGATGTCGACCCGATTCATCGTTCCGGCTTCACCAGGCAGCATCGGGGAGAGGCGAAGGCGGTCGGAGGGGGTGAGCTTCCAGGCCCTCCCAATGTTCCCGCGCGTTCCCGTTCCGCAGATTTCTCCCAACTCGTTGATTCCGCTCGCCTTGGTCAAGCGCCAATCCCCCCAGGCGGGGGCGAAGGCGTCGAGATTGATGGGAACGCCACCTTCCCAGAGGGTTGCGTGTTCCTCGCCGGAGGAATCCAGAGTCATGCCAACGATTTGGCCGGCGTCGTTGATGTCCCGGGCCCACCCGCTGGACCCACCCAGGGTGGAGAGCTGAACCAGCGAGGTTCCGTCCCAGAAGAAGGGCTGGTTGGTCAGAAGGGAATCCGTCGCCACGCCCACCACCTGGTCCTGGTTGTTCATGGCCCAGCCGTGGGAAGAGTTGCCGCCGAAGCCCCCCAGCCCGAAGGGGACGCCCTGAAACCAGATGCAGGCCTGCATCGCACCGGTGGCGTCCTCCGCGTATCCGGCTGCGTTGCCGAGGTTGTTGACGGCCCGGGCATGGGACTCAATACCCCCCAGGGCGGGCAGGAAAAGGGTCGCTCCCCCCTGCTGAAGATATCCCATGTAGGGGGCCACCGTGACTCCCGGCGGAGGGTCGACATTGGCGACTCCGGCCAGGATGCCGGTTTCGGAGATGTCGTTGATGCAGCTGTAATTTCGGGCCCCGGGCGGGTGGAGGTCATGGGTGGCGACACCGTCGAAGCGGAAGGCGTGCAAAGCGGTGCCGGAAGAAAGGGAATATCCGTAGACCGTCCCGTCGTCCCCCAAGGCCCGGCCGAAAGCCAGGTGCGGACGAAGGGGGGGGATATCGACGATGCCGGCCGGGTCCCAGAAAAAGGCGTGGAAAGCTTGGAAGCCCGGGGGGGCGGGGACGGTGCTGGTTCCGCAAACTTCGCCGCTGTTGTTGATGTCGGCGGCGGCGGAGGCGTTTTGATTGGGATGGAGAGAGCCTAGGTCGGTAAAAATCCAACTCTGGGTTTGGACGGGCACCCCCGGGCCGGAGAAACCCGCAACAGCGGCGAGAACGAGGGGAAGGCCCACGGGACTACGATACCCCGGAATGCTCGTTTCGGAGTCCCACCGCTTCCTCTTCATCCATGTGCCGCGCACGGGGGGGGACCAGTATCCAGGAGGCGCTCCAGCCATTTTCCACCCAGGCTTCCGGGGGCCGAATCAACAAGGTGGCTTCAAAAATAGGCCTGCGCACCTGGAAAAGACGCCATTTCCCCGTACATACCTCGCTTCGCTCCGCGTCCAGGTCCCTCCCTGGGGGAATTCTTCAGAATTTGTTCAAGTTCGCCTTCGTTCGGAATCCCTGGGCAAGATTGGCATCGGATTACTCCTTCAAGATGGCCAACCACGGCCATCGGCGCCATGGGGAGACCGTGGGCCTTGGCGGGTTCGAGGCATGGCTGAACCAGGAAGCCGGGAAGGAGCGATCCTCGCAACTTGCGATGCTGGGACCAGACTTGGATTTTCAAGGTCGGTTCGAGAGCTTGTCCGAGGATTTTGGACGGATTTGTGAACGACTGGGATTGGAAGTTCAGCTTGGCCACCTGAATCGCGCCCGCCCATCCGCCTGGGATTGGCGCGAGCTGTACGACGCGGCGACCCGTTCCCTGGTGGGCGATTGTTGGGCGGAAGAAATCGAGGAACTCGGCTATGCCTTCGAAGACTGAGCCTCGCGTTCTTCTTTGCGACAATCATGTCCTGGGCTTGGCCAAGCCCGCCTGCATGCCGACAGTCCCCGACGAGAGCGGCGACCTCTCGCTCCTTGATTGGGCGAAGGAATGGGTGCGCCAGGAGTTTAAAAAACCCGGAGGGGTTTTCCTGGGAGTGGTCCATCGCCTCGACCGCCCGGTTTCGGGGGTCGTGGTTTTCGGCCGAACCAGCAAGGGGGCTTCGCGCTTGTCGGACGCCTGGAGAAGGGGGGTGGTGGCGAAGACCTACCTGGGGATTTGCGAAGGGGAGCTTCCAGGTGAAAGAGGCGCGTGGACGCAGTGGTTGGTCAAGGATCGTGCTCGAAACCTCGTCGTGGTTGCCGAGGAAGGGTCCAAGGACGCGAAGGAAGCCCGCACCGACTGGCGGGTTCTCAAGGTCGCTGGCGGCAAGACTTGGGTGGAACTGAAACCCGAAACGGGGCGACCCCACCAACTACGGGTGGCTTGCGCTTCACTCGGAGCCCCCTTCGTGGGGGATGTGAAGTACGGGGCCTCCTCTCCCCTTCCCGACCGGAGCATCCGCCTCCACGCCGCTTCCCTCGCTATTCCTCACCCGGTGCAGGAGGAGGGGTTGGACCTGTCCTGCCCGGCACCTTTCCCGGGTCTCTGAGGGGCCGCCTTAACCGGGGCCCTAAACGGTGGGCGCGGGAGCCAACTTGGCGGCCACCGCTGCTGCAACCCGCTTTCCATCAAGAGCGGCCGAAACGATTCCGCCGGCAAATCCGGCGCCCTCGCCGCATGGGTAGAGGCCGGCCAGGCCTTCGGTCTCCAGCGTTTCAGGGTCGCGGAGAATCCGGACCGGAGAGCTGGTCCGGGTTTCCACTCCAATCATCTGGCCCGCTTTTCCCAGGTAGCCGGGGAGCTTGTTTTCGAAGACGGTGAGGGCGGTTCGCAATCGTCGCGCAACTCCCTTGGGAAGGAGCGTTGCGAAATCGAAGGGGGTGAGCCCGGGAAGATAACTGGTGGAGGCCAGCGCCTGTTCGGGGCCCTTTTCCCGGACGAAGTCGCCACAATTTTGCGCCGGTGCCTGGTTGCCACCTCCGCCGGCCCGGGCCGCCAGGACTTCAAGGGCGACCTGGATGCGCACCCCGTAAAGGGGGTCGAGGCCAGGATGAATGGGAAGGCGGCCGCTGGCGATGTCGAGGGATGCGCCTCCGCGCGGATCCTCCACCACCTCGTGAAGGAGAGGGTGCTCACTCAGCTCGGCGGCCTTCTTGACGAGGTCGGGCCAGCCCCATCGCCACCCACGCTTTCCACACCAGTCCTTGGGCTCGAGGGAAACGACCACGCCGCTGTTGGCGAAGGCGGAATCCCGTTTCGAGAGGGACATCCCGTTCACCACCAGAGTTTCGGGTTCGGCCTGGCTCGGCACGATCCAGCCGCCGGGGCACATGCAGAAGCTGTAGACGCCGCGTTCGTCGACCTGGGCCGAACACTCGTAGAAGGAGGCCGGGAGGCCAGTTTCTTCTCTTGAAAGCCCCTGGTATTGAATTTTGTCCAACCAAGCTTGGGGGTGTTCGATGCGAACCCCGACCGCGAAGCCCTTGGCCTCGATTGTGGCGCCGGAAGCCCGGGCCATGAGGACCGCATCGGTCGCGGAGTGCCCGGTCGCCAGGACCACGGCATCGGCGTCCAGGGTTTCGCCGCCTTCAAGTTCCACGCCGCGGACCGCGCCGTTCTCCGAGTGGATTTTCTCCGCCTTGGCCTCGAACCGGATTTCCCCGCCGCCTTTTTTAATGGTTTCTCGAATGGCTTCCACCACTTTGGGGAGGAGGTTGCTTCCGATATGGGGCCGGGCCATCCAACCGATGGAATCCGGGGCTCCGTGGGCGATGAACTCGTGGATTACGGCTTCCGGCTCGCCCTTTTTTCCGCTCCGGGTGTAGAGCTTGCCGTCGGAATAGGTTCCGGCGCCCCCCTCACCGAAGGCATAGTTGCTTTCCGGGTCGGTGGGTTCCCCCCGGTTGAGTTGGGCGATGGATCGCCGGCGCGCCTGGACGGGAAGCCCCCTTTCCAGAACCGTGACCTGAAGACCAGCCCTCAGCGCGTCGAGAGCGCAAAACAGCCCGGCAGGCCCCGAGCCGATGATGACCAGGAGCGGCGCCGGTCCTGAAACGGGAGGAATGGGAACGGGGGAGGTCGGGGGAAGGGGAGGGGGTTCTTCGTCGGCCTTCCACGCCGTCACCGCCGCCCTCCAGAGCATCTTTCCCTTGCGCGCATCCAGGCTGACCCTGGAAAGCCGCGCTTTCGTGATGGAGCCCTCTTCCATCCCCAGCTCACTCTCCACCAGTCGGCAAAGTTCGTCGGCGGGAATCTCACCGGGCTCCCGGTTCGGGGGCAGAAGAAGAACGGCTTGGGTGGACATGGGTCCGGCCTAGATGGCCTCCGCGGCCTGGAGACCGGCGACCGCCGCCTCATGGACGATGCCGTTGGTGGCCAGGACCCCGCGATTGTGCACCATCTTTCCGCCGGAACTGAAATCAAGAGCCTTGCCGTCGAGGTCGGTGACCCGGCCGCCCGCCTCCTCGGCCACGACCACCCCACCGGCATGGTCCCAAGGGTTTTCCCGCCAATCGGGCCTCGAGCGAGGGCGAACGTAAATTTCGGCGTCGCCCTGGGCCAGGATTCCGTATTTCACCTGGCTGTCGAAGCGCACGAAGCCGCCCTCAATGCCGGCGTCCTCCATCATTCTGACGACCAGGGCCGGGTCGCCGTGGGCGGATTCGACCGAACCCAGCACTCGGGCATCCGCTGCCGAGCGGTCACTGACCCGAACCGATTCCCACCCTTCTCCATCTAGGGGGCAGCGCTTGGCGCCTTCCCCGCGGAGGGCTGCAAAAATCACTCCCCTGGGGCTTTCGGGGTCGTCGAGGTCGAGCGGTAGGTTGGGGCAGGCCAGAACCCCGGCGAAGGGAACGCCTTCTCGGAGAATGCCGATGGCGATGGCGTATTGGTCGCCTCGCAGGAATCCCTTGGTTCCGTCGATGGGGTCGATGCACCAGGCCCAGGCAGAGCTGGGCCCGGAATGGTCAATCCAATTGCAGACCTGCTCGAATTCGGCTTTCCCACCGATGGCGTCGGAGACCAGGGCCACAAGTCTCTCAACCTGTGCCTGGTCGGCGTTGGACCGAAGGTGGGCCGTCCCTTCTTCGGACATGACCCCGTGATCGGGAAAGGACTCCTGAACGGCCCGCAAAATGATGGCCTGGGAGCCGTAATCCGCCAGGGTCACCGGCGAGCGGTCGTCCTTGTCCATGCTTGCCGGGATTCCGGCCTGCACCTTCCGGCAAAGGCGGGCGGCCACCCGCGCGGATGCGATGGCCAATTCGAGGGGGGATTCGGACGCGTTCATGGGCGGGGATTCTATCCCCCTTGCTCAACCCGCGGCCTTTTCGAGGATGGCGTGGAGCTCCTCCTCGGCCGCCAATCCGGCTGCGTTTCCGGCTTCGCCCATCGAATAATCGGGCAGGATGGCGCTTGGCATGATGGCCGACATCCAGGTGCTCCCGTCCCTTTCGAACACCGAAACCCGGCACGGCATCGCGGCGCTGATTTCCAGATCGTCGCCAAGCACGCCGCTGGCGTAGCCGGGGTGACAGATTTCGACGATGCGGATGGGGACCTCGAAGTCGATTCCGCGGGCGGCCATCCGGGCGGTGAGGTCGTGGGTGGCGAGATGCCCCCACTCGGCTTTGGCGGCTGCGGCTTCGAGAGCCGCAACGGTGTCGTCCACGCTGCGGGTGGAGGGAAAGGTGGTCGTGGAGGAGGTCATGGCTGGGCTGAAAAGCGGGTTGCGGGGGTCAGGTTCCTGCGCCTTGGCGGAGGGAATTCAGGGCCGAGCCGGCCTTCCACCAGGCGATCTGCTCGGCGTTGAGGGTGTGGCTGAGCGGGCATCGGTCTTCGCCGCCGTCTGGGTGGCGCAGGACCAGGGTTGCCGAACTTGCCGGGGCGAGGGCGTCGAGCCCTTCCAGGGCAAGGGAGTCGTCCTCCGCCACCCTTTCCCAATCGGAAGGGTCGGCGAAGGTGAAGGCGAGAACACCCTGCTTCTTGAGGTTGGTTTCATGAATGCGGGCGAAGCTGCGGACCACGATCGCGGCGCATCCCAGGAATCTGGGGCTCATGGCTGCGTGTTCGCGGCTACTGCCTTCCCCGTAATTCTCGTCGCCGACCACCACCCAGGCCTTGCCGGCCGCCTTCAGGGCACGGGCGACTTCGGGCACTGGCGCTTCCTCTCCGGTCAGCGGATTGCGGGTGGCTCCCGTGGCGCCCGAAAAGGCGTTGAGCGCCCCTGTCAGCATGTTGTCGGAAATCCGGGCCAGGTGGCCACGAAACTTCAGCCAGGGTCCGGCCGGGGAAATATGGTCGGTGGTCGTCTTCCCCCGGGTCTTCATGAGCAAGGCAAGGTCGCCGTAAGCCTCAAGGGAAAGAGGTTCGAAGGGTTTCAGAAGTTGAAGCCTTTCGGAATCTGGGTTTATCTCGACCGCGGCGTCGCCCCCGTCCTCGGGTGGGGCTTGGTAGCCCTCGACACTGCGGACGAAACCGTCGGGCGGGATGTCCGGAACCTGGGCGGGGGGCCGCAAGGTCCAGGTGTCTCCGCCCTCGCCCTGGATTTCATCCTCCAGGGGGTTGAAGGAGAGCCGTCCTCCAAGGGCCAGGGCCATCACCAGTTCGGGGCTGCCGATGAACCCGAGCGTCTCGGCGTTGGCGTCGTTGCGGCCGCGGAAGTTTCGATTGAAGGAGGTAACGATGGTGTTTCGTTCGCCCTTCTCGATGTCCTCGCGTTGCCACTGGCCGATGCAGGGCCCGCA
>DCAK01000009.1:0-419 GCA_002311925.1 Planctomycetes bacterium UBA1135
TTAAATGTAACGTTCCCGGCCGGGCCGGTCAACAATTCTTTCGGAAAAAGGGGCTGGTTCCCTCTTGTCAATCTTCCGCTTGGAGGGCGTGCGTGACGGCGCGATCCAGGCGGGCGAGGGTTTCGTCTTTCCCCAGGATCGCCAGCACTTCCGTGATGGGGGGACTGACGGTCACGCCCGTCGCGGCGACGCGGGCGGGTTGGGCGACGGCGACGAGCTTGACCCCCTCCGCCTCGACGATCCCCTGAAACACGCTGTGAATGGCCTCCGCGCTGAAGTCCGCAAGCTCGGCGAGGCGCGAACGAAGCCTCCCGAGCCGCTCCCCGCTCTCGGCCGTCAGAAACTTGCGCGCGGCCTTTTCGTCGTACTCGAAATCGGACCGGTAGAAATACCGTGCCGATCGGGCCAGCTCCTTCAAT
>DCAK01000009.1:520-10174 GCA_002311925.1 Planctomycetes bacterium UBA1135
AACGCGACGCCCACCTCTTCGAGATATGGCTCCAGGAGGGAGGCCAGTCCGGCCGGGTCCATTTGGTTAATGTGCCGGGAGTTCACCCAGAGGAGCTTGTCCAGATCGAAGATGGCCGAAGAAGTCCCGATGGGCCCGAGGTCGAAGAGCCGGATGATCTCCTCGCGGGAGAAGATCTCCTGGTCGCCGTGGGACCATCCCAGGCGGACGAGGTAGTTGATCAGGGCCGCCGGGAGAAACCCGTCGCGCCGGTACTCCTGGACCGATGTCGCCCCGTGGCGCTTGCTGAGGCGTTTTTTGTCCGGCCCCAGGATCAGCGGGACATGGGCGAACTCGGGCAGCGCTAGGCCGAGTCCCTTGTAGACCATGGCCTGCCGGGGGGTGTTGGCTAGGTGGTCGTCCCCCCGGATGACGTGGGAGATCCGCATGTCCACGTCATCGACGACGACGACGAAGTTGTACGTCGGCGTCCCGTCGCTGCGGACGATGATCATGTCGTCGAGCTGGGCGTTCTCAAACGTCACGTCTCCGCGCAAGAGGTCGCGGATGACGGTCTGCCCTTCCTCGGGAGCGGCGAAGCGAAGGACATGGGGAAGGTCCGGTTCGTCTGTCCGGCGGCGGCACCTGCGGTCATACCGCGGGGGTTTCTTCTCGGCCCGGGCCCGCTCTCGCATCTCCTCCAGCTCTTCGGGGGTGCAGTAGCACCGGTAGGCCTTGCCCTCGGCCAGGAGCCGCTCGGCGTTTTCCGTATAGATGGCCTGGCGCTCGGATTGGCGGTGCGGCCCTTCGTCCCAGTCCACGCCGAGCCAGCCGAGGCCGTCCAGGATCTGGCCGATCGACGCCTCGGTGGACCGCTCCCGGTCGGTGTCCTCGATGCGCAGGATGAAGGCGCCACCATGGCGTCGGGCGAAGGCCCAGTTGAAGAGCGCCGTTCGCGCACCTCCCACATGCAAATTCCCCGTCGGCGAGGGGGCGAAACGGACGCGAACAGGACGGTCCATCAGAGATCCTTCAACCGGAGGGTTCAGCCCTCGCGGAAGATGGGATGCAAATCTTCGTCAAAGGCGGCTTGCCATCCCCAGTGGATGGCCTGCTCGGCGGCTGGAGGAAGGGTGATTCGCCAGCGGATGATTCCCTTTTCCTTCCGGTCGAGAAGGTCATCCTCCCCCGCCAAGGCGGCGGGCTGGACCTTGACGGCGGTGATTTCCACGCGGTCGTCCTTGCTGACGGGAAGAACCTCCTCGATCAGAATCTCCACCGGACCACGAGCCGATGCGCTCAACTTCAGGCGAGCGCGGAAAGCCTTGGTGACCCTAACGGTCGAAAAAAGGAATCCGGGGTCGTCCCGCTCATCCTCCACGGTTTCGAATTCAACCGTGAGGTTGGGGTCGATGCCCAGGTGAAGCATGGTCTTGTCGCCGGGCCGGAGGACCGGGAAGGATGCCTGGCCAAGGAAATCGGGGCCGAGAAAAACCCTCGCGGTGCCGGGGAGGAGCGGGGTGTCGCCTCCCAAGCGCACCTCGGCCCGGAGGTAGGCCTGATCACTGCGGGAAGGCACCACGTAGCGTTCCGGGCGGACATCAAGAGGAACATCAGTAATGGTGAACCGGTGGGATTGGCCGTCGGCCTTGACGGTCTTCCGCCCGGGCAGAAGAAACTGGGTGGTGAGGCCGTAATCCTGGACCTGCACTTCGGGGGCTCTCATTCGGCGGCCGCCGAACTTGCCTCCCGCTCCTCCACCTCCAGTACCGACATTATTCTTGAAGGCCTTATCATCGAAGGCGCCCAAAGATTCCAATTCGTTTTCTTGCAAAACGGGGGCCGCTGCTCCTGGCGCCGACGGGACAGGAACGGGCACCGTGACCGTTCGCACCGGAAGATCCGGGGGGTCGAGGCCCACGGAAGGCCGTGAAGTGGACAGAAGGATTTCTGCATCCTCCCAATCCTCGTCGGTGGACTGGGCAAGCTCGGCCACCAGGCGCACGGTGACCCCGGTCAGGTCGGGAGACACCCGGACATCGTAGGCAGGGTGCCAGGTCGCGCCCCGAACCAGGTAGGTCAAGCGGAGGCGGGCGGCGCCGGGAAGCTCGAAGAAAAGGGCTGTTCCGGCCTCGAGAAAGGGACGGGTTTCGCGACCGCGGCCACCCAGGGCCTGCTCCAACTGCTTGATTTCCCTGCCCAGCTTGTCGCGGGAGGCTTCGTAGTCGACGCGAGCCAGGTCGAGAAGGCGGCTGCGGCCCTCAACGAATTCGAAAAGGGTTTCAAGGGCGACCGGGTCGGTGGCGTCCTCCCCCCCGTTGGCAATTCTGGCGATGACCGCCTGGATGAGGTTGTCGCCGGCCTCAATCTTCACTCGGTCGGCTTCCAGCCGGCGCAAATCGACCTGAAGGTCGACGATGCGCCCTCGGATGCGGTCGCGCTCGCTGTCCTTCAACTTGCCGGTCTTTTGCCGGACTTCCATGCCCTGAACCACCGCCGGGCCTTCCTCGACCTTGATTTGAAAGGAAGAGCGGTCGGCCCCGGCCGGGAAGGGCCCCAGTACAACCTGGAGGCGTCCAGGTTCTTCGGCGGCCACGGTGAAGGTTCGTTCGACCAGGGCCTGACCCGAATAAACCGTCACGCGGTCCAATTGGGAACTGACGGATTCAGGGACAGGTTCCTGGGCCCAAGCGGCGCAGAGCAGGAGAGAGGTCAACATGGGCCGATATCCTAGCGGTCTCCGTGGAACACCCCATCCCCGTCCTGGGTGCCGGCCTTGCAGGGTCCGAAGCCGCTTGGCAGATTGCCGAAGCAGGGTTCGCGGTGAAGTTGTTCGAAATGCGGCCCCATGTACCAACTCCGGCCCATCGGACCCCTCTCTGCGCTGAATTGGTCTGCTCCAATTCACTGGGTTCGAACCTGCCCGACCGGGGCGGGGGCTTGCTACAGATGGAACTGGAAGCCTTGGATTGCCGCCTCCTGGCGGTGGCCAGGGAAAGCGCGGTTCCAGCGGGCTCCGCCTTGGCGGTGGATCGGGACATCTTCGCCGAGAAAGTCACCCGGGCCCTCGAAACCCACCCTCTCATCGAAATCGTCCGCGAGGAGGCCCCTCGGGTTCCCGACGACCCCGTGGTCGTGGTGGCCACCGGCCCCTTGACCTCCCCAGCCCTGGCCGCCGACCTCCAGCGCCTCGCCGGCCGCGAACATCTTGCCTTCTTCGACGCCATCGCCCCGGTGGTCACGGTGGAGAGTTTGAATACCGCGATCATTTTCAGGGCCTCGCGCCGGGAAGAAGGGGTCGGCGACTATTGGAACGCCCCTCTCGACAGGAATCAGTACAAGAATTTCATCGGCGCCCTCCTCGAGGCATCCACCCATGCTCCCAAGGAATTCGAAACCGACCATCCGGAAGCGCCCCGGTTTTTCGAGCGCTGCCTCCCCATCGAAGTGCTCGCCGCCCGGGGCCTGGAATCACTGCGCTTCGGCCCCATGAGACCCGTCGGCCTGACCGACCCCCGCACAGGGGAACTACCCTGGGCGGTTCTCCAAATGCGCCAGGAAAACTTGTCAGGGACCCTGGCCAACTTGGTGGGTTTCCAGACCCATGTTCGCCATGGCGACCAGGAAGCCCTTCTGCGAATGATTCCGGGGATGGAGGACGCCGAATTCGCCCGCCTCGGCAGCATCCACCGCAACACCTTTCTGGATTCCCCTCGGCTTCTGGAACCCACCCTGGAATGGAGGGAGAGGCCAGGCCTCTTCATGGCCGGCCAAATCACCGGAATGGAAGGCTACTTGGGAAACATCGGGTCGGGTCTCCTCGCAGCCCACGGGGCCCTTGCGCGCCTTGCCGGAGGTGAACCCGAGCCCCTTCCCCGCACCACCCTTCTCGGGGCATTGGCCCTTCATGTGGCCCGGTCCCCCTCGGGAAGTTTCCAGCCCATGAAAGCCCACTTCGGGCTGCTCCCTCCTCTCGCCGGAAAAATGCCCAAGTCGGAACGGCGGAAAAAGCTGGGGGAACGAAGCATGGACGCCTTAGCCTCGCACCGGCAAAATCCTCTTCCTCCCCGACCGCGCACCGCCCCTGCGGAATGAAACCATGCAAACCCTGACCGAAGTCACCCCCTTTCAGAACGAGCCCTTCACCGACTTCTCCAAAGAGGAGAACGCGGCCGCCATGCAGAAGGCTCTCCAGGAAGTCGAGGCTTCCTTTCCACAGGTGGTCCGCCTCTGGATCGACGGGAAGGACTGCGAAGGGGGCGGAGGCACCCTGGATTCAATCGACCCGGGCAAGACCGACCGGGTGGTCGCCAACTCCGCCATGGGAGACTCGAAGGACGCCGTCCGCGCCATCGCCGGGGCCAACCAGGCCTTCACCGCATGGGCGAGGAAAACTCCCGAAGAGAGGGCTGAATATCTCTTCCAGGCGGCCCGCCTCATGCGCTTGCGCAAGCACGACTTTTCCGCCCTCATGGTTTTCGAAGTCGGGAAGACCTGGGCGGAGGCCGACGGAGACACCGCCGAGGCCATCGATTTCCTGGAGTTCTACGCTCGCGAGGCCCTCCGCTACGGGCGCAAGCAACCCATCGTCCCCTATCCGGGGGAAGACAACGAGATGGTGTACATCCCCCTCGGAGTCGGGGCCGTCATCCCACCCTGGAACTTTCCCCTGGCCATTCTCGTCGGCATGGCGACCGCCGCCATCGTCGCCGGAAACACCGTGGTGGTGAAACCCTCTTCCGACAGCCCGGGCATCGCCGCCATGTTCATCGACCTGATGAAGGAAGTCGGCCTTCCCGCCGGCGTTCTGCAATTGGTCCCTGGAGCGGGAACCGAAGTTGGTGAGACCCTGGTCGAGCACCCGATGATTCGCTTCATCTCGTTCACCGGCTCAGCCGAAGTGGGGATAGGCATCTACGAAAAGGCAGGCCGCACACCCGAAGGCCAAGGATGGCTCAAGCGAGTGGTGGCCGAAATGGGAGGAAAGGATTTCATCCTGGTGGACGAAGATGCCGATATCGACACCGTGGCTCCTGCCGTGCACTCAGCCGCCTTCGGCTACCAGGGCCAAAAATGTTCCGCCTGCTCGCGGCTCATTCTCCACGAATCCATCCATGATGAATTCATGGCCAAGTTCCTCCCCTTGGTGGAAGCCACTCCCGTTGGGCACCCTTCCGAGGCGGCCACTTTCCTGGGCCCCATGATCAATGAAAAAGCCCGCGCAGGCGCCATCCATGGCATCGAGCAGGCCAAGGAGAACGGCAATGAGCTTGTCGCGGGAGGCGAGGTCGGCGAGGACTCCGGCTGGTACCTGGCCCCCACTGTCTTCACCGGCGTCGGCCGGGGAGACTTCATCTGGAAGGAGGAACTCTTCGCTCCCGTCCTCGGAATTCACAAGGTGAGCTCCTTCGACGAAGGGGTCGAGGCCGCCAACGACACCCGCTTCGGCCTCACCGGAGCCTACTTCGGCAAGGACGAGGAAAAAATCGCCAGAGCCAAGCAGGAACTCCACTGCGGCAACCTCTACATCAACCGCAAGTGCACCGGGGCCCTGGTCGGAGTCCACCCCTTCGGAGGATTCAATCTCTCTGGAACCGACTCCAAGGCCGGAGGGCGCGACTACCTGCTCCTCTTCCTGCAGGCCAAGAGCATTTCCCGGGCTAAGTAGGGCATGGAGGAACGCAGCCGCCGGGTCGAGCCGGTCCCCGAGGGCCTCGACCCGGACGAGGTGTTCGATCCTGGTTCCATGGCTCGGCCCGGTCTCTCCCTCTGGCTCCTGGCGGGACCTTGCCTGGCCGTCGCAGGGCTTCTCGGCTGGCTCCGCCTTCTCAACGGAGTCGACAAGGCCTCCGTCTCGGTCTTCTCCTGGGCCCATTTCATGACCGACCTTGGCCTTCTCGTCGCTTTTCTCCTGCCCCACAGCATGCTGTCGCGAGGATTCGGCCGCCGTTGGCTCAACCGGCCCTTCGGACCCGAGGCCGAAAGGCCCCTCTTCATTCTTGTCACCGGAATCACCCTCGCGACCCTTGCCCTGAGTTGGGAAACTTGCGGCCCCCTTCTCTGGAAGCACGAAGGAGGCATGAAGCTTTTGGCCCGCGCCCTCCAGTCGACGGGGCTCCTTCTCGCGGCCTGGGCGATTTTCGTCGCCGGGACCGGTCGCTTCCTTGGCTTGCCTCATCTCAAGGCCCTGGAAACCGGTCGACAAGCGCCTCGTCCTGAATTCGTGGCCTTGCCCCCCTTCTCCTGGCTACGGCAGCCTGTGAAGCTGGGTTTCCTGCTTCTTCTTCTTGGGATGCCCGCGGTGACCGTGGACCGTCTTCTTCTCGGCGGCCTCCTGAGTCTTTGGTTCTTCGCCTCCGCGCCATGGGGGGAGCGGGATACCGAACTCCGCTTCGGAGAGGGGTATGCGGATTACCGGGAACGGACCCCTCGGTGGATTCCCCGAATTCGCCTCCGAGATTCGTGACCCGAGCCGTCAGCAGATTGCGCCAGGCGGTGGGCAAGACCTTCGTGCTGGATGACCCGGCCTCGCTGCTGGCCTATGAATCGGACGCGCTCACGCTCTTCCGTTCCAAACCCAGCGCCGTGGTTCTCCCCAGAAGCGGCGAAGAAGTTGCGGCCTGCGTTCGCATTCTCCACGAGGAGGGAATCCCCTTCGCCGCACGGGGAGCAGGAACGGGATTGTCGGGCGGAGCGCTGGTTCCCGAAGGGGGAGTGGTCCTTGCTCTCGCGCGCATGGACAGGGTGGTGGAAATCCTTCCCCAGGCGCGCATGGCCACGGTCGAACCGGGGGTCGTGAACGCCGCCCTTTCGCGGGAAGCCAAAAAATATGGGCTCCGCTACGCTCCCGATCCAGCCAGCCAGGTAGTTTCCACCATTGGCGGGAACCTCGCTGAAAATGCCGGCGGCCCCCAGTGCTTTCTCCACGGAACCACGACCAACCACATTCAGTGGGTGGAAGTCGTCCTCGCCGATGGTTCGGTGGAAACTTGGGGCACCGCTTCAGGGGAGGACGACCTCGACTTGAGGGGCTTCCTGGTCGGTTCAGAGGGGACGGTGGGCATCGCCGTGCGGATCGGGGTCCGCCTGATTCCCATTCCGGAGGCGGTGGAAACCCTCCTCGCCGCCTACCCCGACATGCAGACGGCTTGTGACACCGTCACCGCCATCGTCGCGGCCGGGATGACCCCCGTGGCCCTGGAAGTGATGGACCATCGCGCGGTTGAAGCGGTGGAAAACTCGAATTTCCGGGCCGGTCTCCCCCGCGATGCCGGGGCGGTTCTTCTCGTGGAGGTGGAAGGGGACCGTGAAAGGGTTTCCTCTGAGGCTTCGACAGTGGAGTCCATCCTCGCAGAACGTCAACCCCTAGAGGTCCGGAGAGCCGTGGACGAAAATGAACGCCTTCTGCTCTGGAAGGCCCGAAAGGGGGCGGGTGGCGCCCTGGGACGGTTCGGCCCCGACACCTATGTCATGGACGGCGTGGTACCCCCGTCGAAGCTCGCCAAGGTGATGGCATTCGTTGAGGAGGTCCAGGAAGAGGTCGGCCTTCCGGTCGCCAACCTTTTTCATGCCGGGGACGGCAACATCCATCCCCATTTTTCCTACGACGCTCGCAACCCCGACCAGGTGCGCGCGGTCGAGGAGGCGGGAGCTCGGATTCTTCGGTATTGTCTTGATTTGGGTGGTTCCCTGACCGGGGAACACGGCATCGGCCTTGAGAAGGAGCACCTTCTCAAGGAGCAATTCGACCCCGCCTCCCTCGCCCTGATGGAACGATTGCGGAAGGTCTTCAATCCTTCGGATCTCTTGAACCCCGGCAAGGGATTGCCGCTTCGCAAGGGATGCGGCGAGGCTTTCCACCGCCACGGGGGAGTATCGGGAGGCGCTTGATGACTGAAATCCTGACCCCCTCCAACCTGGATGAAGCCGAGGACGCCATCCGTCAATCTGCGACAGGGGGCCATTCCCTTCAACCTTGTGGGAATCGCACCCGCATCCACCGCCACGACCCGGACGCCGCTCCCTCCCGCTGGCTTTCCCTCTCCAGCCTGGACTCCATTCTCGATATCCAACCCGGCGACCACACATGCACCGTTCAGCCGGGAGTTTCCGCAGCCAAGCTAGACGATGCCATGGCTCCCCATGGACTGGAGTTGGGAATCCTTTCCCCAGGCGGGGAGGATGGAACCCTGGGGGGATTGTTCCTCGCCCCTGACCTTTCCCTGCTGCGCCGTCGCCACGGCCCTCCACGGGACCAGGTTCTTGGCGGGAAATGGATTCTTTCGGACGGAACACGGGTCAGCACAGGCTCCAAGGTGGTGAAATCCGTGGCTGGGTACGATGTCACCCGTCTCTTCCTCGGTTCCAGGGGGAGGCTTGCCACTTGCGTGGAATTGACCCTCCGCCTCCGTCAACGGCCCCGAGAATTGCGGGCTTTCCGCCTGGGCGACCCCTCCACGCCTGCCGGCCTCGCCTTGGGAAAGGCCAGGGTCTCGGTGTTCGTCCGTGATTCGGCTTCCACGAACGACCCCATCCAGGGGTGGGCCCTCTTTGAAGGCGCCCCACCTCCCGGGTTCGAGGGACAGGAGGTCGACCTCGATGAGGCCCGCCGGGGCTTGGGTTCCGCACTCGGGGCCTTCTCTTCCTCCTCCGTCCGCATGCATCTTCCCCCTGGAAGCGACCTTCCCGAACATTGCCCATGGACGGCTTGGGACCCTCTGGGAGGGCAACTGGCCTTAGCGACCTTCCCGGATTCCCCGCCCTCCGGATGCCACATCCTTCCCGTTCGGGAATCTTCCCCATGGTTGGCCCCCTTGGCGGAAGCCTGCGCGCCGGGGGCCCCACCCTTCGGTGGAGAAGCTCCATGACCGACCCCGGCACAGGGACCCCTTCCGATCCCCTCGCGGGACTTCCCGGGCTCCTGGACTGCGTCCATTGCGGGCTTTGCCTCGATGCCTGCCCCACCTACAAGGTCTCGGGCTCGGAGGCCGATTCCCCGCGGGGCCGCCTTGCCCTCCTCCGAGCGGTGGAAGAGGGCAGGCTCGAAAGCCGGGAAGCGGCCCCGGCCCTCGAACGTTGCCTTCTCTGCCGAGCCTGCGAACCCGCCTGCCCCTCCCAGGTTCCCTATCACGAAGCCTGGTCCCGGTGGCAGAATCAACAAGGGGTCACGACGGGTCGAGGCCTCCTGTCCACCCTCGCCTCTCCCTGGAAACTCCGGGTTTTCGGAATTCTGCTTCGCATGGGACGGGCTTCCGGAATGCTTGGGCTCCTTGAAAAATGGGGACCGGGCGGCCTTTCCAGGAAAGCCGGATCCGTACCCAGACGGGCTGCCAGGTGGCGTCCCAGCTCGACCCGCTTTCCTGCCGAAGGCGAACCCAGGGGCAGGGTCGGGCTCCATCCAGGATGCGTCAACGCCGAATTTTTCGGACCCACCCTCCGCAATCTCACTCGTCTCCTGACCCGCCAAGGGTTTGAAGTGGTGGTCCCTGCTCAACCTACTTGCTGCGGAGCTCTTCACGGCCATGCCGGCGCCGGCGAAACGGGGAATGCCCTCGCCCATTCCACCCTGGAGGCTTTCCACCCTGAATTGGACGCCATCCTCACGCCCTCCGCGGGTTGCGCAGGATGGCTCAAGGAACTCGGGGGCGCCCGCGTCGAGGACCCGGTGGTTTTCCT
>DCAK01000009.1:10258-11959 GCA_002311925.1 Planctomycetes bacterium UBA1135
CGGGGTCGGGCTGCGCGGCGAACCCACTCCACTGTCCGAGAAGGTCCTTTACGACCCACCCTGCCACCTCAAGAACGTCCTCGGAGGAGAGGCCGCCGTCCCTGAACTGTTTGCCGGGATTCCGGGTCTCGAGATCATCCACCACGACGAGGCCGACCTCTGCTGCGGGGCCGGCGGGATTGCATTCCTGAGGGGAGAGGCCTCCGCCGACGCGGTCCTGGAAAGGAAAATCAGAGCCATGACCAGGGCGGGGGATGCGGACTCGGTGGTTTCCGGGAACCCCGGCTGCTTGATGCGGCTGGAAGCGGGTCTCCGCGGGAAACTATCCACTCTTCGGGTCGAGCATCCCATCGACTTGCTGGCCCGGGCCTGGGCGCCCAAATCCACGGAGACGGGAGACGGGTCGGAGATTCCTGATTAGGCGACGGGTGTCGCCGCCAGAAACATCCAGACCGCGGTCGCAACTGCGCAAAAGGTGAGGGCAATGAAGGCGCCCACCCAGCGGCAATGGACGGTGCGCATCATCGGGTCGCGGCGTAATTTCCAACCTGACCAGGCGGTTCCTGGAAGAGACGCCAGCGCGGCGAAGGCGCAAAAGAGATGCAGGTCGAGGCGACCCTTGGGGAAATCCCAATCATGGCCCAGGATTTCAGCCTGGACGACGGCCGCGGCAAGCAGCAGGACAGTCATTCCCACCCGCCAATAGTGGGCGGGTCGGTTTCCAGCCCGGCCTGCTTGGACGGACAAGATGATGCCGACAACGGTCGCGATTAGCGTGGCAAGAAAGAGAGGGACCTGCATGGACGGAGGATATCATCCCGCCATGAAGGCCCTTTCCCTGGTCATCCTCACCCTTTTCACCGTCAGCGGAGAGGATTCTGAAGGTCCCCGGGACGGGATTTTTATCCTTCGGGAGGTCCAAATTTGGCGCCCGGGCGGCCCCCTCACCGGCCCCCATGATGTTGTCCTTCGGGACAGGGAAGTCCAGGCCATCAGCCGGCCCGGGCAATCCCTTCCCTCCATCCCGGGGGCCCGGGAACTCACCGGCGAGAATTGGGTCCTTTATCCCGGCCTGGTCCACGCCAGTTTTCCAGCCGATGTCCCCTCTCCTCCCCCCAACCCCTTCCACGAGGAGGCGACCGACCCTCGCGAAGAACCTCTTCCCGGAATGGAGTACGGAAAACGGAACCAGTTTCGCGGCTGGCTCCATGTCGCCGACACCCTGGATTGGAATCCTGACAAGGCCGATGATTGGAGAAAACTGGGTTTCACCACGGCCCAGATTCTTCCCCGGACCGGTCTCATTCGCGGCCGGACGGCCCGAGTCGCTCTCAATGGTCATCCCCTGGGGCAGGCGCTCCTCAGCTATGGGGATGAGGACCCCATGGTCTGGTCTCTTTCTCCGGCTCGCGGAGGGGATTATCCGCGCACCCCCATGGCTTCCCTCGCTCTCCTCAGGCAAGCCCGCCTGGACGCGGCCAGGGCAAAGGACCGGCCCGACCCCGATCTCGACAACCCTTGGCCGGCCTTGTTTCTAGCCAACGGGTCCCGGGAAATCGAAAACATCCTCGACCTGGTCCAGGAATTCCCTGGTAAGGGGACCACCACCCTCCTTGGTGGCCGCGAGGCCTGGAAACATGCAGACCGCATCCGGGCCCAGGGATTTCCGGTCCTCTGGAAAATCGACCTCCCCGAGAAGCC
>DCAK01000009.1:12018-14808 GCA_002311925.1 Planctomycetes bacterium UBA1135
CCGACGAGGAACTCAAG
This sequence comes from Planctomycetes bacterium UBA1135, assembly GCA_002311925.1. GTDB lineage: Bacteria > Planctomycetota > UBA1135 > UBA1135 > UBA1135 > UBA1135. The sequence continues at coordinate 12,036 of DCAK01000009.1, forward strand.
CGCGCGGCTTCCGAGGAGCGCCCCTGGTGGCAGAGTCCCGCCCGCCTGCTTGAAGAGGAACGCGCTCTCGACCGGGAACGGGTCGCGGGGTTTTCGAAGTTGAGGGAATCGGGAGCGCAGTGCGCCCTGGTGCCCGGCGACAGCGTGAAGGATTTCAAGAAGGGCCTCGCTCGGCTCCGTGAAAACGGATTGAGCGATGAAGACCTCTGGAAAGCCCTCAGCCTGGATGTGCACGAGATTCTGGGCTCGGCCACCTCCTGGGGCCGCAAGGGATCGGCGGCCGACCTGGTGGTGCATCGGGGCCCCCTCGACCTTGAAGATTTCAATCCGGCCTGGGTTTTCGCGGATGGGCGCGGCTGGGAATTCCCCGAAAGCGAAAAGGACGACGCCGACGAGACGGAAGAAGATTCCGGCGAAGGCGAGCTTCCAAAAGGCACCTGGGAAATCACGGTTGAATCACCCGATGGAGACCACACCTTTCAAATGGTCCTGGATTCCGAAAACAGCAAGGTTGAACTTCACTACCCCGAAGATGCCGGGGATTCCATGAAAGTCGACGGGGAATATCTCCCGGGCAGGTTGAAGTTCACCTTCTCCCCTCCGGATATGGGTTTCGCGCTCGAAGCCGACCTGAGCTTCGACGAAGAGAATTGCGAGGGCACCTTCAACTCTCCCTTCGGGCCTGCCCCCGTCGAGGGCCGACTCCTGGAGGAATCGGACTCCGGAAACGAGGGAGAATCCGAGAACGGGAAAAAAGAATCAAGCCCGGATGATGAACCGGAGCATCCCCTGGGTCATCCCGAATGGCCGGTCGAAACCCGCGCCGACCGCCTTCCCAGGGAAACCTTCAATGGAACCGTTCTTCTCAAGGGAGCCACCCTGCACACCTTGGAGGACCTCGAAAATGTCCGAGGTCGGCACCTGGTTCCCCCCTTCCAGGGAGACCTCCTCATCGAAAAAGGGAAAATCACCGGCATGGGTGGGGACATCCATCCCCTGCGTCCGATCCCAACCGTGGATGCCACTGGCTGGCACATCATGCCCGGCATCATCGACGCCCACAGCCACCTTGCCCTTTCCTCCATCAACGAGGGAACGGTCTCCATCAGCGCCGAGTGCCGCGTCGGCGACATGATTCAGGCCGAGAATGTGGGGATTTTCCGGGCAGCCGCGGGGGGCTGCGCGGTGGCTCAATCCCTCCACGGTTCCGCCAATCCGGTGGGGGGACAGGCCGCCGTCTGGGAGTTGGACTATTCCCGCCAACGCATCGCCGACCTCCGAGTCGCCGGGGCCAAGCAGGGAATCAAGTTCGCACTGGGGGAAAACGTCAAGCAGTCCAATTGGGACAACGGTGGGAAGCGTTTCCCCACCAGCCGGATGGGGGTCGAAGCGGTTTACCGGCGGGCCTTCACTGCGGCTCGCGATTACGCCCAGCGAGCCGGTAAGCAGGGCAAGGATGCGGGATTTCGAAGGGACGTGCGCCTTGAAACCTTGGCCGCCATCTTGAGGAACGACATCCACATCCAGTGCCATTCCTATCGGGCCGATGAAATCCTCATGTTCCTGGGGGTTTGCAAGGATTTCGGCATCGAGCGGCCCACCTTCCAGCATGTTCTGGAGGGCTACAAGGTCGCGCCGGAACTTGCCGCCCAGGGCGCCATGGCCTCCACCTTTTCGGATTGGTGGGCGTACAAGTTCGAGGTCATCGACGCGATTCCCTGGAACGTCGCCATGATGGACCTGGCCGGGGTGGTTGCCACCATCAATTCCGATTCCGACGAAATGATTCGTCGGCTCAACACGGAGGCGGCCAAGTCCATCCGCTACGGCGAGATGAATCCCGAGGCCACCCTCGCATTCTGCTCGCGGAATGCCGCCATTCAACTCAGGCTGGAAGACCGCCTCGGGACATTGGCGAGGGGAAAGGAGGGCACGATTTCCGTCTTCGACGGGCATCCGGCGAGCACCTATTCCCGCTGCTTGATGACACTCGCCAGGGGCCGGGTTCTCTTTGCTCGCGACCCGCAACGGGATTCCATCTGGGAGGATTACGGGGCTGCGGCGCGGACCTTCGCAGACTCCAACCGAGTGGAGAAAGAAGAGGATCCCCCCCCCCTCAAGAACCCGGGCCCCGGCCCGGAAGCCTTCGAAGCCTGGACCCGCGGCGGTAAAGGACACTCGTTCTTGGTGCGCGGAGCGACCGTGCATCCGGTTTCCTCCTCCCCCTTCAAGGGAGGGATTCTGGTTCGGGATGGACGCATCGTCTGGATGGGACCCGACGGCGATGCGCCCGCGGGTGAAGCGGACACCGTCGTCGATGCCGAAGGGCGGCACCTTTATCCGGGATTCGTGAACGGTTGCGACCGCACCGGGATCTTCGAGGTGGGTTCGGTGCGCGGCTCACGGGACGACCGAGAAACAGGAAAGGACCACCCCGACCTTTCCATCGCATCGGCCATCCACGGAGATTCCTGGCACCATCCGGTCACCCGAGGCAACGGGGTCGCTTATGTGCTGGTGCGTCCCGCCCAGGGCCGCATCCGTGGGCAGGCCGCCCTCATCCAATTGGACGGAGAAGTCAGCCCCGATTTCGTTGTGGTCCCGGATTTGGGCCTTCACATCGCCTTCCCCAGAGCCAAGAAACCCAAGGAGGGGAAAGCTCCGGAAGAACCCAAGGAAGTCGCCGAGTTGGACGACTGGTTCGACCGCGCCCTCGAATACGCCGAGAACCTGGAAGCCTTCAAGACCGCGGGCAAGGCATTCCTGGACCACG
>DCAK01000009.1:14878-15283 GCA_002311925.1 Planctomycetes bacterium UBA1135
CACGACCCACGGCTCGAGGCCTTGATTCCCTACGCCAAGGGCGAAAAGCCCGTTCTCCTGGAAACCGACAGCGCGCTCAGCCTGATGGCCGCCCGAGATTGGACAGCTAGGCGGGGTCTGGAAACCATCTACCTGGGGGCCAGGGACGGGTGGAAAATTGCCGGCTATCTGGGGGCCGACAGGGCCCGCATCATCACCGGCCCTGTCCACGCTCTTCCTGGCGGAAAAAACGACCCCTACGACTCCCCCTTCCGCAACGCGTCCATCCTCTCGGCCGCCGGGTGCAAGGTCGGGCTCAGGACCAACGACCCCGAAGTCACCCGGAATCTCCCCTTCCAAGCCGCCACCGCCGCCGCTGAAGGATGGGGCAAGGAGGCGGCTCTCCGGGCCATCACCTTGGGAGCC
>DCAK01000002.1:0-926 GCA_002311925.1 Planctomycetes bacterium UBA1135
GGTGCAGGCGTGGCAGCCGATGCACCGGCGTTGATCGATGACGAAGCCGAAGCTCGGCATTTTCTAGGACTTTTGAGGGCCGACCGGCCGACTCAGGTGGGTTTCTTTCTTCAGGTGGGGCAGAGGTTCGCCCAGGCCAGGAAAAGGAGAACCGCTCCGAGAAGGACACTGAGCCAGACTGGAACCAAGCATTCCCCGAGCTTCAGGTCCCACCCGGCGAAGACTCTCACAAGGTGAAGACTACCGGCCAGACCGAGAAAGATTCCGGAGATGCGACGGACCATGAGGGCCATGGTAGCCCGTCCAGGGTACGCCCCCTACTCCGAATCCAGGGCTTGGGCTTCCCTTTGTTCCCGGGCCGATGCGCAGGGCGGCGCGGATGAATCCAAATATGCCCACAAGGGCCATCGGGGCACCGAGAGCCAGGAGGGCGGGATGCTCATCGAACACGCACCAAAAGGCCACGGCGAGGAGGCCCAAGGCCTCCACCACCGCCCAAGGCATCAGGTTCCAGCCATTCAACTCAGGATACCCATTGAACCTGCCCCTTGAACGGTGAAAAGGAGTTATTGGTGTTGAGTCTCATAAAGGAGTTCCTATGCGCCCTCTTCTACTAGCCCCCTTCCTTCTTCTCCTGTTCCCCGTAGCCGCCCAGGCCCAGACCGGCACTCTTGATTCCTGGGGCTTCGACCTCAACGGGCAGGTTTCCAGCACTCCCGATGGCCAGGATTTCGTCCAGGTTTCCGCCGGCGGCAACCACTCCCTGGCTCTCCGGTCCGACGGAACCATCGCTGCTTGGGGTTCGGATACCGAGGGACAGGTTGGTGGCGTCCCTTCCGGCGGAGGATTCGATCAGGTGGCCGGTGGCGACTACCATTCGCTCGCCCTTCGCTCCGACGGCTCCATCGCCGCTTGGGCTTGGGGGA
>DCAK01000002.1:975-1148 GCA_002311925.1 Planctomycetes bacterium UBA1135
GCCCTTTACACCCAGGTGTCATCCGGCGACAGCCATTGCGTCGCCATTGACCGGAACCCGGTTCTTTCCGTGACCGACTTCGTGGCGGGAGCAACCGCGACCCTGACCGTGGATTACTGCGACCCCTGGGCACCCGTTTTCGTGGGTTATTCCTTCGCGGGTGGCGGCCCCAC
>DCAK01000002.1:1316-4771 GCA_002311925.1 Planctomycetes bacterium UBA1135
TCCAACGGCCTCGCCCTGACGGTTCAGTAGGACCTCGCAAGGCATTCTTCCCCATGCCCCCCCCGGAACCGGGGGTAGGATGGGGTGGGGTCGCCCCTGACTTTTCCCTCTCGGTTTATGCTGGAGCTTCTCCGTCACCCCTCGCCCTCTCCCTTGGGATCTCCCATTCTCCGCCTCCTTCCCCTGTGTATCCTGCTGGTGCCGTCGACGGCTTCGGCTCAGGGTGGGGAAATTGTTTCTTGGGGGGACAACAACCATGGGCAAGTTTCAAATGCCCCGACCGGCGCCAACTTCGCGCAGGTGGCCGGCGGCGGATATCACTCCTTGGCGCTGAAAACGGACGGCTCCATCGTTTCCTGGGGGTGGGACAACCACGGCCAGGTCTCCAACACTCCTCCCGGCCAAGACTTCGTGCAGGTGGCGGGGGGTCGGAATCACTCCTTGGCCCTCAAGGCAAACGGCTCGATTGTCTCTTGGGGGCGTGACATTGAGAATCAAGTCGCGAATACCCCACCCGGCAACGACTTCGTGCAGGTGGCGGGAGGCAAGTTTCACTCCCTCGCCCTGAGGGCGGACGGCTCCATCGTCTCCTGGGGGGTCCAGGCCAGAGGCCTGATTAATGGCACCCCGCCCGGAAACGACTTCGTTCAGGTGGCGGGAGGCGGGTGGCACTCCCTCGCCTTGAGGGTGGACGGTTCCATCGTCTCCTGGGGGGATGACTCCCACCGTCAAGTCGCCGACACCCCGTCCGGCGCGATCTTCGTGAAGCTGGCGGGGGGCGGTTGGCACTCGCTTGCCTTGAAGGAGGATGGCTCCACCGTTTCCTGGGGGAGGGACACTTCCAACCAAGTCTCGAACACTCCGCCTGGAAACGACTTTCTTCAGGTGGCGGGGGGTGGATACCACTCCCTTGCCCTGAAGGCGGATGGATCCATCGTCTCCTGGGGGAGTGACGACTATGGCGAAGTCTCGAATTCGCCGCCGGGAACCTCCTTCGTGCAAATTACCGGCGGCCAATTCCACACCCTCGCCTTGCGCGAACCTGGCCCCACTCTCTCCGTCACCAACTTGGTCGCGAGGCAGGTCTCTTCAATCCAGGTGGATTTCTGCACCCCTGGGGGGAGCGTTTTCGTGGGCTTTTCCCTGGCGGGTGGTGGGCCGACCAGTTCCCCCTATGGAGTTCTTCTCCTGAGCCCCCCCCTTTCGTTTTTGAACGACCACGCCGCAAGCCTGACAGGAGTCGCGGTTTGGGATGTTCCAGTGCCGCGATGGCTGGCGGGGATGGATGTCTGGCTCCAGGCATTGGATTGGAGGTCCCAGACCCTCTCCAATGGCCTCGCGCTGACGGTCCAATAACCCATGCTGCGCCTCCTGCCCCTGTGCCTGCTGCTGTTGCCGTCGGCGGGGGCGGCCCAGCAGGGTGAGATTGTTTCCTGGGGCTCCAACGGTTCCGGCGTGGTTGCGAACACTCCGAACGGGAGGTTCGTGGGGGTGTCGGCGGGCTGGGTGCACTCCCTCGCTCTGAGGGTGAACGGTTCCATCGCTTCCTGGGGAAACGACGGCCTCGGCCAGGTCTCGGACACCCCCACCGGAAACGACCATGCGCAGGTGGCGGGCGGCGGGTTTCACTCCCTCGCCCTGAAGAACGACGGTTCCATCGTCTCCTGGGGGAGGGACAACGCCGGCCAGGTTTCGAACACCCCGACCGGCACGGACTTCGTTCAACTGGATGGAGGTGGGTGGCACTCCCTCGCCCTGAAGGCGGACGGCTCCCTCGTCTCCTGGGGGTTCGACGGCACGGGCGGATTGATTTCGAACACACCGACAGGCGCGGACTTCGCGCAGGTTGCGGGTGGCGACTTTCACTCCCTCGCCCTGAAGACCGACGGTTCCATAGTGTCCTGGGGGCTCGACTCCTCCGGCCAGGTTTCCAGCACCCCGACCGGCACGGACTTCGTGCAGGTGGCGGGTGGCAGCGACCATTCCCTCGCTTTGAAGACGGACGGCTCCATCGTTTCATGGGGACGGGACGACTTCGGCCAAGTTTCGAACACTCATGCGGGCAACGATTACGTCCAGGTGGCGGGTGGCAGCGACCATTCGCTCGCCCTCAAGGCGGACGGCTCCATCGTTTCATGGGGACGGGACAACTACCGTCAGGTCTCGAACACCCCGACCAGCACGGACTTCCTGCAGGTGGCGGCGGGCTACGCTCACTCCCTTGCCCTGGGTGAACCTGACCCCACCCTGTCGGTCACCAACCTGGTCGCCGGGCAGGTCGCTTCAATTCAAGTGGAGGCCTGTGCCCCTGGAGGCAGAGTTTATGTGGCCTATTCCCTGACGGGTGGCGGGCCAACGAGCTCTCCCTACGGAACGTTGCTCCTGAGTCCTCCCTACAACGCTTTGAATCACAGGCGTGCAAATGGTGCAGGCATCGCTATCTGGAATGTGCCAGTTCCTCCTGGCACCACTGGTGTTCCCGTCTGGCTACAGGCTTGGGACCAAACAGCTGGGGCCCTCTCCAACGGCCTCGCCTTGACGGTCCAGTAGGACCCTGCGAAGTCCGTTTCCCCCAGGTTGAGGCGAATCCGACCCTGGAGAGGGGGGTGGCCGGTTTCCATTGGTTGTCCGGCAACTTCTTGAGGAGGATTTCCCTCACCATTTCAGGGCCAGTCTGCATTGCCGTCCACAACGAACCCGAACGAAATGGCCTGTTATTATGGTTCGGGTTCGTTCATGTTGCTTCCTCTTGTCGCCCTAAGTTTGCTGGCCTTGCAGGAGGTCGAGGCTCCTCCGAAACTGCCGCCCTCAACCTTCCCCAAAAAGGAGGAGGCATTTGCCGAATTTGTGGGCATCCGCAAGGTCCAACGCCTGGAGCTGCCCGGGATGGAGTTGTGGTGCGATGACCCTAAATTATTCAAGGCACTGGCAACACAAATGCCCAAGTCGCATGCTTGGGCGGTTGCGGCACTTGGCGGAATGCATTTGCCGGAGGGCGCCATTCTGCGCCTGATTCTTCTTTCGGATGACGATGCCGTCCGGACCCTAGTCCCACTGGTTGCCGCCGAGGCCAAGCGGTGGGAAGTCCCCGCTCCGCCCGCTTCATTCTTCAACGCCGTAGCCAAGAGCGGCTCCGGTCTCTGGACCTTTCCCCCCTTCAGCATCGTTCACACCAAGGCCCTTCGTGACCCCAAGAGGGAATCGGTTTCCCGCGCTGTGCATGACATGGCCGCGCTGATGGCGGATTTCTCCGTTTCCAGGATGGGGTTTGGTGTGCCCGAATTTATTGAAGAAGGATTTGCCGGCATGGTCCTGCGCCGCTCCGTAAAAAAACCCGCGCCCTTGGTTTCGCATGACAAGACGGCCCTTAAATCCAGAATCATGGGCTGGGGCGTGTTCGCGGGCATTAGTTCCACCAACGATGCCAGCAATGATCCCATTGTCTGGCCAGTGCT
>DCAK01000002.1:5046-5545 GCA_002311925.1 Planctomycetes bacterium UBA1135
TCGAACACTTACGAGATCCCAAAATGACAATGCTGGACATCAAGGTTCGGGGCGAAAAGCTATTAACTTTGCTATTGGCCGCCACAGGCGAGGACGAAGTTGGTCTCCACGGTGCGTTTCTGGACTGGTCAGAAGAACGGTTGCCGCGCAAATAAGGCCGTTGGCCATGCCCCTGATTCTCGGCCTCAATGCATACGCTTACTCGGCAGCAGCCTGCTTAGGGGACAGCAAGGGATAAATACTCGCCGCCGTGGCGAAAGAGCGGAATCCCAAGACCGGTCCCCCGAAGTAGACCATCGGGTTGCGGGTGGCGAAAAAATCCACCCAGGGGTCGGAGGTTCGGATGCGGGCGAGCCGCCGAGAAAACCTCAGCCCACCTTGTCGGGCACGGAGGAAACCCCGATTAGATTCCAGAGCTCTTGACGGGAGCATGGAAGAGCAATGCCGAGAACTTGGCCATCTATGTCGAACAGCGGATGCTGACTTATCCCCTCAAACC
>DCAK01000002.1:5696-9197 GCA_002311925.1 Planctomycetes bacterium UBA1135
CGCTCTGAAGTCGGACGGCTCCATAGTCCCGTGGGGGAACGACGGCTTTGGCCAAGTCTCCGACACTCCTACTGGCACGGGCTTCGTGCAGGTGGCGGGTGGCGGGTATCACTCCCTCGCGCTGGAGGCGGACGGCTCCATCGTCTCGTGGGGGGATGATTACCTTGGGCAGGTCTTCTACACCCCGACAGGCAACGACTTCGTACAGGTGGCGGGGGGCGCCTACCACTCCCTCGCCCTGAAGTCGGATGGTTCCATCGTCTCGTGGGGGAATGACGGCGACGGTCAGGTCTCGAACACCCCGCCCGGCACGGACTTCGTGAAGGTAGAGGGAGCAAACTACCACTCTCTTGCGCTGAAGTCTGACGGCTCAATCGCCTCGTGGGGGTGGGATGGCCAAGGCCAGGTCTCTGACACTCCTACTGGCATGGACTTCGTGCAGGTGGGGTGTGGGGGGGCCCACTCCCTCGCGCTGAAGTTGGACGGCTCCATCGTCTCGTGGGGGGATGACGGCTTTGGCCAGGTCTCCAACACTCCTACTGACATGGACTTCGTGCAGGTAGCGGCTGGCTGGCTTCACTCCCTCGCGCTGAAGTCGGACGGCTCCATCGTCTCCTGGGGCTATGACGTTTACGGAAAGGTCTCGGACACTCCATCCGGCACCAACTTCGTGCAGGTGGCGGGGGGCGGATTCCACTCCCTTGCTCTTGACTCCGAACCGATTCTCTCCGTCACCAACCTGGTCGCTGGCCAAACCGCTTCGATTGATGTGACCTCGGCAACGCCTGGGGGCATGGTTATCGCCGCATACTCGCTTCACGGCGGCGGCCCTATCAACACACCTTGGGGAACTGGTCTGTTGACACCTCCATACTCACGGCTTCGAGGGTTGATTGCGGATGCAGCCGGGGAGGTCTCTTGGTCTGTCTCTGTTCCCGCTGGAGCCTCTGGCGTGAATGTTTGGCTCCAAGCATTGGACTGGCAGTCCCAAACCCTCTCCAACGGCCTCGCCCTGACTGTCTGGTAGGACCCCGCGAGGTCCGTTTCCCCCAGGCATAGCCCAGGGGCTGGGGATATAGGGGGGATAGACCGCCCAAGGTTCCCTATTCAAGGTTTATGGTCGGGGCGATTGGATTCGAACCAACGACCCCCTGCTCCCAAAGCAGGTGCGCTACCAAGCTGCGCCACGCCCCGATTGGGGGGAAAGGATACGGCTGCGGGCGCCGGGCTGGTCATCGGTGTTGGGATGAAAGGGAGGCCACGCGTAATCTGGTAACCCCTTGGCCAAAAAATCCTCGAAATCTCCCGCTCCCCGAGTGGGCGTCGTCCTCTGCGGCGCCGGCCGTTTCGACGGTTCGGAAATCACCGAAGCCACCCTGACCCTCCTTCATCTGGACAAGGGCAAGGCCGAGGCCCACTGTTTCGCCCCGGACGCCCCGCAATTCGAAGTTTGCGAGCATTTCGAGGGTGCCGGCCTCCCCGGCCAGCAACGCAACATGCTGGTGGAATCCGCCCGCATCACCCGCGGGGACATTCAACCCCTGGCGTCGGCCGACCAGGCGAATCTGGACGCCCTCATTCTCCCCGGCGGCTCGGGCGTGGCGCGCAACCTTTGTGATTTCGCCGGCAAGGGCTCCAAGGGCAAGGTCCATCCCGCTCTCGCCCAACTCATCCGCTCGATGCATGCAGCCCACAAGCCCATTGGCGCCATCTGCATCGCTCCTGTAGTTCTCGCCCTCGCCCTCGGAGCCCACCGCCCCCGCCTGACCCTGGGCCCATCCACCGAAGGGCCTGCCCTCGACGCCGCCATGGCCGGCGCGGAAATGGAACCCTGCGAAGTGGACGCAATCATTGTCGACGACCGGAACAACCTGGTTTCCACTCCCGCCTATATCCTGGGTGAGGGGCCCGCCGAAGTGAACACGGGCATCCAGAAACTGGTGAAAGAAATCCTCAAGCGCGTCCAGCGCTGAGGCCCCCCTTTTCATCTTGAGCGAAACCGTCGAATCCCAAAAGCGCCGCACCGCCTTCCAGGGCAGGAGCGCGGGGCCCGGCATCGCCTATGGTCCCGTTTTCTTCCACCTCGAAGGAATCGCCGATGTGGAAGCTCTTCCCATCCCCGAGGCCGATGTCCCCCAGGAACTCGCCCGCCTGGATTCCGTCGCCCGGGCCGCCCGGGTTTCCCTGGTTCACCAGCGCGACGAGTTGTCGGACCACTTCACCGACGAGCAGAAGCGCATCTTCGACGCCCACCTGCGGATGCTGGAGGACCCCGTTCTGGAGGCCGATGTTCGGGGCAGAATTTCCGAACAGAGGATGAGCCTGGAGGGCGCGGTCAAGGACGCCCTCGGGGTCTACGAGCGCCTGTTCGCCGTGGTGGAAAGCAACGCCCTGCGTACCAAGCTCGGCGACCTTCGGGATGTGGCCCTTCGGATTCTCCGCCACTGCAACAAGGCTCGCACCCCGCGCTCGAAGGAGGATCGCGCAGGCGCCATCCTGGTGGTGGCCGAACTCTCGGTATCCGACCTGACCGAGGCTCTCGAGCAGAAGGTGGCCGCCATCGTTGCGGAGGGGGGGACCCTTGCCAGTCACGGCGCCATCCTGACCCGGGCGGCCGGAATCCCAGCCGTCATCGGGGTCGGCGGAATCCACGACAGCCTCGCCCCCGGAGACATGGTCCTGGTCGACGGCGAAACGGGGGAAGTGGTCCTCAACCCAAACGCCGAGGAAGTCGGTGAGGCTGAGGACCGCAAGCCCGATGGAGTCTTCGAGGCCATGGCGCCCGCCACCCTGGGCGACGGCAGCGCCTTCGACCTTCAAGCCGCCGTGGCCAGTCCCAGCGAGGCCAGGCGGGCCGCCTCCCTGGGCATCACCCGGGTGGGGCTCTACCGGACCGAGCTGCCCGTCCTTCAACGCCAGGGCGAACCCCGCGAGGAACCTCTTGCAGTGCTTTACGGACAGGTGGTCAAGGTGGCCGACCAGGTGGCCTTCCGGCTCCCCGACCTGGACGCCTCGACCAACCTCCATCCCGTCTTCCCCCACGCGGAACGCAACCCCGCCCTTGGCCTCCGCGGAATCCGCCTTCTGCTCTCGAAACCGGAGATGCTCGAGACCCAGATTCGGGCCATGCTGCGCGCTTGCGGCGACCAACCCCTCTCCCTCGTGGTCCCCTTCGTCGAGGACCTCGACGACCTCGGCAAGGTTCGGGAAGTGATTCAGGCCCAGAGAGAGGCCCTTCGCCTCGAAGGGGAAGGATGCCCGGCGGTTCGTCTCGGGGTCAGCATCGAAACCCCTGCCGGCGCCCTCCTGGCCCGGGAAATTCTCGCAGAAGTGGATTTCGCCCTCATCGGGGTGGATTCCCTTGCCATGAGCTTGTTGACCGCCGACCGCTCCTCTCCCTACGAAGCCGTTCGCCAGAGGCTCGCCTCTCCCCACCCCGTGGTCCTTCGGGCCGTGCGCAAGCTCATCCAGGTGGCTGACGGTCTTCGAACCCCCTTGACG
>DCAK01000002.1:9218-18858 GCA_002311925.1 Planctomycetes bacterium UBA1135
GCATGCCCATTCTCGGCCTCTTGGTGGGAGCCGGGATTCGGGCCCTCTCGGTTCCGCCGGACAGGCTTCGGGAAGTCCATGCCTCCCTGGCCGGCCTCGACCCTGAGATTTGCCAGAATGCGGCGGAAGCAGCCTGCCACTCCGGGAATGCGAAAACCCTTGCCGCCGGCCTCCCCTCTCAATGGGGGAAGGAAACGGCCGAGAGTGAATCGTCCTAGAGGAAGGTCGCCCCTTGGGCGCAGGGCCCGGTCAGGACCACCCTCCCTTCCTTTCCCCAAAGTCTGCGGACCTTTCCCTGCAGGGCGGCTTCGAGACGGCGGAGGCCGCCGGTGCGGGCCAGGACCAAGATCCCCGAGCCGGCTCCGCTGAGAGTCGCGCCGAGGGCCCCCGCCTTGTTCGCCGTGGCGATGATGGGTTGGGCTCCGGCGAGCAGGCGAAGGCGAGCGGGCATGTGCAGTCGGTCCGCCAATCCTTCGGCCAATAAATCCGGCGCCAGCGTCTTCAGCCCTTCCAGAAGGGCGGGAACCCTTCGAGCCTGGGCAACCGCCACCTTGAAGGGAACCTTGGCTGGCAGTGCACGGCGCGACCTGGAAGTTTCGAGCGAATAGGGGGGAAGAACCAGGAGAAAGCGAAGGTCGCGGTGGAGGCTCACCGGCAGGTGTTTCCATCCGCCTTCTTCCAGGGGGATGGACCAATGGGCCCCGCCCAGAAGGGAAGCGGTCGCGTTTTCCGGGTGGCCTTCCAGGCCGATGGCCTCCTCCAGAAGGGCGGGGGTGTTCATGCCGCCCTCCAACAGTCGGTTTCCAAGCAGGAGACCCGCCACCATCCCCGCCCCGCTGGCTCCCAAGCCCTTGCCGGGCTGGAAATCGGCGCTCACTTCGAGAATCCCGGGTGGAAGAATCTTGCCCGCCACAAGAGCCGCCCTTTTCATTCCCCGAAGGACCGGGTCCCGCCCCGTGGGCAGGGTGGATTCCGCCAAGTCTCCGCTTCTGCGCACCCGGGTCCTCGTGGAGGGGGTCCACCGCACCTCCATTTTTCGGCCCAGGGCCACTCCCAAAGCGTCGAATCCCGCCCCCAGATTGCTGGTGGAGGCCGGAACGATGAGACGAAGAGGGCTGGGGGGCATGGTGGGGCTGGCGGAAGTGCTTTTCGTCCAATAGAATGACGGGTTCCCTCGGGCGGGGAAAGACCCTTGGAACATGAGTTCCGTTTCGGGCCCCCCGTTCGTCCGCAGTTCGCCATGAATTCCACAGCATCCGCCTTGTCTGATTCCACCCCCGGTCCCGCCCTCGCACCCGCCCCTTCCGCCAAGGAGGTGGAGCGGCTTTCCAACCTGCGCAATATCGGGATCATGGCCCACATTGACGCCGGAAAGACGACCGTCACCGAGCGGATCCTCTTCCTGACCGGCAGGACCTACAACATCGGCGAGGTCCACCATGGCGAGGCGACCATGGATTACCTCGAGGACGAGCGCAAGAGGGGAATCACCATCACCTCCGCTGCCACCCAGTGCGAATGGCGGGAAACCACCATCAACCTCATCGACACCCCTGGCCACGTGGACTTCACGGTCGAAGTCGAAAGGTCCCTGCGGGTGCTCGACGGCGCCGTCGCCGTGTTCGACGGGGTCGCCGGCGTCGAAGCTCAATCCGAAACCGTATGGAGGCAGGCCGACCGTTACGGGGTTCCCCGCATCGCCCTCATCAACAAGCTCGACCGCCAGGGGGCGGATTTCGACAAGGCCTACGAATCCATCCTGCACCGGCTTCAGTGCAACGCGGTGAGGATGCAGGTTCCCATCGGGACGGAAAAGGATTTCTCCGGCGTTGTGGACCTCATCACCCGGAAGGCCTGGAAGTTCACCGAAGGGGACGGCCCCACCATCGAAGAAATGTCCATTCCCGAGGACATGCTCGACCTGGTCGAGGAAAGACGCCAGGAGCTGATTGAAAAGGTCGTCGAAGTGGACGATGCCCTGGTGGACCGCTTCCTCGAAGGCGATGAAATCAGCGAGGACGAAATTCGCGCGGCCTGCCGGACGGCAACCCTTCTCAGGCATGCCGTTCCCGTCTTCTGTGGGTCGGCCCTCCAAGACAAGGGCGTGCACGCCCTGCTGGACGGTGTCGTTGATTTCCTGCCCTCCCCCCTGGACAAGGAAATCCTCACGGGGCTCGACCCCAAGGACGAGACCACGGAAATCCAGCGTCAGCCCGACGCCGACGAACCCATGGCGGCCCTCTGCTTCAAGACCATCGCCGACCCCAACGGCGACCTCACCTTTCTGCGCATCTACTCGGGAACCCTGAAGAGGGGCGACCAGGTATGGAACCCTCGCACCCGCCGCAAGGAAAGGGTCGGCCGCCTGATGTTCATGCACGCCGACAAGAGGGAAGCCGCCGACGAAGTACGCGCCGGCAACATCTGCGCGGTGGTGGGCCTCAAGCAGGCCATCACCGGCGACACCGTCTGCGACCTCACCCAGCCCATCCTTCTCGAGAGCATCTCCTTTCCCGAGCCGGTCATTTCGATGTCCATCGAGCCCTCCTCCCTCGCCGACCGGGACAAGCTCACCGACCTTCTCGGCCGCATTCAGCGGGAGGACCCCTCCTTCCGGGCCGTCACCGACTCGGAAACCGAGGAACAGGTCATTTCAGGAATGGGTGAACTGCACCTCGAAATCATCACCACCCGAATGGGGCGCGACCACGGAATCGAGGTCAAGGTGGGAGCTCCTCGCGTGGCGTATCGCCAGACTCTCGCCTCCGAAAAGGACATCGAGGGCAAGCAAATCAAGCAGTCCGGCGGTTCGGGCCAGTACGCGGTGGTGAACATTCGCTTCTCACCGCTGCCCCTGGATGCCGAGGAGCCCTACGAATTCGTGGATTCAACCAAGGGTGGCGTCGTTCCTGACACCTACATTCCCGCCGTCCGCAAGGGCGTCCAGGAATCCATGAATGCCGGCGGCAAGCTGGGTTGGCCCTTCGTCGGGATTCAGGCCGAACTCCACTACGGCAAGCATCACGATGTTGATTCCAGCGAGCTCGCCTTCCAGCTGGCCGCCGAGCGGGCCTTCAGGGAGGCGGCCGATGGCAACTTCAAGTTGCTCGAACCCGTCATGCGCTTGAATGTCCAGGTGCCCGAGGAATACATCGGGGATGTCATCGGCGACCTCAACACGCGCCGGGTTTCCATCAAGGAAATCACGATGGACGGCCCCCTGCGCGAGATCGACGGCCAGGTCCCCATTGCCGAAATGTTCAAGTACGCTGGAACCCTGCGTGGGCTGACCCAGGGTCGGGGCAACTTCTCGATGGAACCCAACGGCTACCAGGTGGTGCCCGTGGCGGTGCAGGAGAATCTGGTTCGGGACCGCATGGGGGAGTAGTCGCGGACCCCGTTCTCGTGGCCCTGTTAGAATTCGAGTGGAATGCCCGGTTCCGGAGAAACGCGAATTGCGAAGGCCCTTGGCCTCAAGGTGCCGGTTTACCGGCTTCTGAGCGCCACCCTCGCTGAAGGCCACGACCCTTGCTGGGTGGGGGCCGCCGACCCGCGTTTCGCCGGCCTTTTCCCCGACCCCTTCGGACTCGAACTCCTTTGCGAGCACATGGCGGCCGAAGAGGCCATCGAGCGCCGACGGGTGAACCTGGTCCGCCTACTCGAGCAGGGTGAACAGGCCGAACTCGCCCTGGAAGCCGGCCAGGCTGCCGACGAGGGCGACATCGAGGACCTCGCCCTTGCCGTGGAGCCCATGGTTCCAGGTAAGGACCACTCTCCTCCGGAAAAGGCGGAGCATGCCGCCTTCCTTGAGGGATTGAGGGGAAACCCGAAAGTCGCCCAGGCCCTCCGCTCGGTCTTCAAATCCGGGGCCATCCTGAAGGTGGAATCCGCCGATGAAAAGGAAGTTCCCGCTGGCCTTTCCGAACTGGTGGGGGAATACCCTCTTTCCTCCTTCGACCCGGGGGATTACCTGTCCATTCGGCGGGGTGAACGGGCCCACGCTCTCAAGGTCAGCTTCCATCTTCCCCTCCCGGCCTTGAAGGAAGTCTTCGCCAAGTCGGTGGATGGATGGCCCCCCCAGGAAGAAGAGGCCTATATGAAACTCTTCCAGGCCTTCGTGGAGGGTGAGCGTCTTCCCCGACTGGTCCAGGGGGCCCGCGCGCGGCTCAAGAGGCAGGCTGAAAACATGGTTCTGCAGGCGGCGTGGGCGCACCTCGGACGCCAGGTCGACCGGGGCCCTCACAACGGCCTGGTCCTGGGTATGCACGCCCTCAACGCCCGCCAGCTCATCCTGGCCCTCCTCGACAAGCAGGGCGCCATTCTTCGCAGCGGCCGCGTCGCCCTGGACGGGGAACACCTGCTGGAGGAGGTCCAGAAATTTCTGCGCGGGGAGCAGCCAAGCCTCCTGGCTCTTCAGGGGGACGGGACCACCCGACGCAAGACCAAGGCCCTGGTCAAGGAATTGGCGAAGGGGTCCTCGGCGCGCACCGTCCTGGTTCCGGTTCCCGTGGTCCGCACCATGGACCGGGAATTGGCGCGCAAACCTACGGAGGCCCTTCTTCACCATGACGAACGTCACGCCGTCATGGTGGCGCGATTCGCCTGGCAACCCCGGGCGGCCGCCTTTCACACCCCCCATATCCTGCGGGCCATGATCCCCAAGCGCGGGGAAATCAATCCTCGCCGCCTGCAGGAATTCGAGACCACTTTTCTCCGCGCCCTTCTTGAAACCCGGGGTGTGGATGTGAACGAAGCCGACCGGGACCGCCTCGCCCTGGTGCCCGGGCTCGACCCCGAGGCCGTGGTCCGAGAAAGAGCCACCGCCCCCTTCCGCTGCCTTTCCGACTTTCAAGCCCGCATGGGCCTGCCGCTGCCCGCCTGGCGTTCGGCCTGCACCCTGGCGCGGGTGAAGGGAGGGGATGAACCCCTCGACTCCCGTCCCCTCCATCCGGCCTACTACGGGGTCTTGCGGGAGGCGATGAAGGAGGCCGACCTCGAATGGAAGGAACTGCTGAGGAGCCCGTCCAAGGTGGAAGGCCTCCCGTGGAAGGAGATTCTGGAAACGCGAGAATGGCCGTCCGGGGTGGTTTCCACCATTCGTAGGGGTCTCTCAAAGCGGGGCCGCCGCATCGGCGCCCGCGCCCCCAAGGGGAGGAAACCTGGATTGCCCCTGGAGGGACTGGTAACCGGCTCGACCCTTCAGGGAAAGGTGACCGCCGTTACCGCTTTCGGCGCCTTCGTGGATGTGGGCCTCCGTCGCGAGGGCCTGGTGCATGTCAGCCAGATGGCCGACGATTTCGTCAAGGACCCCTCCGCGGTACTCGAGGTCGGTCAGGAGGTCCTTGTCCGGGTCCTGGAAGTGGACCTCGAAAAGCAGAGAATCCGGCTCACCATGAAATCCGAGGGCGCAGAGGAGAAATCCTCTCAACAACGGTCCTCTCGGGGCCGTGGAGGGGACTCTCGGGGAAGGGGTGGTGGCGACGACCGAGGCAGGGGGGGCGACCGAGGCCGGGGCGGTGGTCGAGGCCGGGGAGGCGACCGCGGCAAGGGTCGCGAGGGCGGTTGGGACGAGGACCCTGGAAGGAGGGGAAAGGGCGGAGGCCGCCGGCCCTCGGAGCGCGGAAGACCCCGGGAAAAGGTCGAGGAAATCGATTCCACCAATCCATTCTTCGTTTTCTTCTCCGAGCAGAAGGAGGCTGAGGGAGAGAAAGGGAAGGCGGAAGGCCCGGCCGACTAGCGGTTCCGCTTCACGGCCCCGGGGTCGACTCCGATTCCAACCAGGGAATCCAGCGTGTCGGCCAGCCATCGCCTGCCGTCGGTGGCGTAACCCTTCGTCGGCCTGAGCCCGGGGATTCGGCCTCCGAACCAGTCATTGAAGAGGTCCATCATGCGCTCCCGGGTCTGCTTGGCAGCGAGGGAAGCCAGGGCCGTGGGGAAATGATTGGAGTCGGCGTCCTTGCCGAAACGGATTTCCACCACGCGAGCTTCGAATTCCAGCGAGTAGGCCGACCCCCCTGAGGATTCTCCATGGGAGGTGACGGCCGCGGCACCGAGGTCGGCCAGGAGCTTGCGGGCGTAACGGCGTCTTCCTCCGTGGCGGTCGAGTTCGACTCTCAGGGGGGCGTCCCCTGTGGTTTCGAGGATGTGCTTGAGGACCTCCAGCGTGACTTTCCAGAGGGCTTCGCCCTTGCCGCCCGTGGATTGGAGAAGGCCGTTCCACTCGACCGCCGGCACTGCCCGCGCCCCGAAACTGGCGAGGGTGCATCCCCCATGGGAGAGGCTCCTTCCGATGGCGGCGGCATCCAGGCGGGTCCTGCCGTCATCCGCGCCCGGGCACAGGGGAACCTCCATGTTGAAAAACCAGGGGGCCCGATTGCAGAAGCGCGGGTCGAGGGCGGGGGGCGACGCAACCCAGCTTTCGAGGCATGCGCGCCGAGGTTCAGCGACTCGGCGGAAGGCCGCGACCGCCCTCTCGAGGCGTTGGCGGCCGAGGGGTCCGGAATGGACCCTCTTGGAATCGTCCACCCTGAGGCGTGGGTCCTTGCGGTTCGGTTTCCGCGCCACCGGGTCCTTCAGGGTTTCCCAAAGGTCGGTTCCCGGATGGGGGACGCGAAAGAGGCTCCAACCCACCGACAACGGACCGACGAAGGGGCCGTAGCCCGCTTCATCGATTCCGGCGAGAAAGGCCATTAGGGTCCGGTTACTCTCCGGGCGGGGTCGCGGGAGAGTCGGTGGTAAAGGAAGGCCGCCAGGGCGAGGGTGGCGATGCCGACGAGTTGGGATGTGCTGATGAGGAGTTCCGCGTCGAGGGGTTTGGCCACCTCGTCGGGCCTCATGCCCGGCTTGAAGATGCCGCCCCGGGCCACCGAGTCGTAGCGGAAGATTTCCACCAGGTAGCGGAGGACCGCGTAGCCGGCGATGAGGGCGAGGAAGACCTGGCCATGGAAGCGCTTCCTGGGCAGGAGCCAAAGCCCGAGGAGGCAGAGGCTGAGCGCCTTCAAGCTCATGTAGATCTGGGTCGGGTGGACGGGAATTCCGGCAAGGGCGGCGGGGAATGCTGAGCCGGTCGGCAGGGGGTCGGGAAAGGTGATTGCCCAGGGGACATCGGTGGGGGAGCCGAAATCGTCTCCGACGCAAAGGCAGCCCACCCGGCCGATTGCCTGGCCGAGAAAACCGGCGGTGAGACCCACATCGGCGACCCGCCAGGAGTCCATTCCCAATTGCCTGGCCTTCCTGACCCCCAGGAAGGCGGCTAGGATGAAGCCGCCGTACATCACGAGTCCTCCCTCCCAGATTTTCAGGATTTCAAGCGGCCGAGCCATGAACCAATCGGCGTTCACGACCACGAATCCGAGACGGCCCCCCACGATTACCCCGATGAGCACCCACCATCCGACATCCGACAATTTTTGCGGGTCGAGGTCCGAAGCGGCAAGATGCTTCCGGGCCAGGCGGGTGAAGAGGTGGAAACCGGCGAGGAATCCGAACGCCACCAGCAACCCGAAACTTCTCAGGGGGATGTCGAGCCCGAAGGCCTCGAACCTGAAGATTTCAGGCCACATGGCCTCATCTTAACTTCCCCCGCGCACGGATGAATCAACCCTCCCCTGCTCCCGGCGTCGGCGTCCAGGCCCCGGTCCGGGTACTTTTCGAGGGCCGTTACCGCAAGATGGTGCGCGATCTTCCCCAGACCATCTTCTACTGCCCAGAATGCAAGGGCAGGGGGTGCGAGCGCTGCGAGGGGTACGGTAAGCTCACCAAGGATTCGGTCCAGGAACTCATCGCCCGGGTCGCGATGCCCTGGTTCAAGGCCCGTCGGAACAAGTTTCACGGCGCCGGTCGCGAGGATGTGGATGTTCGCATGCTCGGGACGGGACGCCTCTTCGTCTTCGAGATGTTGAAGGTGAAGCGGCCCGGGGTCGACCTCGAGGAGCTCGCCTCGGAAATCAATCGGCGGGCCGAGGGGCGGATGGAAATTTTCGACCTCCGTTACTGCGGCCGCAAGAGGGTTCCGGAAATCAAGGAAACGCGCTGCCCCAAGGAATACCGCGCCCGGGTTTCTTTTCTGGAGAATCCAGGCGCCGATGTCCTTCACGAGCGCTTCGAGGCGCTTTCCGCTCGAGGACGCCTTCCCGTGGTTCAGTCCACGCCCCAGCGGGTGGCCCACCGCCGGGCCAAGAAGGACCGCGAAAGGTGGATCGAGGTCAAGGAGTGGAAGGACGAAGGGGACACGTGGACGGTTTCTCTCCATTCCGCCCACGGGACCTACATCAAGGAGGCGGTGTCCGGTGAGGAGGGCCGCACCCGGCCCTCCCTTTCCGAACTTCTCCAGGTTCCCTGCACTTGCGTGGAATTGGATGTCCTGGCCATCCTTCCGCCGGAACCCGAAGAAGAAGAAGCGACCTGACTGGGTTCTTGCCGGGTCTCAGAAGGCCATCCCAACGATTTCTCCGTCGGCGACCAAGGTCCCGTCGGTCTTCAGAATCTGGCCTTCCCAGCGCAGGAATCCGCGGTTGTTGTCGTGCTTCTTCATGTGGCCGACGATGAGGATGTCGTCGCCGGGAACCACCATCGAACGGAAGCGAATCCTGTCCACCCCGCCGAAGCCGATGAACTTGTCGAGGTCGGAATCGTATTGAAGCCTGGATTGGAGGGCGGCAACCTGGGCCATGCCCTCCACCATCAGGACTCCGGGGAAGATGGGCCGACCGGGAATATGTCCGCGGACCCAGAATTCGTCGTCATCCAGGTGCCGGTGGACCACGATGATGTTTTCTTCGACAAGGCTGGCCAGGACCGAGGTTACCTGGAGGAATTCGAACCTTTGCGGGATGAGCCCCTTGCAGCCTTCCTGGTCGAGCAGGACCTTGTCCAGCGGGTAGTCGGCCGGGTCGACGAGAAGAGTGGGTCTCGGCATGAGGAAGAATTCCGGGTGGGCGGGACTATAGCCCGTCCCGGGGGGCGGCGGCCCGGGGAAGGTGGATGCCCAGTTCGAGGGTGGCCCCGGCTTCGACGCGCCCTCTCAGGACGGTCCTTCGATGGTCGGGCGCAAAGATGGTGAATACATAGTCGCCCGCGGGAAGATGAGGAAGGATGGCCATTCCATCCTCACCGGTGGTGGCGCTGGCTCCATGCCCGGCCCGATTCGTGGATCCGTGGACGAGGCGGGCGACGATGCGGGCCGCCTCGATCCGGGCCAGGCTCTTCTTTTCCAGCACGGCAATCCGAGCGGTTCCCAGGATTCCGACCCTCAGGTCGAGGCGAGCTTCGGGGCCGGCCAGGTGCAGGCGAAGGGGGTCGGCGAGGGGGTTGCGGGGGGTGCCGGGAGAAACTTCCCAAAGGCCCTGCCGCAATCCCGTGAGACGGAAGAATCCGTCCTCTTCGGTGGTCGCGGTCGCCACGGGTAGATGGTTCGCTTCACCTTCGTCGGGAATCATCCTGGCATGGACGGAGATGCCAATCACCCGGGCTCCGACCTGGTCGAGAACCTGGCCGAGGATTACGGTGTCGGGTTCCAGGGGAAGGGTGATGAAATGGTCGGGAATCTTGGAGGATGTCGTCAGGAGGATTTTCCCGGATTTGAACTCTCCTGCGGTGGCCTGGAGGGTCCACGAATTGAAGGCCAGGCCTGGAAAGTGGA
>DCAK01000002.1:18911-31338 GCA_002311925.1 Planctomycetes bacterium UBA1135
GAAAGTGGAAATCCCTCTTGGGGAGGAGGAGGGTCCGGGTGAGGGTCTCGCCTTCGGCGGATTGGGGGCTCAAAGTGACGGATGCCGTGCCGGCCTCGGGGGCCCAGTCGGGAAGAAGAATGCGGCCTCTCACCTGGGAATCCAGGGCCTCCCTGTTGTGGTAGGGACTGTCCGGGGGGAGAGGGGGGCGGTCGGGGTCGGGATTCGGATCTGGTTGGGGTGGAATGGGGGCCACCACTGGGATGGGGTCGCTCACCTCAAGGGATGGGAGGGCGAGGTCGGGGGGCGGGGCCTCGTTTTCTGCGGGGCTGGTCCAGGCCCAGTACGCGAAACCGGCGGCAACCAGGCCAAGAAGAAGAAAAAGGCCCTCCGCGCGGCCGTTGCGGCTTGCAAGTGGAAGCTGCATGGAACGACAATCCTAACCCCTCCAGCCGCCCCTCCCCCCCGGGTGGGATTCAGAAAATGCTCTCACCTCTTCTTCTTGCCCTAGTCCTTCCGCTCCAGAGCCAGGGGCCGGGAAGAATCGTCGTTTTGGGAATGGACGGCCTCGATGCCGGTATGGCCTCGGAGTGGATGGATGCCGGGGAGCTCCCGAATTTCGTCCGCCTTCGCGACGGGGGGACCTTTTGCCCCCTCGTTCCTGGAAACCCGGCCCAGTCCCCGGTTTCCTGGGCGACCCTGAACACGGGCCGCAACCCGGGGAAGCACGGAATCTTTGATTTCGTGAGCAACACCCGCCATCCCCAGGCCGGCCCCATGCCCGGGGTGGGGTTTCAAAAGGAGACCTGGATTCCAGCGTCCCGGACCGGGGCCCTTGACCTGGTGGCCCTTGGGTTTCGGTCGGGGGGGGCGGTCCTGGCGGGAATCCTGATCTTCATTTTTCTTCGCCGCCGACTCCTGCCCGCCCTCGTCCTTTCCCTCCTGCTCGTGGGATGGGGGGGGTGGTCCGTCCTTTCGGCCCTTTCCTCGATGCCCAAGAAGGGCTTCAAGGACTACGAGACCCTGGTCAAGGCGGAGAGTTTTTGGATGGATTTGGACCGGGCGGGTGTCCCCTTTCGAGGTCACGGAACCGTGGTCTCCTACCCTGTCGAACCCATGGAACACGGCAAGGTTGTGGCCGGTCTCGGGGCCCCGGACGCCAAGGGGGGTCTTCAGGGTTTTTCGATGTACACGACCAGCCCCGTGCGTGTGCGGGGAAGGAAGACATACAAGGCTGAACCCGCTCGCGCCGAGGCGGACGCCGAATCCCCGGATGCCAGGTCCGGGAGGCGATACGGGGCGGGGGTCCTCTATCTTCTTGAGGAAGGCGGCCCCGGAAAATGGGTCTCGAAGGTCTTCGGGCCCCAGAATCAGGTGAGGAAGGAAAAATTGGAGGCTGAACTGGGGTCTCTCAAGGGTTCGGGGTCCGACCCGGAAAGGGCGGCCGAGGTCGAGGCCCTGTTGCGTGGAGGAGCTCCCTTGCTGCAGACTTGGGTGCCGCTGGAGGTGTCTTGGAGGCCGGGCCAGGGGGAGGCCAGGATTTCGTTGGACGGGTCGACGCAACGAGTGGGGCTGGGGAGTTGGACGGATTTCTTCCGGGTGAGCTTTCGCTGGAACGCTCATCTGGCCACCGAGGCCCTCGTGCGCATTTGGATCGAGGCGGACGGAGAGGAGGGCCTCGAGTTGTACGCCTCGCCGCCCCAGGTGAGTCCCTGGAAGCCGGGTCCCGGGGTCCGGAACAGTTGGCCACCCGGGTTTTCGGCCTCATTGGCGGACGAGGTTGGGGGTTATGAAACCTTGGGCTGGGCCTGCCAGACTCATGCGGTCAAGGACCTGGCCCTGTCCGACGACGCCTTCCTGGCCGATTTGGAATTTACCATCGGCTGGCGCCGCCGCATGTTGGAATCGGCGATGAGGGATGGCGACTGGAGGGTGCTCTTTCACTTTTTTGGGAGCCCGGACAGGGTCTGCCACATGTTGATGCGGCACATTGACCCGCTCCATCCTCAGCACGACCCGGTTGAGGCGGAGCGAACCGTTCCCTTTCTGGGGGCTGACGTTCCTCTGAAGGGGACGGCCCTCGCGGTTTACAGGGAGATGGACGAGGTGGTGGGTTGGCTTCTGGACGAGGGGCTGGCCGAGGGGGATGTTCTTCTCATCGTTTCCGACCATGGCTTCGATTCCTTTCGAAGGCAGGTCAATCTCAACAATTGGCTCGCGAGGGAGGGTTTTCTCAAGGTTCGGACGACGGATCGGTATGGGATTCCGTTGCCGGTGCGGCGGCTGAACCGGCGGCCGTTGGACTACGTGGACTGGGAGGAGACGCGGGCCTATTCCATGGCCATCGGGAAGATCTACCTGGCTCTCAGCGGGCGCGAGGCCAAGGGGACCGTGCGCGAGGCGGACGCATCCTCGGTGGTGGATGAGCTTTCCGAGCGGTTGATGGAGTTGGTGGACCCGGAGACGGGCCAGAAGGTCGTCCGCAGGGTTTACCGAAGGGAGGAAATCTATTCGGGCCCCTGGGTGGACGAGGCGCCGGAAATCACCATCGACTTCGCTCCCGGCTATCGGGTGTCCTGGAACTGCACCACGGGGAAGATCAATTTGAAGGAGGGCCAGGCCCCGGACGGCGGCCCCGTCGCCCGGGCGGACGATGGAAAGGTTCTCTACGACAACCTCATGCTCTGGTCCGGGGACCACTGCGGGGTGGATGTGGAAGCGGTTCTGGGGGTCTTCTTCTCCAATAGGAGCTTTGTCCCGGGGGCCGGTGGAAGGGTGGACGCGACCCAGTTGGCGCCGACCGTGTTGTCCCTTGCAGGAGTTTCAGTCCCCACCGATTACGATGGGGCCCCGCTGGTCCAAAATTAGTCGCCTGCGTAGCCCAAGGCAGCGAGTGCCTGGGCATCCCCGCTCTTGAGGGCCTCGAGTCCATCAGCAATGCGACTGAAGACCTCCCGCTCTTCGGGAAAGCGCTTCACCGCGGCCACCATCAACTGCTCCGCAAGGTCCGCCTCCCCTGCCAGGACCATCGCGTCCCCCAGTCGGCGCAGGCCCGAGGAGGTGGCGGAGGATTCCGGCGCAAGGACCACCTCCAGCACTTTTTTGGCCCCCTCGATATTGCCACCCAGGAGTTCGGCCTCGCACAACCTCGCCCGGGCCTTCCAGGCCATCTCGCAGTCCACCACGAAGTCATGATTGAACGCGTGGGAAAAAGCAGCCACCGCGGCCTCGGCATCCCGCGCAGCAAGTGCGGCGTCCCCGGCCTCCATTGCGGCTTCCGCGCTTGAAAAGTTGACCTGAGTCTCCCCCCCGCAGCCGGACAAGGGAAGAAGGAAGAGGGAGAGGAGGGCGTAGCGCATGCATGATTTTTACGCTCTGGAGAGCCTCGCGTCGAAAAAACTTTTTTTTTTGGGCCGAAATTCACCCGAATGGCCGATAGGGCTAGGAAGAGGGCCAAGGCTCCTCCAGCACTCCAAAAAGGTTTCCAATAACACTCCAATAACACTCCAATAACACTCTCATTGGAGTACAATGAGTCAGGTCCGGCACCCAAGCCGCCATGCAAAAGGAAACCCGCGTCACCGTCAAGATCCCACGCCCCCTCTACAGGAGAATCGTGCAGGTGATTGAACAGACCGGTTTCTCATCGCCCACCGACTTCATCGTCTTCGTCCTTCGGGATTTGATGGGGGAAGTGGAGGCCAAGGGCCCCGGCAAGGAAGAATTCACTCCAGAAGAGCTCGACGCCGTCAAGCAGAAGCTCCGCAACCTCGGATACCTCTAGAAACCTCATCTCATGATTCAGCCCCACGGTGGAACCCTCGTCTCGCGCCTCATCGAAGGCGCCGATGCCGACGCTCTTCTCGAGAAGGCCGCCGGCCTCCCCATCCTTTCCCTCGACAGCCGCGAAACCAGCGACCTCGAAATGATCGCCACCGGGGCCATGAGCCCCCTCGAAGGGTTCATGAGCCAGGCTGACTACGATTCGGTTCTCAGCGACATCCGCTTGGCCGACGGAACCGTCTGGCCGCTGCCCGTGGTCCTCTCTACCAAGGGCGACGCCCCCGCCCCCGAAGTCGGCACCCAAGCCGCCCTCGCCGGGCCCGACGGCGAGATCCTCGGCATCATCGAGATTTCCGACGCCTGGCAGCCCGACAAGAAGGCTGAACTCCTGGCCTGCTATTCAGGCTCCAACGCCGAAGCCGACGAGGAGCACCCCGCCTGGGGCTGGCTGAACTCGGTCGGCGACACCTACATCGGAGGCCGCATCACCGTGGCCCGACTTCCCCGCCACACCGACTTCAACGAGCACCGTCTCACCCCCGCCGAAACCCGCGCCTCCTTCGCCGAGCGCGGCTGGACAACCATCGCCGCCTTCCAGACCCGGAACCCCATCCACCGGGCTCACGAATACCTGACCAAGGTCGCCCTCGAGCAGACCGACGGCCTCCTCATCCACCCCCTGGTGGGCGACACCAAGTCGGACGACATTCCAAGCACGGTTCGGATGCGCTGCTACGAGATCCTTCTCGAGCGTTACTACCCCTCCGAGCGGACCATGCTCGCCGTCTACCCCCAGGCCATGCGCTACGGCGGACCCCGCGAGGCCGTCCTCCACGCCATCTGCCGCCAGAACTACGGCTGCACCCACATCATCATCGGCCGCGACCACGCCGGGGTCGGCTCCTACTACGGCACCTTCGACGCCCAGGGAATCTTCGACGGCTTCGGCGACAACGGTCTCGCCATCCGCACCCTCCGCTTCGAGCACGCCTTCTACTGCCGTCTGACCGGGGGCATGGCCACCACCAAGTCGAGTCCCGCCGGACCCGATGACCGGGTCTTCCTCTCCGGCACCAAGGTCCGCGAAATGCTGGCCGCCGGCGAGCGCCCGCCCGCCGAATTCACCCGGCCGGAGGTCGCTGACATTCTCATCGAGTCCCACGCCCAACCCGCCGGGGCCTGAGCCCCCGAACAACGCCATGCTTGGACTGTTCGGCAACAAGCGCGACAAGAACCACCTAATTGTCATCACCCTCGACTCCTGCAGGTACGACACCTTCATGGAGGCGGGGCCCGAGAACATCACCAAGCTTTGCGGCGGCCTCCACGGCGTTGAGAAACGTTTCTCCTACGCCAGCTGGACCGCGCCCTCCCACTACAACCTCCTCACCGGGCTGATGCCCCATACCAGCCCGGAGGAGGTTTACGCCTCCGAGTACTACAAGGAGGATCTCTACAAGTTCAAGGACAGGCTCGGGGTGGACGAGGCCGGTTTCGAGGCCATGATCCCCCAGCTCTGGCTGCCGACCTACCTGCGCAAGAAGGGGTACGAGACTCATGCCATGGTGTCGCTGCCCGTTCTCAACCCCATGACCGGCGTCAACAAGGATTTCGACACATTCAAGTTGATGCCCAAGCACAACGACATGGCCGCCATGCTCGACGACATGGAGGCCCAGCAAAATACGCTGGATTCAAAGGGGCTCGCTGGCAACACCCCCCAATTCTTCCTCCTGAATGTGGGCGAAACCCACTACCCCTACGCAACCCCCGACGAGGAAAAGAACGACCTGCCTCACATATCAGGGGTCAACGGCATCTTCCGCAAGCTCGACGACCAGATCGACGAAAGCGGCAACCTCGTCAGCGACAAGGAGGCCGGCGACTTCATGGACATGGACAAGATCGAGGAGTGCCGCCAGCGCCAGATCAACACGGTCCGCTACCTCGACACCGAGGTCTTTCCCCGGCTCTACGACATGGTTCCCAAGGACACCTGGATCGTCGTCACGGCCGACCACGGCGAACTCTTCGGCGAATCCGGCTACTTCGGCCACGGGCCGATCATGCACGAGAAGGTCTTCGAGGTTCCTTTCCTCGAGGGCAAGCTCAAGTAACCCCTCCCAAACCCAACCACCTCCTGACATCCGCAATCACCATGAACGACCCAGGCACCGTCCTCTGGTTCACCGGCCTCTCCGGTTCCGGAAAGTCCACCCTCTCCCGCCTCATCGAGAATGAGCTCCGCGACCGCGACCTCAACGTCGAGGTCCTCGACGGTGACGAAGTGCGCGAAAACCTCTCCAAGGGCCTCGGCTTCTCAAAAGAGGATCGCGATACCAACATTCGCCGCATCGGCTACGTCGCCAGGCTCCTCTCCCGCAACGGCACCATCACAATCACCGCCGCCATTTCTCCCTACGCTGAAGTCCGCAATCAGTGCCGCGCCATGTGCGGCGACTTCGTTGAAATCCACACGGATTGCTCCATCGAGGAATTGACCCGTCGCGACGTGAAGGGTCTCTACGCCAAGGCTCTCTCGGGCGAGATCAAGAACTTCACCGGCATTTCCGACCCCTACGAGGCCCCCGAGTCTCCCGAAATCCGCGTGAACTCCGAGACCCAGACCGCCGAGGAATCCCTCGAGGTCATTCTCAAATGGTTGGAAGAAAACGGCACCATCCCCGCCAAGGAAGGCGCGGAGGAAGCCGCCGCCTGACCCCTTGACGGGTCTCGTCCGCCGGACCTTCACCGCCTGCGCGGTGGCGCTCGCCTGGCTTGCCATGGCGGCACCGGCCTCGGCCTACATCGGGCCCGGGGCCGGTTTCGCCTTCTTGTCGGGCGGCCTGGTCCTGGTGGGCGCGCTCTTCCTGGCCATCGGCATTGTCTTCGCCTACCCGGTGAAGATGGTCATCCGCCTGGTGACGGGCCGCGGCCGCATCCGTGGCGAAACCAAGCGCCTCGTCATCCTCGGTTTCGACGGCATGGACCCCCAGCTGGCCCGCCGCTTCATGGACGAGGGTCGCATGCCCAACCTGGCCGCCATGGCCAAGGAGGGCACCTTTTCGCCGCTGCAGACCTCCTACCCGTCGATGTCGCCGGTCGCCTGGTCGAGCTTCTCGACCGGAACCGACGCGTCTCGGCACAACATCTTCGACTTCATCACCCGCGACCCCTGCACCTACCTGCCCATCCTCTCGAGCACCCAGATTGATGGGGCGAAGAAGATGCTCAAGCTGGGCAAGTGGCGCATCCCCCTCGGCAAGCCCAGCATCCGCCTTCTCCGCAAGGGCCGCACCTGGTGGAGCATCCTGGGTGAACGACGCATCTTCAGCAACATCATCCGGGTCCCCATCACCTTCCCGCCGGAAGAATTCCACGGCGCCTGCCTTTCCGGGATGTGCGTCCCCGACCTGCGGGGAACCCAGGGTTCGTTTTCCTTCTGGACCACCGACGCCTCCCTCGGCGGCCCCGATGCCGGCGGCGAGGTCAACGTCGTCTCCCGTCAGGGGAACATCCTGCGCGGGTCCATCATCGGCCCGCCCAACCCCATGCTGGAAGGCAACCCGGTCATGCGCATCCCCATGCGGATGGAGGTCCTCGAAGAAGACAAGAAAATCAAGATCGTCCTCGGGGCCAAGGGCAAGCAGCAGACCCTCGAGCTGGGTGTCCGCGAGTACTCCGACTGGGTGACCCTGGAATTCAAGGCGGCCCCCGTCATGGGAACCGTCACCGGCATCGTCCGCTTCTACTGCATGGGAACCGGCCCCGAATTCGGCCTCTACATGACCCCCATCCAGATCGACCCCGCCAATCCGGCGATGCCCATCTCGCATCCGCAGGTCTACTCGGTCTACCTCGCCAAGAAGCACGGCCCCTTCGCGACCCTCGGCCTCGCCGAGGACACCTGGGCCCTGAACGAACGGGTCATCGACGAAAAGGCCTTCTGGGAATACGCGATGCTCATCATGGAGGAACGCAAGAAGATGCTCTTCGACGCGTTGCAGACCACCCGTCGTGGTTCAATCGTCTGCGTCTTCGACACCACCGACCGGGTCTCGCACATGTTCCACCGCTACCTTGATCCCAGCCACCCGGCCAACGAGGGCCAGGACATGGAATGGGGCAAGGACAAGGTCGCCGAGGTCTACTCCCTGGCCGACGAGGTGGTGGGGGAGGTGCGCAGGAAGCTCAAGCCCGGGCGAGACCGGCTGCTCATCGTTTCCGACCACGGATTCTGCCAGTTCAAGCGCGGGGTCAACCTCAACGCCTGGCTGCGGGACGAGGGCTACCTGGTGCTCAAGGACGACGCCCCGGTGGACGAGGAATCCGGGAAGCCGGTTTCCCGCGACTGGCTCCAGGATGTGGACTGGACCCGCACCCGCGCCTTTTCCCTGGGCCTGACCGGCCTCTTTCTCAATCGCAAGGCCCGCGAGCGGGACGGAGTCGTCGAGGAATCCGAGGTCGACGCCCTCAAGGGGGAAATTCGAGGCAAGCTTTCGGAATTGACAGACCCCAAGACGGGGGACAAGGTCTTCCGCGAGGTCTTCGACGCGGCCGGAATCTTCACCGGCCCCTACGTCTTCGAGGCTCCCGACCTCTTCATGGGTTATGTGCGCGGCTATCGGAATTCCTGGGACTGTGCGACCGGCGCCTGTCCTCCCGAGGTCTTCTCCGACAACACCAAGGCATGGTCGGGCGACCATTGCGTGGACCCGCGCGAGGTTCCCGGGGTCCTCTTTTCCGACCGACCCATCCAGGCCGAGAATCCCGACCTTATGGACTTGGCCCCGACGGCCCTGGAAATGTTCGGGTTGAAACCGCCGGCCAACATGCAGGGCAAGTCCCTGTTCGCCACCGAGGAGGCGGGTCCGTGAATCCATTCCTCCCCCCGCGAGGCCTTCTTCTCGCCCTTGCCCTCCTGCCCCTCTTCGGCTCATGCGGAGGTTCCACTCCCGACGGCCCTCGAGTCGTGGTCCTCGGCATCGACGGACTCGACCCCGTCATGCTTGCCGAGCGGATCGAGCGCGGGCTCTGCCCCAACCTGGGCAAGCTGGTGGCCGAGGGCACCTTCAGCCCGCTGGGGACCTCCTGGCCGCCCCAATCGCCGGTGGCCTGGTCGAATTTCATCACCGGCGCCAACCCCGGTCGCCACGGCCTGTTCGATTTCGTCCATCCCAACCGCGCCGACTACGGGGTCCAGAATTCCATGAGCACCACCGAGGAGGTGGGCCTTGAACTTTCCCTCTTCGGATACCGCATCCCCCTGACCGGCGGCGACCAGGTCACCACCCGTGACTTCCCCGCCTTCTGGGACGTGATGGCCGACGCCGGGGTTCCGGTCACCGTCTGCCGCATTCCCGCCGCATTCCCGCTCGAGGAGGTCTCGGATGCCGTGGTCTTCCCCGACATGGGCAC
This sequence comes from Planctomycetes bacterium UBA1135, assembly GCA_002311925.1. Taxonomy (GTDB): domain Bacteria; phylum Planctomycetota; class UBA1135; order UBA1135; family UBA1135; genus UBA1135. Next base: position 28,092 of record DCAK01000002.1, read on the forward strand.
CCCCGACCTCACCGGCGCCGCGGCCGGCAAGGCCACCCTTTGGACCGAGAGCCGGACCGCCGTGCGCAAGGACGGCGAATCCACCAGGACCCGGCCCATCGAGCTCGACCGTTCACGGATGAAGGACGGGAAGGGGACCGCCAAGGTCAACATCGCGCTCCGCGGCCCCGACGACGCCCTCCTGGACCTGCGCGACCTGGAGGATGAACTGGAAGCGGCCGAAAACGCGGGCGGAATGGCCACCATCCTCCGCCTCCGCTCCCGCATGGCGAGAGAGCGGCAGGTGATTCAGCCGGCCGTCCTCTGGCTCGACCGGACGGGCCCCGAACCCATCCTGGCCGTCGAGATCTCCGACCAATTCGCTTTGGCCGGTCCCGGGGAATGGACCGACTGGATTGCCGTCGAATTCCCAATGCTTGGGGGAATGATGAACCTCACCGGCTGGACCCGCTTCCTCTTCAGCGGGGTCGAGCCCTTCGAGGTCTACGCGGCTCCCATCCAAATCGACCCCTGGAACCCGGCCATGCAGGTCAGTTCCCCCGAGGAGGCTTCGGCCGAGCTCGCCGACGCCATCGGTCCTTACTACACCCAGGGATTCCCCGACGCCTACAAGGCCTACAAGGTCGGCCTTCTCGACACCCCCGGATTCGTGAGCCAATCGGACACCGTGATGGAGGAACGGGGCGCCATGCTCGACTGGGCCCTTGACGGTCTCGACCAGGACGGCGGCGTCCTCTTCTTCTACGTCGGTTCGCTCGACATGCGCTGCCACATGCTCTGGTTCGCCCAGGACGAGGAGCACCCTCACAAGGAGGCGGGCGCCTTGGAAAACCACGACCACGAAATCGACCGCATCTACGCCCAGGTCGACGCCATGGTGGGGGGGTTGGTCGGCCGCCTCCGCCCCGACGACAGCTTCATCATCATCTCCGAGCACGGGTTCGCCCCCTTCCGCCGCAAGATGCATGTCAACGACTGGCTGGTCGAGAAAGGCTGGCTGGTGCTCAAGGATGGAGAAAATTCCGGCAACATCCATGTTCCCGGAACCCTGGAGGACGGCTCCCCCGACCCGGATTCCGGAATCATCGACTGGTCCCGTTCCAAGGCCTGGTGCGTGGGTTTCAACGGAATCCACCTCAACCGGGCTGGCCGCGAGGGGCTGGGAGTCGTGACCGACGCCGAATCCGAAGCTCTCCTGGCCGAGATTTCCGCCGCACTCCTTGAACTCCTGGACGCCGACGGAACCCCCGTCTTTCACGCCGTGGAGAGGGCGACCACCGTCTATTCGGGCCCCCATGTGGGCGACGCCCCCGACCTCCAGCTGGGTTTCGCTCGCGGTTACGGAGCCTCGGACGAGTGCGCCGTCGGCGGAATCACCGGCGAAGGGGTCCTGGTCGACAACGATTCCCGCTGGTCGGGTTCCCACCTCATGGCGCCGGAAGTGGTCCCCGGCGTTCTGCTCCTCCGCCGGCCGCGCGATATTTCGCCGGACCCAGCGCTGGAGGATGTCACCGCCACCCTGTACAAGATGGTGGGCGTCACACCCCCTGAAGGGATGGACGGCCGCCCCCTGTTCGGAAACGGACAGAAAACTGGAAACCCGGAGTAAAAACAATGTTTGGAGGAAACAAGGTCAAGATCGACAAATCGGTTCTCGAACGGTGCCGCAAGTGTGCCGAAGTGGCCGGCTACGCCTCGGTCGAGGAGTTCATCGAGCACGTTCTCGAGAAGGAGCTCAAGGGAATCGAGGAGGCTGGAACTTCCGACGAGGCCATCACCGAATCCCTGAAGGGGCTGGGTTACATCAGCTGATTCCCCGGGAATGAAAGGCACCGCCATCACGGTCGCCTCCTGCGCCCTTCTCGTGGCCTGGGGGGCCCTCTCCCCCGAAACCTTCAACTTCGGTTTCGACGCCATCGATTGGGTCTTCGGCTGGATGGGGGGATTCTGGGTGACCTTCCTGGTTTCCGCCTCGGTCGGGGTCTGCTTCCTGCTGGCCTTCCCGCATGTTTCCGCCCAGGCAGCCATCGCCTCGGTCAAGGACCGCATCAAGTACAACCTTCTCTCCATCCGTATCTTCCAGGACGACCTGCCGACGGTGGCCAGGGGAGTCGCCGGTTCCCTGGGATGGAACACGGTTTACCTGGGTCTGAACCTGCTTCCCATGGTGTTCCTGGCCGGTCCCTTCATGTACGTCTGGTTCCAGCTCGACGCCCTCTACGCCTTCGACCCCCTTCAACCCGGCGACAAGAGGATGGTGGTTGCCGAACTCCAGGAGGGGGTCGACTCCGCCGCGGTCGAAGTCTTCATCCCCGATTTCGCCGTTCTCGGCAAACGGGCCAACCTTCCCGGCCGGGTGGTCCTGGAAGTGACGGCCTCCGGCCCAGGTCTTGGGGAAATCGAATTCCGCAGCGGAGGAGAAACCGTTGGCAAGGTCCTGGCCGTGGGTGAACGACCCCGGCGCCTTGCCCGCATCCGCACCTCCGACCCCTGGGGTGAGTTCTTCAAGGCGCGCGACCCCATGATCGGCTTCGGCGAGCCGGTGCTGCACTCAGCCTCCTTCGTCCGCTCAATCTGGCTGGAATACCCGGCCGCCCCTCTTGGACCCTTCGGCGGCGGCGAGATTGCCATCATGCTTCTCTTCATGGTCGTGTCCCTCCTCGTGGGTTTCGGCCTGAAGGGAGTCTTCGGGGTCGAAATCTAAATTCAATGTCCAGACTTCTCTGTCGAAGGTGATTCCTGGTAGAGTCCACTCCGAACGATGTATGTAGGGTGGGGCTCTCTGGAGGGACCCCGCCCTTTTATTCTGGGCGACCTTGAAGCTCCACACCCGCATCCTTTTGGGCATGGCCCTCGGCGTCGTCGTCGGCCTGGCCTTGCGGGCGTTCGCAGGCGACCTCTCCGCCCCCGCCCCGGAAAGCTGGTTGGCCCCCTTCGTGCTGGCGGCCGACATCTTTCTGCGGCTGCTCAAGCTGCTCATCGTCCCCCTCATCCTGACGAGCATCGTCACCGGGATTTCGGGCATCGGCGGGAGCCGCGATTTCGGCCGGCTGGGCGGCAAGACCCTGGCCTGGTACCTCACCACCTCGGTCCTTGCCATCCTGCTGGGGCTGGTGGTGGTCAACCTGTTCCAGCCCGGAACCGGCGCCGACCTTGGTCTCGAGATTCCGAAGGCCTTCGAACCCGGCGCCGGAAGCACCTTCGGAGAAGTCCTGGGGAACATGGTTCCCCCCAACGCCTTTGCGGC
>DCAK01000002.1:31449-31667 GCA_002311925.1 Planctomycetes bacterium UBA1135
CTGGCCGACAACAGCAAGATGCTGCAGGTCATCATCTTCGCGATCCTGCTGGGATTCTTCGCCGCCCGGACCCCGGCCCCCCACGGCCCCCGCATCCGCGAATTCTTCGAATCGGCCTTCGAGGTCATCATGCGGTTGGCAGGGTGGGTGATGAGCCTGGTCCCCTACGGGGTCTTCGCCCTGATGGTGAAGGTGGTGGGGCAGACCGGCCTCGAGGT
>DCAK01000029.1:0-3078 GCA_002311925.1 Planctomycetes bacterium UBA1135
GGGAGTGGGCCTCCATCGATAGCGGTGACGGCCACAGCCTCGAAGATCTAATCACGTGCCCTCACCGAAACTACGACGGGAGCTTCTATTCCTATGGATGGGCCCTGGTCTACTTCCTCAACAATTACGAAGATCCTGAGGGGCGGCTCATCTACAGGCAGCCCTACCTCGACTACATCAAGGCCTACACCAGGAAGAACAAGCACGACGCCTTCGAACTGGCCAAGGAGTTGTTCGTAGAGGAGGTCGGTGACCCCGAGATTCCGGATTGGGACGCATTCGAGAGCCGGTGGCGGATTTGGACCCAGGGCATCGTTCGCGAATCCAAGTCAGGGCCCGCATTCGCCGACACCCTCCAGGAGCGGACCCGCAACTACCTGGAGCGAAAAGATTTCGAAAGGGCGCTCATCGCGGCCGATCAGGCCGATGACAAGAGGCCGGAAGATCGCGAGACCTACAGATTGCTGGCCCTCGCCTACCTGGGAAGCGGGCACGGGGAGGAGGCCGCTTTCTGGATGTTGCGGCATTGGGAAGAGGCTTGGGCCGAGGAGGAGGAAGGGGAAGCTGCCGAGGCCGAAGAGTGGCTGAAAAAGAACGGAGGAAAGGACTTGTTCATCCACTACATCCAACCCACCCGAAAGGCGCTGGCCCGCATCGAGGGCTTGATGGACGAGGCCCAGAGCGACGACTTCCCCGTCGCCGCCATGCTCTTCGCCTCCCATGCGACCCAGGCCTTCGGGGTTTCCCACAATCGGCTGGAAGTCGCCATTTCCGACATCGCAGAAGTTTCCGGCCAGGACCTCCGACTGTGGGTGCGGGCCTACAACAAGGACGCGAGCTCCAACCTGAAATATTCCGATGGAACGGACAAGGTCCTGTACGAAGAGGATGGGATTCTCATCAACGACCACTCCAATTTCATCGGGCCCGTCTTGATTTGCGACGCGCCCACCTTGCGCCACCTCAAGCCGCCCTATGAGGTTCGGGGCAAGGTCCAGGTGGACGGGAAGAACGGAGGGGAAATCGGTTTCGGAATCAACCAGAACAATCGGCCCCAGGCCAGCGTCAACATCTTCAACGGGGCCAGGGCCCAATGCGCCTACCACGAAATCACGGTGGGGCAGGACAGCGGGGCGCGGCTTTCCTATTCCTCGGTCTTCGTCTCCACTTTGAATCTCAAGCCTTCCCAATCCTTCGATTTCCACATTGCGGTCAATCGAAATGGAGGAGGAAGCATGGAGGTCAACGACCGCAAGAAGGCTCTCCCCGAGGAATTCACCCGCGACCGCATGGTCGGAAGACTGGGACTATCGGCGGGAAGCAGGGCCATCTGCCTCTTCAACGGAGTGGAGGTTCGGCTGGGCCAGCCCTTCTGGCCGGTATCCGCGGATTAGGCGCGGGGGCGGGAGTGGAGCCGGCCACCGGCGACGGTGAGCAGGGTCTTTTCGTCCACGGCCGCCGACCCCTTGCGACGCAAGCTTCCTTCGAGGTCGCGAAGCCTTGCCGGCGAAGCAGTTTCCCCGAGGGCGCGAAGCTCGTCCTCGACCCCTCTCTTGCGGAGCCATGAAGGAAGGTCGGCCCAGGGTGAGGAATCGGCCAGGAGGCCGACCACCGAGGCTTCCCAGTCCCGGGTTTCCTCGGCGAGGCGGAGAACGGCCACCACGGGGTCGGCCGAGCCAAGCTCGCCAAGTTTCGGCATGAGCAGGCGAAGGCGATTGCGGGCGGAAATCTTCGGGTCGCTGTTGCTGGGGTCGTCGACCCAGGCCTGGCCCCGGGCAGCCAGGGCTTCGCGCAAAGCGGCCCGGCGAAGGCCTAGGAGAGGGCGACGGACTTCCACCCCGGCCCCCAAGGCCCTTCTTTCTGGAATCCCCGCCAACCCCCGAAGGCCCGTTCCGCGAAAGATGCGGAGAAGCACGGTCTCGGCGAGGTCGTCGGCATGGTGAGCCGTCATGAGCACGCTTTCCCCGCCTTCCTTGCAGGCTTCCCCCAAAGCCCGGTATCGAGCTTCGCGCAGGGCGTTCTCGGATTCTCCATCCGCCTCGGCCGTCAACAAGGTGACGGAGAATCCCAGGTCCCCGTAAAGGGCGGCCGCCGTTTCTGCGTCCTTCCGGGAATCCGGCCGGTGACCGTGGTCGACGACCAGCGCGCGGGAGGCCAGGTCCTTCCCCTCGGCCCACTCCTTCCACGCCAGGGCGAGAAAGGTCGAGTCCGCTCCTCCCGAGCAGGCCAGCCCTACGCGGGTTCCCGCCGGCCAGGGACCGAGGGCTGCGAAGCGGGCTTCTGGGAGGGGGACCACGCCCTTAGAATGCCCGCCCCCCGGCACCACAGGGCCCCTTCGAAACCCTTTTCCTGAGATTCCTCCATGGCCATTCGCATCGGCATCAACGGCTTCGGCCGCATCGGTCGCAACGTCTTTCGCATCCTCCACACCCGCCAGGACGAGTTCGAGGTGGTGGCGGTCAACGACCTGACCGATTCCCCCACCCTCGCCCACCTGCTCCGCTACGACACCGTCGGCGGTCGTTTCAAGGGCGAAGTCGCCGTGGATGGCGATTCCATCGTGGTGGACGGCAAGGCGGTGAAGGTCCTGGCCGAGCGCGACCCCGCTTCGCTGCCTTGGGGCGACCTCGGGGTGGATTTCGTGGTCGAGGCCACCGGAATCTTCCGCGACCGGGAAGCCTGCACCAAGCACCTCGACGCCGGAGCCGGCAAGGTTGTTCTCACGGTCCCCCCGAAGGGAGATGTGGACGCGATGGTGGTTCTCGGGGTCAACGACGAGATTCTCGAGCCGGGGCATCGCATCCTCAGCAACGCATCCTGCACCACCAATTGCCTGGCCCCCCTGGCCAAGGTGCTCAACGACAGCTTCGGGCTTGAGCGCGGCCTCATGACCACGGTGCATGCCTACACCAACGACCAGCGCATTCTCGACCTCCCCCACAGCGACCTGCGCAGGGCCAGGGCGGCAGCCCAGAACATCATTCCGACCTCAACCGGAGCCGCCCGGGCGGTGGGGAAGGTTCTTCCCGAGCTCGAAGGCAAGCTGGACGGGATGAGCATGCGGGTTCCGGTTCCCAA
>DCAK01000029.1:3268-8851 GCA_002311925.1 Planctomycetes bacterium UBA1135
CAACCCGGCGAGTTCCAGCTTCGACTCCACCCAGACCCAGGTTGTCCGCGGCGACTTTGTCCGGGTTCTGAGCTGGTACGACAACGAGTGGGGTTACTCCAACCGGGTCTGCGACTTGGTTGCGAAGGCCCACGCCCTCGGCAGCTGATGGCCCCCGCCCTGGGAAGCTGATGGGCTCCGTCCCCCTCACCCTCGACCATGTGGAATGCGAGGGGAGGCGGGCCTTCGTCCGGGTGGATTTTAATGTCCCCCTGGATGGCGGCCGGGTGACCGACGACACCCGCATTAAGGCCGCCCTGCCCACCTTGCTTGCCCTTCTGGAAAAGGGCGGCTCCCTCGTGGTGGCTTCCCATCTTGGTCGACCCGGCGGTGAGGAAAAGGAAGACCTGCGCATGGCCCCGGTCGCGGAGAAGCTCCGGGAACTTCTTGGCGGCATGGCCGAAGTCGTCGTCGCCCAGGATGTGGCCGGCAGGGATTCCCGGTCGAAGGCCGAGGCCTTGCAGCCGGGCCAGGTTCTCCTGCTGGAAAACCTTCGCTTCGAGCCGGGTGAAATCGAAAACGACCCGACCTTCGCCGCCGCTCTTGCCGGACTTGCCGACCTCTTCGTCCAGGACGCCTTCGGTGCCTGTCACCGAGCCCACGCGTCCACATCCGGCCTCCCCGGCCTGCTCAAGCCCGCGGTGGCGGGCCGGCTTCTCGAAAAGGAAATCGCCGCCTTCGCAAGCGTCTTCGATTCCCCGGCCCCACCCGTGGTGGCGGTCGTGGGAGGGGCCAAGGTCAGCGACAAGATTCAGGTTCTGGAATCCCTCTTGGAAAAGGTCGACCGCCTCCTGATCGGGGGGGGAATGGCCTACACCTTCCTGGCATCCCGCGGGAAACCCACGGGGAATTCCCTGGTCGAGGAGGACCACCTTGAAACCGCCCGGCTCGTGACCTCCAAGGCGGAGGAATCCGGAGTCGAGATTCTCCTCCCCTGCGACCATGTGGCCGCCGACCGTTTCGCCGCCGACGCTGACACCCGCGAAGTGGAAGATGTGCCCGATGGTTGGATGGGCCTCGACATCGGACCCGCCACCCGAACCCTCTACGCCGAGGCCTTGGCCGACGCCGGCACCGTGATCTGGAACGGCCCCATGGGGGTTTTCGAAATGGAGGCCTTCCGCGGCGGAACCGCCGCCGTTGCTCGAGCCCTTGCCGATTCCGACGCCGTCTCGGTGGTGGGAGGCGGGGATTCGGTGGCGGCGGTCAAGGGCGAAGGCCTGGAAGACCGCATCCACCACCTCTCCACCGGCGGAGGGGCCTTTCTGGCCATGCTGGAAGGGCGCGCGTTGCCCGGCATCGCCGCCCTCGACACCACCCCCTGAGAGCAGAATCAAGAGAATTTTCCTTCCGGAGAAAAAACACTAGGGGTTGTGGTTGCATGCCTTGTCCTCCCCTCTCTATTGTGGCGGCTGTCGCCTGACGCCTTCGAAAACCGTTGGCCGATGGAGACTCCGGGCCCCTCGGAAGGGCGGGCTCGGGGAGCCACCCCCCGGTGCTCCCCGAGCCCAAACCACCTTCCCGGTTCCGGTCGGCGTCCACTCAACTGAAGAAAAGCAAAAAGAAACATGACCGACCCCGTTCAAGATCCTTCCCCCGAAGGCGGCACCAATATCTCGCGCTCCCGCCCCGAAGAAGAGGGCATTGCCATGGAATTGGAACCCGAAGCCGCTCCCGCAATCACCGAGGCTCAAACTCCTCCCCCCCCCACCGAGGCGACGCCCGGGCACCAAGGCGACACCATCGGGATGCAGGTCAAGAAAAGAGACGGCGACCTCGAGCCCGTCGATGTGAACAAGATCGTGCGGGCCGTCACCCGGTCCTGCACCGGGCTCGACGAAGTCGACCCCCTCCGCATCGCCACCCGCACCATTTCCGGACTCTACGACGGGGCCACGACCTCGGAGCTCGACCGCCTTTCCATCCAGACCGCAGCCGCCCTCACCGCCGAGGAACCCCAGTATTCGCGCCTGGGCGCCCGCCTGCTCGCCACCTACATCGGCAAGGAGGTGCGTATGCACGATATCCAGTCGTTCTCGCAGTCCATCCGTTTCGGATTCGACCAGGGCATCATCGACGAGCGGGTCCAGGTCTTCGTCGAAAAGAACCGACGCAAGCTCAACGACGCCATCGAGCCCTGGCGCAGCGACCTCTTCCAGTACTTCGGCCTGCGCACCATCTACGACCGTTATCTCCTGCGCGACCCCGAAGGCAGGAAGGTCATCGAAACCCCGCAATATTTCTTCCTGCGGGTCGCTTGCGGGCTGGCCAACTCGCCGCAGGAAGCGGTGAAGTTCTACCGGCTGATTTCTTCGCTGGAATATGTTCCGAGTTCACCGACCCTGTTCAATTCCGGCACCCACCGCACCCAGCTGTCGTCCTGCTACCTGCTCGACTCGCCGCTGGACGACCTGGGCTCTATCTACGAAAAGTACGCCGACATCGCCAAGCTGTCCAAGTACGCCGGGGGCATCGGCCTTGCCTACCACCGGGTTCGCTCGAAAGGTTCTCTCATTCTCGGCACCAATGGGAACTCGAACGGAATCGTCCCCTTCCTCAAGACGATGGATTCGTCCGTGGCCGCAGTGAATCAGGGCGGTCGCCGCAAGGGGGCAGCCTGCGTCTATCTCGAAACCTGGCACGCCGACATCGAGGATTTCCTCGAGCTGCGGGACAACACCGGCGACGAAATGCGCCGCACCCACAACCTGAACCTGGCCAACTGGATTCCGGACCTCTTCATGAAGCGGGTCAAGGAGGACAGGACCTGGTCGCTTTTCGACCCCCGCAATGTCCCCCACCTTCCCGACCTCTTCGGCGAGGCCTTCGAGAAGGCCTACGAGGAAGCGGAAGCCGCAGGGCTGGCCGCCAAGGAAATTTCGGCCCGCGACCTTTTCGGCCGCATGCTGCGGACCCTCGCTCAGACCGGCAACGGCTGGATGACCTTCAAGGACCCCTCCAACCTCAAGTGCAACCAGACGGGCGCGGAAGGCCAGACGGTCCACCTCTCCAACCTCTGCACCGAAATCATCGAGGTCACCTCCCCCGATGAAACCGCGGTCTGCAACCTTGGCTCCATCAATGTGGGAAAAATGGTCCGCGAGGGCGAGGTGGATTACGAGCGTATCGGCGAAGTGGTGGCAATCGCCGTGCGTTTCCTCGATCGGGTCATCGACATCAACTTCTACCCGACCGAATCCGCCCGCTCGTCCAATGCCCGTTGGCGACCGGTGGGTTTCGGATTGATGGGCCTGCAGGATGTCTTCTTCAAGCTGCGGCTTCCCTTCGACAGTCCCGAGGCCCTTGAAATCACGGCTCGCATCCAGGAGGAGATCTACTTCCACGCGCTGAAAACCTCGAACGCTATCTCCAAGGAGGTCGGGCCTCACGAAGCCTGGAAGGAAACCCGCGCCGCTCAGGGTCAGCTTCAGTTCGACCTCTGGGGAGTGACGCCCTCCCAGCCCGAGCGTTGGGACAGCCTCCGCAAATCCATCGCCGAGCACGGCCTTCGGAATTCGCTGCTCATCGCCATCGCGCCCACGGCGACCATCGCAACCATCGCCGGCTGCTACGAGTGCATCGAGCCCCTTGTCAGCAACCTGTTCAAGCGGGAAACGCTCTCCGGTGATTTCCTTCAGATCAACAACTACCTCGTCAACGATCTCAAGGATGCGGGGCTCTGGACCGAGGAGATGCGTGAAGCCATCAAGAAATCCGAGGGGTCCATCCAGGCGATGGATGAAATCCCCGAGGAAATCCGCGCCCTCTACAGGACCGCCTGGGAACTTCCCCAGCGCTCGCTCATCGACATGGCGGTCGCCCGTGGGCCCTGGATCGACCAATCCCAATCCTTGAACCTCTTCATGGAAACCCCGCGCATCGAAAAACTGTCCTCGATGTACATGTACGCTTGGGAGCAGGGGTTGAAGACCACCTATTACCTGCGTTCCCGGCCCGCCACCCGGATTCGCCAGACCAACTCCGGCGCGAGCGAGAGGCAGGGACATGTCGACGAGGAAACTCTCGCCTGCTCACTCGAGAATCCCGAGTCCTGCGAATCCTGCCAGTAACGGAGCGACGAACATGAAAACGACCAACCTTCTGGACCCGGGGTTCGACCTGACCCTCCGCCCGATGCGCTACCCGGTCTTCTACGAGATGTACCGGGACGCCATCAAGAACACCTGGACCGTGGATGAAATCGACTGGTCGGACGACCTGGTGGACCTGCGGGAGGGCCTGATGCCCTCGGAACAACACCTCATCAAGAGGCTCGTTGCCTTCTTCGCCACCGGCGATTCCATCGTTTCGAACAACCTGGTCCTCAACCTCTACAAGCACATCAATTCGCCCGAGGCCCGGATGTATTTGTCGCGGCAGCTTTTCGAGGAGGCCCTGCATGTGCAGTTCTACCTCACTCTTCTCGACACCTACATTCCCGATCCCAAGGAGCGCCAGGAGGCTTTCCGGGCAATCGACACCATCCCCTCCATCAAGAAGAAGGCGGATTTCTGCTTCAAGTGGATGGATTCGGTCAACGGGCTGGACCGCATTCGGACCGACGCCGACCGGAGGCAATTCCTGCTGAACCTGGTCTGCTTCGCCGCCTGCATCGAGGGCCTCTTCTTCTTCGCCGCCTTCGCCTATGTCTACTTCCTGCGGAGCAAGGGCCTGCTCAATGGCCTGGCCTCGGGAACCAACTGGGTGTTCCGGGACGAGTCGGGCCACATGGCCTTCGCTCTGGAAGTCGTGGAGACGGTCCGCAATGAGCACCCTGACCTCTTCGACGACGACTTCAAGACCCAGGTCGTGGAGATGGTCAGCGAGGCGGTGGATTGCGAGATGACCTTCGCCGAGGACCTTCTCGGAGGCGGGGTGCCGGGAATGTCACTGCCCGACATGCGCCAATACCTGGAATTCGTCGCCGACCAGAGACTCCAGAATCTGGGCCTCCCCGTCCGCTACGGCGCCCGCAACCCCTTCTCCTTCATGGAACTGCAGGATGTGCAGGAACTCTCGAACTTCTTCGAACGCCGGGTTTCGGCCTACCAGATCGGGGTGGAGGGCGAAGTCGCCTTTGACGAGTCCTTTTAGCCTTCGTCCGAGGCCCTAGAAGCCGCCTTCGGCCCCTTCGGGGTCGAGCATCTCTCTTCCCTTTTCGACCGCGGCAGCTGCGCCGTGGCGAATCGCATCCTCGGTCTCCTTTTGCCCCACCAGGAACCATGAGGCGAGGATGGCCACGATGCCGGAGGCGATGAGAACCATCAGCACTTTCATGGCCTTGCGCGCCAACCAGACGGCCACGGCGGCGCAAACCAGAACGGCGATGGCTCCCTGGACGGGATGGGCCAGGGCCCAGTCCATGGCTTCGGTCAAAAGCGGCGGAACGAAGGAGGTGCTCTGCACGGTGGGAAAGCCTAGCGGGCCCCGGAGTTAGAATCAGGCGATGGAAAGGCCCGTCCGCATCGCCCCCTCGCTGCTCGCCTGCGATTTCAACCGCCTGGGCAAGGAACTTCACCGAGCCGAGGACGCGGGGGCCGATTG
>DCAK01000029.1:8858-10422 GCA_002311925.1 Planctomycetes bacterium UBA1135
GTGATGGACGGCCACCTCGTCCCCAACCTGTCCATCGGCCTCCCTGTCGTGGAATCCATCAAGAAGGAGGCCGGCATTCCCCTGGATGTCCACCTCATGATCGAAAAGCCCGGCGATTGGGCGGCCAAGTACGCCGACGCGGGGGCCGACATCCTGAGCTTTCACTACGAAGCCGCGGCCGATGACTTCGAGGCGGTTCTCGAAACCTTCAAGGACACGGGCTGCACAATCGGGGTGGCGGTCAATCCCCCCGCCGGGGTCGAACCCCTTCGCCCCTTTCTCGACCGCATCGACATGGTGCTGGTGATGTCGGTCCACGCCGGCTTCGGCGGCCAGTCGTTCATGCCCGAGGTGCTCGCCAAGGTCGAGCAATTGCGGGATTGGGGCTACGACGGCGACATCGAGATGGACGGCGGAATCACCGATGCGACCGGGTCGCCGTGCGCCGAGGCGGGCGCCAATGTGTTCGTGGCCGGCACCTACCTTTTCAAGTCCGACGACATGGCGGGGTCGCTCCGGGCCCTGCGCGAGGGCGCTGAAAGGGCCACCGCCGTTTGACCTTCGCCGAATCCAGGTCGGCTTGGATGAGCAATTCGGGGTAGAATCTCGGTTCATGGCATTTCGCCTCCGCAAGAAGAAGGACATGCCCGACGGGCTTTGGAGCAAGTGCTCGGCCTGCGGGGCCATGGTCTTCACCAAGGAACTCGAGAAGAACCTCTCGGTGTGCCCCAAGTGCGCCTTCCACCACACGATTTCGGCGCGGCGGCGCATCGAGATCACGGCCGACCCCGGCTCCTTCGAGGAGAGGTTCACCGACCTCCAGCCGGCGGACCGCCTTGGTTTCGTGGACGAGATTCCCTATTCCGAAAAAATCCATCGGGCCCAGGAAAAGACCGGCAACGCGGAAGCCTGCCTCGCCGGGATTTGCGCCATCGGCGGGCATCGCGCCGCCCTTGCGGTTCTTGATTTCACTTTCATGGGCGGGTCCATGGGCGAAGTCGTGGGTGAAAAAATCACCCTCACCATCGAGCTTGCCGGGAAGGAAGACATCCCCGTCGTCATCTTTTCCGCCTCCGGCGGTGCCCGCATGCACGAGGGCGCCATTTCGTTGATGCAGTTGGCCAAGACCTGCGGAGAACTCAATCACTATTCCAAGAACGGGGGCTTCTCCATCTCGGTCATGACCAACCCCACCACCGGCGGGGTGACCGCCTCCTTCGCCAGCACCTGCGACATCCTGGTGGGCGAACCCGGAGCCCTCATCGGCTTCGCCGGCCCCCGGGTCATCCAGAACACCATCCGCCAGGAGCTCCCCGAGGGTTTCCAGCGCGCGGAATTCCTGCTCGAAAAGGGCCAAATCGACCTCATCGCCCCGCGCCAGGAAATGCGCGAAACTCTGACCCGCATTCTGGCCTACGCCCCCCAACACCGCCAAGCGGGCACCTGATTTCCTGACTCGGCAGGGACGAAGCCGTTTCACCCCCGCTTGCCGGGACCGTCTTCCCCGGCTTCCGGCTTGGGGGTATACTTCGCCGCCAAACTTCCCCGATAGCTCAGTTGGTAG
>DCAK01000029.1:10577-10911 GCA_002311925.1 Planctomycetes bacterium UBA1135
AACTTCCTCGGGAACGGATGCGGGATCGAAGGTGAAATCGAGGCGCGCCACAACTCCGGGGAGGGCCTTCACCCGGATGTCCTCCCAGGGCAGGAATTCAGGGGGGTTCACCTCGCTGACGGAGCCGACGCAGACCCCGACACAAAGAGAGTCCATGGGCCCGTCTCCGGAGCTGACGGGAGAACCCGACACCGGGTCGAAGCGATAGCGGCCCTGGGCATCGGTGCGGACGGAGGCGAGAGAGAACCGGGTGGCGAATCCGGCGTGAGATGTGACCTTGATTCCTTCTAGGGGGCGGCCATCGGGGTGGGTGACCACCCCCACCAGGACCGGG
>DCAK01000029.1:10961-22573 GCA_002311925.1 Planctomycetes bacterium UBA1135
ACCAAGACCGGGCCTGCGGAACCGGGGGAATTCCAGGAGGCGAGAGGCTTGCGGGTGGCGGAGAGGGGAATCCTCTCCCCCGTTCGAGCCGTTCCAAACCCGCGCTCCACCACCGAAACGGCGGCATCCGACCCGGGTTTCAGGAGCGGATTGCTGTGGTTGAGGTGGATGAAACGGACCGCGCCCCGGCCAGGGACGGATTCCAGGAGGTCCATGGTTGAGGTCACCAGGGGATGGGGAATGTCGGCCAGGTCGCGTCCTGGAAGTTCGTCGGCCGAGAAGAAGGTCCCATCCAGGAGGAGGTGGTCGCAAGCCTGGGCGAGGGATTCGAGGGAGGGTTCCAGGCCGTCCCAGGCGTCGATGTCGGGAGCATGGAGCAGGCTGCCGCCTTGGGGTCGGCGGACGAGGAAGGCGAAGGTGCCGCTGAACTCGTCCCGATGGGGAACCTGCAGCGCCACCACCTCGAGGCCTTCCTCCAGGGGAATCACGGTGCCGGGTTGAAAGGCGTTCAATTCGATTTGGCCCAATTCCACGAGCTGGCTCCAGGGACCGTTTTCCCGGAGGAACTCCGCCATCCGAGGCCCGCACCAGACGGGCATGGATTCCGTGGACGCGGCTTCGCGGCCCAACCAGGCCAGGCCCAGGTAGTGGCCGATGTGGGCATGGGTGAGGAGAATCCCCCGCGGCATCTCGCCCATGCTGGCGACTTGGGCGGGGAAGTCGGGGGTAGCGTCCACGAGCCACCAACCGGTGCGCCCGCGGATGCCCAGCGAGGCCACGGGTTCCCGCTCGCGGCCCTCGCAGCAGGGCTTCCAGCAACCCGGGTGGGGCCGACCGCCGTCCTGGGCGATGCCTAGAAGGACCACCTCCGGGGTCGGGGTGACCCCACCGCCGGCGGTGGCGGTGGCTGAGTCGGCGAAATCCCCCGGCTTGGCCAGGGCGCAAACCGCCAGGAGAAGAAGGAGGGGAAGGAGGGGAAGGGCCTTCATCCTTCGCGGGCGAGGAAGCGTTCGACCAGTTCCTCCCATTCCTCCTCGATGGAGCCGTCGGGCCGGGTTTCCCCCGCCCGGGAGTACCAGAAATCCGCATTGGCGAGATCGCCTTCCTTGCGATGGAGGTAGGCGTGGATCCTTGAACAGTCGGGGCCCTTTCGGTGGTCGATGAGCCCGTGGGCGGCATCCCAATCTCCCTGGCCGTCAAGATGAAGCGACCGGAGTTCCAATCCCATCCCCTTGGGCAGTTCCCCGTCCTCCAAGCTCCTGCGAAAATCGGCGAGGTCCAAAGCGGTCAGGGCTTCCGCAAGGTCAGGACATCGAAGAGATGGCCTTCCAGGTCGTAGGCCTTCATCTCCAGGGTTCCGCCGTTGATGGCGATGTAACACCAGTGGTGGCCCCGGCGGATGTTGTTCTGGAAGGAGGGGCGGGCCGGGCCGGCGACCTCAAGGCCCCCGCCGCCGCCGCCGGTGACCATGTAGATGGTGCCGCCCTCTTCGACGACCTCGCCGGCTTTCATCGGCCAGGTCCGTTCATAGGAATGGACATGGCCGTTCCAGACGATGTCCACTCCGTAGCGGTCGAAAAGAGGAACCATGGCGCGCATCCGGGACACCCCGTGGGCAGGTGGGCCCTTCCAAAAGGCGCCGTAGTCGTCGTCCGAGGAGTAGGCGGGATGGTGGTAGCAGACGAATTTCCACCGGGCGTCGGAGGCCTTCATCTGTTTTTCCAGCCACTTGTACTGCTCGGATTCGGGATCCACCCGCCGGTTGCTGTCGAGCAGGAAGAAGTGGGCGTTGCCGAAGCGAAATTCGTAGAAATACTCCGGGGGCGGCAGGGCCATGTAGTCGTAGTAATAACGTGCGTCCTGCTCGTGATTCCCCAGCACGGGGAAGAGGGCCGCCCGCGAAATGAGAGGTTCCATGCTGGGGAAGAACTGCCGCAGCCATTGGTTCCGATCCGTTCCGGTCCCAACAAGGTCTCCCGGATGGAGAAGGAAATGGGGCCGCTTGGCCCATGCCAGCTGGGCGATCTTCTTGGCCACTTTTGGATTGCTCTGGGTGTCGCTGATGACCGCGAAGGCGAAAGGCGTGCCCGCCTCCGGAGCGGTCTGAAAGGTGCGAACCTCGCTCTCGAGCTTGCGGCCCTGATCGTCCACCGATTCCACCCGGTAGAGAAAGGGAGTGTCGGGAGGCAGGCCCTCGAGCTTGACCTGGTGAATGAGAGATTCGGGCTGGCCTTCCACCGCCAAGGGGAGGTCCTCCGTGGAACCGTAGCGGACCAGGGAGGTGGATGGGCGGGAGGTTTCCCAAGTGACCGTCATCGAGTCGGGGGAGCAGCCCTGGAGGAAGGGGGACACCCGCATCCGGAACTCGGGGTCAAGCGGAAGGAAGGGAGCCGCGCCGCCGCGGGCGGCGCCCAGGGGGGAAACACGGGCAACCCCCTCGGGGGGGGGCCCCCGGGGGGGGGGCGGTTTTTTTTTTTNNACGAGGTCGGCGTCAAGGGCGAAATCACGGGCAACCCATTCGGCGGATGCCGTCTGGTGAAAGATACGGACCTCCCGAATCCTGCCATGGTGGAGGAAATCCTCGTTGGAATCACGGTAGCCGGCGAGAATCACCGGGGCCTTGGAGGGGTAGAGGATTTTCCCGCTCTGGGCCTTGCTGCTGGCCTCCAGCTCCCCGTTCACATAGATGCGCATCTCCTCGCCGTCGAAGGTGCCGACGACATGGGCCATTCGACCCAATTCGTAGATGGAGGTGCCCTGGAGATAGGTCAGGAAGCCGTCTCCGTCGTCGGCCCCCTCCGAGGAAAGGGCCAGGTAGAAATGCTTCTTCCCGTACCCGAGGACCCAGCCCTTTTCGTGGGAGCCGTTGTCCTGAATCACCGAAAAGATGCCGCCGTAGGACTGGGGGGTGTTGACCGACACCCAGGCGGCGATGGTGAAGTGCTTGCTGGGAAGAAGGTTGCCCAGCTGTCCGAGGTCGTCCGCGACCACCGCCCGGTCGTCCTCGCCGTCGAACATCAGGGACCCGCCGCCAGGACCCGGCGCCGCAACGGGGCCACCTGAAATTACGGGGTCGGGGCCAAGGACCGCGACCATGCGACCGTCCCGAAGATCCGCCTCCCGGAATCGCCAAGCCATGACGGGGTCGGGGCCCTCGTGGGGGGCTCCTCCCCAAAGAAGAAGCAAGGCGAGAAGCGGCTGGGTCGGGGTCAAGGAAGCACGAAGCTGCGGACCCTTGTGAGGGATCCCGTCGGCCCAGAATTGGCCACCCCTTGGAAGTGCACCGTTACTCCAGACATCGAGGGTGGGATGGGGACGAGCGTTTCAGTCCACCCTTGGGTCGGGAGATTCCCGTCAAGGAGAAGGTGGAGAGACCCGGAATCGAGCGAAGCCGTCCCCCACGGAGTTGAAATACTCCCCAAGTTCAGGGAAGCCCCAATTCTGACCCGCCACCCCGGCTCCGCTGCAATTCCAAGGGCAACCGAGCCAGGAGATAGGGAGCTTGCTCCGACCCAAAGAGGCGGGTCGGTGGATGAGGATTCCCCATCGACAGGCTCTCCACTCATCCCCTCTCCCAAGAGATGGAGAAATATATTTTCCTCTTCCTTCACTTCGGCACGCAGAAACCCGGTAAGAAGCCGACGATAAAGGCGGTGTTGGGTTGTGCCGGAAAGAGAGCCGAAGCCCCAAAGTGCGTGAATATCAGAATCGGTACAACCGAAATGGTCGGACCCGTTGATGAGGGCCCAGAAATTCCGGGGAGCGGCATCAGCCTGCTCGAACCAAGGGCGAACGATGGACCAAGCGTTGTTGGTCAGGTCTTCGGACCCCGCCACCACCAGGCAGCTTCCGGAATAACTACTAAAGGAATTGAAACCGTTGGTGGTCCCTCCCAAAAGGGAACCCTGGTAAGGGTTCAGCAGGGCCGTGGCTTGGACCCGCGATTCGTCTCGAACCAGGTAGGCCAGAGCGCTGGCACCCATGGAATGGCCCGCGGACGACCAATCGCCTCCATCCGACATCCCCCCGAGCCAGTGAGTAGGGTCGGCAGAAGAATCGTCCGCCCACCAGAGGGAGGCTCGGAGAGCGTTGGCCTCCCGCTGCATGCGAGGAAAAAGGCCAAGTTCTTCACCCGTAGAAACTACCACGAATCCCCAGGAAGCCAGATGGGAACAAAGGTCGTCGTAATCCGAAGGGGGTTCAATCCAGCCATGGGCAAAACCCACGAGTGGATAAGGGCCGTTCGCTGAATCTGCAGCTTGGTTTTGGCCTTCGGCAAGAGCCGGGTAGTAGATGCGTCCATCTAGACGGCCCATGGAGAAGTTGGTGTCGGAGAAGGAGACATCCCGCCAACCAGCAAGAAAGGGGCCAGCGTCTTCCGAAAGCTGTCCCGGAAAAGCGAGGAAAAGGGGAAGAAGAAAGGAAGCCAAGACATTCCAGGATACCGCAAATACCCGCGAATCCCGGCCACCTTATCCTCCCCACATGGAGGTCGAGGTTTGACCGAACCGGAAGGGGATTACCTCCTTCGCACCGACGAGGAAGAGCTCGCCCGCATGGGTTTGCAGCACTCCCTTTGGCGACCCATTGCCGAGGAAATGTGGGATGCGGCCGGAATCGGCAATGGGATGAGGGTTTTGGACCTCGGTTGCGGTCCCGGGGACGCGACCCTGGACTTGGCGGAGAGGGTGGGACCACAAGGAAGCGTCCTGGCCATAGACCGCTCACCCCCCTTTCTCGACCACTTGCGCGTACGCCTCCGGGAAAAGGGGTGGGACGAGAGGGTGGAAACCGTGGAGGCGGATTTTTCCCGGCTGGGGTTGAAAGCTGAAACCCTGGACGCCGTCTGGGCCCGGTGGACATTTTGCTGGGATTCGGACGTTTCCGCCACTCTTGCCCAGGTCGCCCAGGCCCTGCGCCCCGGGGGAGTGTTGGTGGTTCAGGATTACTTGAATTACGGCGGCCTGCGCTTGGAACCCCGTGAACCGGCCTTCGAGCGGGTGGTGGATGCCGTGTTGCGGAGTTGGGAGGATTCTGGAGGCGACCCCGACATCTGCTCAAGGCTCCCGGGCTTGATGGCGGACAACGGCCTCCTTCTCGAGCAGGACATCCCCATAACCCGGACGATTTCCCCGGACGATTCCATGTGGGAGTGGCCCACGACCTTTTTCCGAAGTTTCGTCCCCGAGTTGGTGAACCTGGGCCTCCTCAATTCTCGGGAAGGGGAGGCCTTCGAGGAGGCGTGGAGCCGGGCCTCCCTGAATCCGGGAACCCGTTTTCCCCTTCCGCCCATGCAGGGCCAGGTCGCGAGGAAACCCCAAGCAGGGGAAAGGGATTCCTAGGCGGAAGCCGACGAGCGGAAATCCTCCATCAGGAGGCGATGGAAATGCCGCATCCCGCCCTCCCGGGCAGGGGAATAGCGGCCCTGTTCGTAGCTCGCCGACCTCATCCCCTTCTGAACCCGAGAACAAATGGAGGCGTCTTCGGCCTGGACCCTGTCGCTCGCCGCAAGGCAACTTTCGACGAAACGCGTGTCTCCCGCCCTGGACGCCTCCACCCACCAATCAAAAACGACTTCACAGCGGCCGGGGCCGGTGGGGATCACGAAATTGACATCCACCCAGGGCCACTGGAAATTGACCATGAGGTTGGGGTGCATCCACAGGTAGCGGACTTCGCCCGGCGATTCCATCGCAGGGAAAGATTCCGGGCAGGTCTGAAGAACCCATTCTTCCTCCCAGGTGGTCGCGTATTCGGGCAGTTCGAGGCCGCCGGCCAAGCCTGGGTGGACCCGTGAAACGTGGTATCCGCCATCGAGATAGTTCTCGACGAAGACCTTCCAGTCGCAATCCATGGGATACCGCCTTCGGGCCACCCACTTGGCATCCTGCCACCCGGATTCCTTCAGGATGGTTTCCATGGCCTTCAAGCCCGGGTCAAGGGGAGAGCCCGCCGAAGGGTGGAGCAACAACAGCCGCCCCCATTCCTCGACGGGGAAGTCTGGAAGGCGGCAGTCCGGCCCGCCCAACCCCTTGATGGCGCCGGCGCCCGGGGCCGCGGCAAGCGCTCCATCCAATCCATAGGTCCAGCCGTGATAGGGGCAGACGATTGCCTCGCCCACGCCCTCCCCTTCGCACAGCCTTGAACCGTGATGGCGGCATGAGTTGGCGAGCCCGTGGAGCTTCCCCTTCATGTCTCGGGTGACCAGCCATGATTCTTCCGCCAATTCCATGGAGACCCAGGAACCCGTAGTTTCGAGCTGGTCGTCCCTGGCCGCCATGAGAGGGTGACGCCTGAAGACCGTTTCGCGCTCGAGTCCAGAGAACACCCGAGATTGATACCAGGACGCAGGAGGGGTAAGGGCTTCCTCGAGCGGGGTCTCGGGGTCGAATCGGGTCAGCTCGGTTTGAACATCCATGGGAAACCGGCAAACCCGGTTCGCGGATTCTAGCCGAGGTCCTTTTTAAAAGTCCTTGAAGAGAATCCAGCGGCCCCTTTCTTGCAGGTTGCTGGCATAACCATTCCAGGCAATGGCGACGACGGAGGGGCCCACACCCTCCAGCATTGCGAACCGTGGCCGAATAGGGTTTCCGGTCCCGCAGATTTCCTCGGCAGTGGTCGGAGGCGTCCCGGGTTCCCATGCCCAAAGCGTTGTCCTGCCAGTGGCCACTTCTTTCAAGATGAGGAGGAGCCTCTGCAAATTGTCACCGAAAATGAGGGCGGGATATTCGAATGTGACTTGAGGATTGAATCCTTGGCCGGCATTTGGAGGGGTATTCACCTTCGTCCAACTTGGGACATTCAAATCCACGACACCAAAGTGGGCATCCCCATTCGCGCCATTTTCGTCCACTTCCCACCAGGAAAGGCCGATTCGATTGCTGGAAGAAGGGGAACTTGTCGAAAGACTGGCCTTGCGCTGATGGGAAGCCGAATCGTGGCCGCTGAGACGTTTCGGCCAACCAAAGGGAGACGGCCAGTCCAAGGTGAAGGTGGATGTGTTCCATGACAACAGGTGCGTCGCGATGGAACCTTCTCCGGGCAATCCCGAGAAAGGTGGACGGTCGCCCAGGTAATAATCATGCACCAGGACCAAATCTCCGACAAGGGTTTCAACCAGGTCCAGGGGACAATTCCCGCCCTCTGGGCTGCGGCCATAGGGAGTGGTCTGGTCCAGGCAGGCTTGGAACCCGGCAAAATCGCCTCCGTTCGCCAACAAATCCGTGCCTTCAGGAACTTGCAAGGCGGCGAAATTGCGAAAATCAATTCCCCAGACTTCAATCTTGTAGTTGCTGAAAGTGTTGCCGCTGTTCGAGGTCGTTCCCCCGAATTTAAGGTTGGGGAATGCCACGACGGCCACATCGTCGGCCGGGCTCCCGGTGAGGATGTCCAGGGATTTTCGGGCCAAGGTTGAATTCGCATTGCTGTGGCCCACCCACCACCGCCAAGCGGGGACGATGGGGAATCCCTCTCCCGGGCTCTTGGAATGAACGACGCAATCAATATTCGGATTCACCTCGACGAATGCGGCTTCAAGCCGAGCCTCCCGGTTCGGAGGGTTGTAAGCCATTCTCGTCCAGGTGACCACGAAGTTGGTTCCAACCGAAACAACCTGGGGTTTGAGGCAGCCTTCCAGATTGGCGAAGGAAGCAAGTTCGTGAAGCAGGGGATCTCCCAAAAGAAAAACTCCGCTTGAATCCGGAACGGAAAAGGTCTGCGTTGAGGGGTCGAAGGGAATGAAAACACCTTCCGCCTGACGAACCATGGTTCCGGAATCATCCACCCAGGTATCAAAGACGATGAAAAGGTCGTTGCTGTCGTTGACCGCGATCTGGGAGTCGCTTTCACTGAAACTTCCCAGGGAGGGAAGAGTGCCGTGGTCGCCGAGTCCAAGGGTTTGGCCCTGAAGGGCGGGGGCAAGGGCAATCAGGCAAACCAACAAAGCGCGAGGGGGGGTGATTGGAGTCATGGCCATAGTTGGCACATCTTAGGAAGTTGTTTTGAACTTGGTTTAAAAATCTTGGCTAGACTCTTTTCGGTCCCATGCAACGCCCATTCTTCATCCTCCTTTTCGCGCTCCTTCTCGCCCCTGGAGCCATCGCTCTTCAGGATTCCGCCGCCGATTTGGAGGCCCGCCTGGAGAGACTTTGCGTGGAATTGGAAGCCAAGAGGGAAGATTTCCACGTCCCCGGAATGGGATTCGCCCTGTTTAGGGGAGACAAGGTTCTCCTGACCCGGGGCTTCGGGTTGGCGGACATCAAAAATTCCGTCGCCGCGGATGCCGACACTTTTTTCAGCATTGGGTCTTCCACCAAGGCCTTCACCACCACCCTGGTGGCCATGCTGGCTGAAGACGGGAAACTCGGTTGGGACGACCCCGTTGCCGAGCACATCCCATGGTTCGACCCGGAGGTGAAGGGTGAGGAGGGCGACCGCGTTCTCCTACGGGACCTTGCCTGCCACCGGGTGGGCTACCCGAGAATGGGTCTTCTCTGGGCTTCCGGGAAAGTGGATGAAGAAACCATCCTCAGGACGGCCTCTCTGGCGAAGCCCATGGCCCCATTCCGCAAAAAGTTTCTCTACAACAACGTGATGTACCTCGCACTAGGCGAGGCAGCGGCCGCCGCCGGGGGCAAGCCGTGGGAAGGGCTTCTCAAGGAACGGATTCTCAATCCCTTGGGAATGGAGCAGACCGTTTGGACCGTCTCCGCCGCCCGGGACGGAGGGAAGGCTGCAGTCGGGTACCTGTGGGAAAAGGACGAGAAACGCTTCAAGGCCGTGGAGCCTCAAAGCGTTGGCCGGGCGAAACCCGCCGGGGCCATCTGGTCATCCGCAAACGAGATGGCCCGCTGGGGACGCTTTCAACTCAACCGAGGCAAGGTCGGGGATACGTCCATCATCGATTCCAACGCCATCGAAGAAACCTGGGAAACTCAGATTGAGATGGGGCCCGGCAGCGGCTATGCCCTCGGATGGATGACGGAGGAATGGCAGGGCCATCGGGTCATCCACCACGGAGGCAACGTCAACGGCTTCAGTGCAATGGTCGCCTTCCTCCCGGACGACGACCTCGGCTGCGTTGCCCTCTCCAATGCCAGCGTGACCCCGCTGGTGAGCATCGTCCCCTCCACCACTTGGAAGCACATGCTGGGCCCCGCCCCGGGGGAAGAATCAGGAAAGAGCCTGGACCTGGGAGAGTTCCTGGGACGCTATCACGCCGATTTCGCCACCTTCGACAACGACGTCTTCACCGTCAGCGAAAAGGATGGCGTACTGCATTTGGATGTTCCCGGACAAATGGACTTCGCCTTGAATCCGCCCGACGAAGAAGGGAAATGGGCCTTCGCAATGACCGACACCGTCAAGATTTCTTTCGACCGGGACGATGACGGAAATGTGACCAACCTCAACATGTTCCAGGGCCCGATGATGTTCGAATTGCCGAGGGAAGGGGTGGAAAGGGTCCCTGAAATCCCCCTGGACGACCTTGAACCCTATTTGGGCACCTACCGGAACGAAGGCCAAGCATGGTCCATCGTCATCCACGGTGACCGCCTCGCCGTCGACGTGCCCAGCGAGATGGTGTACGAACTGCATCCTCCCGATGAGGACGGGAAATGGAAGTTTCGAGCCACCGACTCCATGGCCCTTTCCCTCGACATGGGAGAGGACGGTCGCGCGGAGCGCTTGCACGTCTATAAGAATGGCGAGATGGTTCAGGAGCTGGAGAGGGCCCCCGACTCGGAAGAAATGGGATTGGCCGGAATTGAAGACCTCCGCAGGGCCAGGGGCACCTCTAAGCGACGCGCGGCCACCGCGAATCTCGGAGGTCTTCGCTTCGAATGCGTCATGGATTTTCCCCATGCAGGAATCGAGGCCGAAATGGAGATTCTGGCCGATGGGAACCAGAGGCTCTTCTCTTTCCTCGACGCCGGTATTTTCGGCAATGAAAGCACCTACTCGGATGGGGAAACCGGCTGGTTGAAGAGCGACTTCCAGGAGGACCAAGAATTCGGAGCGGCCAAAGCCTTCGAAATTCTGCTGGGGGGACCTTGGACGCTCCTTGCGCCTTGGGAGGACATTTTCGAGGAAGTCAAGGTGATTAAGAGAATGGCCCGGGGTAAAAAATCTACTCTCAAAGTCAGGCTGACCCCTTCCATCGGAGACCCCTGGACTGTTTGGGTGGATGAAGAGACAGGTCAAGTCCTGGAGTTGCATGCGATTGCAACGGAGCAAGGGTTGTCCATGCCACTCCAGCAAACTTTCTCCGATTGGAGTGAAATCGCCGGAATCTCCTATCCCTTCACCTCTGAAATCGTCATTCCCGGGAACGCCCGCTTCCTGGTGCGGGTGAAGGATGTGGAAACGGGGCTGACCTTTTCGGACGACGACTTTCGGCCCTAGAAAACCATGGCTTGGCTCGTTCTCCCAATCTGGCTCCAGAACCCTGTCCCAGAATTCGATCGGGATGTTCGACCAATTCTTGAACAGAGTTGCCACGAGTGTCACGGACCATCTCGGCAGAAGGGGGGGCTGAGGCTCGACCAGAAGGCGGCCGCCTTCGCAGGGTCCTCGTTTGGAAGGGAACCGGTTCTCGTCCCGAACGACCTGGACGCAAGCACCCTCTGGTGGATGGTTTCCGATCCCAGCGACCCCGACCGGATGCCACCCGCCGACAAGAAACCCCCCTTGAGCCCGGAGCAAGTCGACATTCTCCGCCGGTGGATCGAGGGTGGCGCCCCTTGGCCCGATGACGGCGAAGCTCCTTCCTGGCCCAGCCGCCACTGGGCCTATTCCCCTCCAGACCGGCCTGAAATTCCTGAAGTGGAGGATGCGTCCTGGTGCAGAAACCCCGTGGACCGCTTCATTCTCGCCCGGCTCGAAGAAAAGGAGCTCAAGCCTTCCCCCACCGCAGACCCGCCCACTCTCGCCCGTAGATCTTCCCTGTACCTCACGGGTCTTCCTCCACCACCGGAATCCCTGGGTATATTCCTCGAGTCCACCGCTGCCAAAGCATGGACGACTTGGGTGGCCTCCCTATTTGGCTCGCCCCACTACGGCGAACAGCAAGCTCTTCGCTGGCTTGACCTTGCCCGTTATGCGGATTCGAACGGCTATGAGGTGGATCAAGACCGGTCCATCTGGCCCTGGAGAGACTGGGTCATTGACGCCTTCAACGCCGGAATGCCGTTCGACCAGTTCACCCGCGAGCAGCTGGCCGGTGACCTGATTCCCGACGCGACCGACGCCCAACGAGTGGCAACCGGATTTCACCGGAACTCGATGACCAACACCGAGGGCGGCGTGGACCCCGAGGAATACCGGGTCGAAGCGGTCCTGGACAGGGTGAACACCACGGCGACCGTCTGGATGGGCGCCACGATGGCTTGCGTCCAGTGCCATGACCACAAGTACGACCCGTTCTCGNNATGTTCGCCATCTTCAACGACACTGCCGATGGCGGCTCCACCACCGGGCCGACCCTGCAGACACTGACAGCTCGTCAACAGGTGGTCGTGGACTTGCTTCAGGGCGAGTTGGAGGACCGGCGACAGGTCCTTTCCGCGGCCGAATCCGCTCACCAGGATTCAACACCTCCTCCCCCGAAGGTC
>DCAK01000029.1:22634-29694 GCA_002311925.1 Planctomycetes bacterium UBA1135
CGAAGGTCTGGGTGGATGAAACCCACGACCCTGATGGGGAGCGGCTGGAAACCTGGAACGAGGTAAAGACCGTCGCCCACACGGGTTCATCATCAAGGGAGCAGAAGGGCGAGGAGACCGTCCAGCACCATTTTTCTCATGCCAAACACCCGTTCGTCGTGGAAGCCGACACTCTCCTATGGGCCTGGGTTCTTCTCGACCCGGAATCGCCGCCACGACAAGTGATGCTTCAATTCCACGCCGAAAACTGGGAGCATCGGGCCTTCTGGGGGGAGGACCTGATTCCATGGGGAACCGCGGGAACCCCGTCGAGAAAGAGCTTGGGAGAACTCCCGGAAACCGGTGGGTGGGTGCGCCTCGAGGTCCCCTCGGAGGAGGTCGGGCTGGCAGCAGGGGACGAAGTCCACGGAATGGCATTTTCCCAGTACGGAGGGCTCGCCTGGTGGGACGAGGCCGGATTCACCCCCCCCCATTCCGAAATCGCGGCCGCCCGGGCCGCCCTTCGCGAGGTGGAGGGAAGGATCCCCAAGCCGGCTTCCACCCTCGTAATGCAACAGGTGACCGAACCCAGGGAGACCCGCATCCTGGAGCGGGGAAGCTTCCTGAGCCCCGGAGAAACCGTTGAACCCGGGGCGCCTTGGGTCCTCGACCGTCGAACCCGCAGAAATCCAACGAATCGACTCGAGTTCGCCGCATGGTTGTGCGATTCGAAAAATCCACTTACCGCGCGGGTGGTGGTCAATCGTCTCTGGGAGGACGCTTTTGGAACCGGATTGGTCGCAACCAGTGATGATTTCGGAACACGGGGAGAAGCCCCTTCCCATCCCAAGCTTCTCGATTGGTTGGCCGTCGAGTTCGTGGACTCGGGATGGAATCTACAGCACATCCAGAGCTTGATTCTCGACTCCGCCACTTTTCGCCAGGATTCCAAAATCAATCCCGAGGCAACTGCCATCGATCCCTCCAACCGACTTCTCGCCTCCTTTCCAAGAATTCGCCTCGCCGCAGAGACGCTTCGCGACCAGGCCCTTTCCTTGGCGGGCCTTCTCAACCCCACAATCGGGGGGCCCAGCGTCAAGCCACCCCAACCTGCGGGAATTGATTTGGCCACATATGCCGGGGACCGCTGGAGAACGTCCATGGGGCCCGACCGCCATCGCCGTGGAATGTACACCTTCTGGAGGCGAACCTCTCCTTATCCGACCTTTGTTCTCTTCGACGCACCCAGCAGGGAGTTGACCTGCTCCCGCCGGGACAGGTCGAACTCTCCACTCCAGGCACTCGCACTGCTCAACGACCCCGTTTTCGTCGAGGCTGCAGAAGCATTGGGCAGGGCCATGGCCGGGAACAAGGCAGCTGTGGACCGGGACCGCCTGGAATGGGGATTTCGGCTTTGCACGGCTCGAACCCCCACCAGCAAGGAGCTCAATATCCTCCACGACCTGTTGAAAAGCGACGGATGGTCCTCGGTCGGCAGGGTTCTGCTCAACCTCGACGAGGTGATGGTGCGAGGATGAAGGCTATGGACCGCCGTCATTTCATGCTCTCCACGGGAGCCGGCTCCTTGGCCGCCGCCTTTCTGGGTTTATCGCCTTCCGGAAACCGCGGACGGCTCCTCCAGGAACCCAAAGAGGGAGCGGGATGGCAACTTCACCACTCCCCCCGGGCCAAGAGGGTCATCTGGCTCCATATGGCCGGTTCTCCTTCACAGCTCGACACATTTCAGCCCAAGCCCGCCCTCACGGAATACGACGGAAAGGACTGCCCTGCCGAATACCTGGAGGGAGAACGATTCGCCTTCATCAAGGGAATCCCCAAGCTTTTGGCCCCGCCCCATGGGTTCAAGCAGCACGGGGAAAGCGGACACTGGTTCACCGATCTCCTCCCCCATACGGGAGCCATCGCCGACAAGTTGACCTTCGTGCATTCGATGCACACCACGCAGTTCAACCACGCCCCGGCGCAGATTTTCCTCAATTCCGGTCACCAGGTCATCGGCCGTCCCAGCATTGGATCCTGGCTCTCCTGGGGCCTGGGCAGCGAAAGTCAAAACCTTCCAGCCTTCGTGGTCATGACCTCGGGCCAATACCTTCCCAGCGGAGGCTCCTCGTGCTGGAGCCACGGCTTCCTCCCCTCCGAGCACCAGGGAGTCCGTCTCATGAACAACGGCGACCCGATCCTGTTCCTCTCCAATCCGGAAGGAACCGACCGGGCATCACGGAGACGCGAGCTGGACGCCCTGCGGGACCTCAACGAGGAGCAACTCGCCGAGCACGGAGACTCCGAGACAAAGGCGCGGATTCAGCAATATGAACTGGCCTTCCGCATGCAGGCGGAGGTGCCCGAGCTGGCCGACCTCTCCTCGGAATCCCCCGAAACTCTCGATTTGTACGGAGTGGAACCGGGCAAGTCCTCATTCGCCGCCAACTGCCTGCTGGCCCGCCGCCTTTCAGAGGCTGGCGTGAGGTTCATCCAGCTCTATGACTGGGGATGGGACCTCCACGGAACCAACGCCGGCGACGATCTCGTCACCCAGTTTCCCAGGCAATGCAAGCGGACCGACCGGGCTTGCGCCGCCCTCGTCATCGACCTTGAACGCCGCGGACTGCTCGACGACACCATCGTGATTTGGGGAGGAGAATTCGGCAGGACTCCCATGAACGAGGAACGCAATGGCTCCAAGTTTCTGGGGCGGGACCACCACCCTCACGCCTTCTCCATCTGGATGTGCGGAGGCGGTTTCCGCCCGGGAATCGCCCATGGCGCGACCGACGAGCTGGGCTACTACATCACCGAGAACCCGGTCTCGGTCCACGACCTCCATGCCACCCTGCTTCACCAGCTGGGCATCGACCACGAACGCTTCACCTACCGATCCCAGGGCAGGGACTTCCGCCTGACGGATGTCGAAGGCTTGGTGGTCCGGGACCTGTTGGCCTAGTCGGTCCCCCAACCACCGCCCGCAGCGGTGGCGTGATATTCCTCCTCGGTGAAGGCGTCCACCAGGATGGCGTCGGCACGAGCCTCTTCCGCCCGGCGAACCAGGTCGGCTTCCTCCTGCTTCAGGATTCCGGCCTTTACGGCGGGTTTGAGAAGAGAGAGAGGGGCGGCCTTGGGGAGTTTCTTCTCGCGAACCGCGGCCCGCAGCTTCTTGGCCACGGATTCGGCTTCGCAACACAGGAGAAAGGCCTCCTCCAGGCGGGCCACCGCTTCCCCTTCCCCTTCCGGAATGAAGAGGCCCTCCTTGGTCAGTCGATCCCGCTGGTCACCGGGGGTGGTGAGGATGTCCACAACCTTTTCGGATAGGGCGTCGGCAGGCTCCGAACCGATGGGGTTGGCGCGGTGGAGCCAGGACACCGGGCCTCGCATCAAGGCCCCCATGATGGGGACGTCGAAATTCCTGTAGATGCCGTCGAGGGCCTCCTGAACCCGGGCGAAGGCGTGGTCCAGTGACCAGCGGGCCAGGGGAAGATCGTCCGCCAGGCGGCCCTCGGCCCCGAATCGGCGCAGAACGGCAGCCGCCAAGTACATCCAGGAAAAGGCGTCCGCGAAGCGTCCGGTCAGGCTTTCCTTGCGCTTGAGATTCCCTCCATGGGCCACCATGGCTAGATCGGCCAACAGGGCGAAGGTCGCCGAGCTCCAGGCCAACCTCTGGAAATCCCGCTTCAGCGGTCCGGCGTGGGGAACCGTGGCGAGGCGACCCCTGGTGAGGAACAGGAGGGTGGAGCGACAGGAATTGCGAATCACATGGCCGATGTGGCCGAAGAAGGCCCGGTCGAAGCGGGCCTCGTCGCCGTCGGCCAGGCCCTGAATCTCATCCCAGGCATGTGGATGGCAACGCACCGCGCCCTGGCCGAAAATCATCAGTGACCGGGTGAGGATGTTGGCGCCCTCCACCGTGATTGAAATGGGGGCGCTGAAATAGGCGTGGGCCACCAGGTTTCGCGGGCCCCGGGAAATCCCGGCCCCGCCGAGGATGTCCATGGCGTCGTTGGTGGCCCGGCGGAAGGCCTCGGTGAACTGGTACTTGGCGATGGCGGTCGCCACGGCCGGCTTGGCTCCCGAATCCAGGGCGCCGCAGGTGAAGCGGCGCGCGGCCTCGAAGATGTAGGAGGCTCCGGCCAGGCGGGCGAGGGGTTCGCGCACCCCCTCGAATTTTCCGATGGGTTGGCCGAATTGGCGGCGAATGAAGGAATAGGCGCTCGCCACCCGGGCCATGGATTTGACCCCGGCGGTTCCCTGGGCGGGAAGCATGATTCCGCGGCCGGAAGCCAGGCATTCCATGAGCATCTTCCATCCCTTGCCCACCCCTTCGAGGCCGCCGATGATGGCGTCGATTGGGACTTCGACCCCGTGGCCCTGGAACGGGCTGTTGAAGAAGGGGACATTGAGAGGGTCGTGCTGGAGGCCGCGCTCGATTCCCGGCAGGTCGGCGGGAACCAGGGCCACGGTGATCCCCGGCGCGGCCCCCTTTCCGAGCAGGCGGTCGGAATCCTCCAGTTGGAAGGCGAGCCCGATGACGGTGGCCCGCAGGGCCATGGTCGTGTAACGCTTGTCCCAATCCAGGCGAATCCAGGGTTCCCCGTCCTCGCCCCGGAAAACCACCCCCCGCGACGAGATGGAGGACGCGTCCGAACCTGCCTCGGGCTCGGTCAGGGCGAAGCAGGGGACCTCCTTGCCCTCGGCGAGCCTGGGCAGCCACTTGGCCTTCTGGTCCACGGTGCCGTAGTGGTGAAGGAGCTCGGCGGGGCCCAGGGAATTGGGCAGCATGGCGGTGATGCCCAGCGGCACCGAGCGAGAACTGAGCTTCGAGATGACGGCGCTGATGGCGGTGGCTGAAAAGCCGAGGCCGCCGTAGTCGGGCGAGATGTTCATCCCGTAGAAGCCCTTGTCCTTGAGGAACTGGTGAACTTCGGGCGGCAGGTCGCGTTTCTGGAAAACCTGCCAGTCGTCGGTCATCTTGCAGACCTCCTCCGCCGGGCCATGGTAGAAGGCGTATTCATCCTTGGAAAGTTCGGGGTAGGCCTCGCCGACCAGGCGCTTGAGGTCGGGATTGCCTGAAAAGAGTTCGCCCTCGTACCAGACCGTGCCAGCCTCGAGAGCTTCTCTCTCGGTGTCGGAGATTGCGGGAAGCAGGCCCTTTTTCTTGAGCCAGCCCAGGAGCGGCCCCGAAATCAGGGGCTTGCGCAGGATGGGAAAGAGGAAGACGGTGCCGGGAACCGCGAGGGTGGGGTAGAGCCAGAAGGGCGCCCCCAGGGTGAGGAGGAGGCCGGCGAAACCGACGAACCAAGCCCACAGCGGCGCCCCGAGAAAACCGAGAACGAGGGCGGCTCCGAGGGCGATGAGGAAGGTCATGATTGAGGCGGCAGGGCGAGGGCCATTGCGTGTTCGACGGCCCGGTCAACGAGGGTTTCCTGGTCCAGCCGGGCGTCCACCCTTTGCGCAACCAGGAGCGAGATTGTCCCGTGGAGGGAGGTCCAGGCCAAGGCCGCGAGGACCTGAACTTCGGCGGGGTCGGGGTCGTCCCCGCGGGCTAGGGCGATGTCGGCGCCCACCCGTTCCAGGCGGTTGCGGGCAGCGCGGTATTTTTCCGGCGGATACCGGCGGGTGTGGCGGGGATGAAGCAGGAACATCACCTCGTAGAACTCGGGGTTTTCCAATCCGAAATCCAGGTAGGTTCGAAACACCCCGCGCAGCCGTTCCTGAGGAGTCGTATCCGTGGATTCCAGGACATGGTCGAGACCCACGAAAAGCTTGTCCATCCCTTCGTCCATGAGGGCGTGAAAGAGACCGTTCTTGTTCTTGAAATAGAGGTAGAGGCTGGTGGCTGTGCACCCGACCCTGGAGGCGATACGCCGCATGGACATCCTCGTATAGCCTTCGGCCAGGAGAAGCCTGCGGGCTTGGTCGAGGATGGACTCGCGGAGGTTCGTGGCGGGACGGGGCACGGTTGCGTTTATGTTGACAATGTTAAGTTAACAAGGTTAACCTTGG
Organism: Planctomycetes bacterium UBA1135; assembly: GCA_002311925.1. Lineage (GTDB taxonomy): Bacteria > Planctomycetota > UBA1135 > UBA1135 > UBA1135 > UBA1135. The sequence continues at coordinate 28,629 of DCAK01000029.1, forward strand.
TACGCAACCATGACCACCTACTCCCACGATGGCTCCGGACCCTCCCTGGTCCTGGCGGGGGGAATCCGCACCCCGTGGGCCTCGGCGGGTCGGGCCTTTGCCCGCGAGGACGCGGGAGGATTGGGCGCCCTGGTGGCTCGCGAGGCGATTTCCAGGACGGGGATGGATCCGGGTCGCCTCGACGAGGTGGTGGCCGGCTGCGTGGGGCAACCCTTCGACCAGGTGAACCTGGCCCGGGTCATCGGGATGCGGGCCGGGGTTCCCCCCACCGTTCCTGCCCGGACCGTGGCACGCAATTGCGCCAGCGGCATCGAGGCCGTGACCGCCGCCGCCGCCTCCATCCTTGCCGGCAACGGAGGGGCAGCCCTTTGCGTGGGGGTTGAAGTCATGAGCGCCTACCCCCTCGTCTACGGCCGCAAGATGACCGACCTCTTCGGGCGCTTGTTCCGGGCCCGCACCCTGGGGGCCCGCCTCTCCGCCCTCGCCTCCTTTCGCCCTTCCTTTCTCAAGCCGAGGGTCGCCCTCCTGGAGGGCCTCACCGACCCGACTTGCGGACTCATCATGGGAAGCACCGCCGAGCAGGTGGCCCGCGACCATGGAGTGAGTCGGGAATCCTGCGACGCGCTGGCGCTCGAGAGCCACCGCCGAGCCGCCGCCTCCAGGGAGGCGGGCCGCTTCTCCCCGGAAATCCTTCCCGTCCTTCCCCAAGGGGCGAAAAAGGGTGGACCCTCACTCACCGAGGACGACTCCATCCGGCTGGACCAATCCGGGGAGAAGCTGGCGCGACTTCGGCCTTGGTTCGAGAAACCGGACGGAGTGGTCACGGTCGGCAACTCCTGCGGCGTGACCGACGGCGCCTGCGCCTTGATGCTGATGACCGAAGGCCGCGCCCGCGAAGAGAGTGTCGAGGTCATGGCCCGCATCCGCGGCTTCGCCTGGGCCGGCCTCGATCCCGCAAGGATGGGGTTGGGGCCGGTCCACGCCACGGCCAGAATTCTCGCCGAGACCGGGTTGGAACTTGAAGAAATGGGAGTGATCGAGGTCAATGAGGCCTTCGCCGCCCAGG
>DCAK01000029.1:29757-36427 GCA_002311925.1 Planctomycetes bacterium UBA1135
GCGAAGAGTTCGCCCGCAAGCACCTGAACAGGGACCGCCCCCTGGGAGATCTTGGATACGATCGAATCAATCCGAACGGCGGCGCAATCGCCCTCGGCCACCCGGTCGGGGCCACCGGAGCCCGGCTCCTGCTTACCGTGGCCAAGGAGATGGCCCTGGGTGGCCACCGTTTCGGCCTCGCCACCCTCTGCATCGGTGGGGGCCAGGGCGCGGCGGTCATCCTGGAGGCCGCAAAATGAGCGGCCTCGACCTCTTCCCGATGCCGGAGGGCGCCCCCGAAGCCGGGGCCTGCATTCGCGTGGACCGGCCCGAGCCCGGTCTGGCTATCCTTTCCCTCGTACCCCCCCACCGCAGCCTAGCAGTCCTCGATGCGCCTCTCTTGCGGGATTTTGATGCCGCCCTGAACGCGCTCGAGGCGGACAAGGACCTCGAGGGATTGGTGGTGGCCGGGGCGGATCCCCTCAAATTTGCCGCCGGGGCCGATCTCGATGCCATCCGAACCATGGACAAGGCCACCGATGTGGAGGTGGTGGTGCGGGTAGTGCATGACCTTTTCCTTCGACTTGAAGGCCTGTCTGCCCGAACCGTCGCCGCAGTGGGCGGCCCTGTTCCCGGCGGGGCCTTCGAGCTCGCCCTCTCCTGCGACGCCATCGTCATCGCCGACCATCCTTCCACCCGCATCGGGCTGCCGGAGGTCAAGTTGGGGCTCATTCCGGGCTGGGGTGGGTGCCATCGCCTTCCCGAACGGGTCGGAATCTCGGCCGCGCTCGGGATGATTCTCAAGGGCTCGCTGGTCCCGGCGAAGCCCGCCCTCAAGCGGGGGATGGTGGACCGCTTGACCGACCCGGAATACCTGGTGAAGGTGGCATCCGATCTCGCCATGGGACGGGAGCCCATCAAGCCACGAAAAGCCGGGGTTTCCCGTTGGCTGGTGGACCTCAACCCCCTGGGTCGATTCCTGGTCGGGCGACTGGCACGCAAGCAGGTCATGGCCCGGACCCTGGGAAAATATCCCGCCGCCCTGGATGCCGTGGCGCTGGTCGCCGGGGCTCCGGGCCGAAGCCGAAAGGCCGCCGCCAAGATCGAGTCGACAACCATCGCCCGCCTGGCGGTGGGCCCGGAGTGCAAGGCCCTGGTGAAGGTCTTCTTCGGTATGGAAGCCGCCAAGAAGAGGTTCCGCGGCGCGGGAAGGGAGGGCGGCATCCGCAGGGCCGGGGTCCTGGGTGCCGGCGTCATGGGGGGAGGCCTGGCCCGCCTCATGGCGGAAAAGGGCCTGGAAACCCGGCTCTTCGACCCGGTCCCCGAGGCCCTCGACCGGACCCTGCTCACCCACCGCAACCATGTAGAGGGGCTTCGCCGACGCCATCGTCTCAAGCGCCACCAAGCCCTCGCGGCGACCGACCATCTGCAGGCCGCCCGAGAAGCGACGGGTTTCGGGCGTTCCCAGGTCATTCTTGAAGCCGTGGCCGAGGACCTCGCCATCAAGCAGAAGGCCCTCCTGGGGATGGCGGAGCAGGTGTCCGAGGATTGCATTCTCGCCACCAATACCTCCTCCCTTTCGGTGACCGTCATCGCCGACGGACTCCCCCATCCCGAGCGGGTGGTGGGGATGCACTTCTTCAACCCGGTCAACAAAATGCCCCTAGTGGAGGTGGTCCGCGGGGAAGAAACCTCCGAAGAAACTGCGGCCGAGACCGCCGCCCTGGCCCTGGCCCTGGGCAAGACTCCCGTCGTGGTCCGCGATGTTCCCGGTTTCCTGGTCAACCGCATTCTGGGCCCCTACCTCGACGAGGCGGTGCACTTGTTCGCCGGCGGCGCCGACCCCGCCCGCATCGACCGCCTGATGCTGGAATTCGGCATGCCCATGGGGCCCTTTCGGCTGCTCGACGAAGTGGGATTGGACATCGCATCCCATGTCTCGAAGATTCTCCACTCCGCCTACGGCGACCGCATGAGCCCAGCGACCGCCATCCCGGCCATGGTCACCCCCGACCGTCTCGGGAAGAAGACGGGCCGGGGTTTCTACCAGCACCACGCGGGAAAAGGCCGCTCCACCCTCTGTCGCGACCTTTCACGCTTCCAGTTGCGACAGGCTTGTGCCACGTTGGAGGACGCCGACATCGTCGACCGGCTGGTCCTCCTGATGGTCAACGAGGGCTGGCGCTGCCTGGAGGAGGGCGTGGTCGGAAGCGAAGAGGAACTCGACCTCGCCACCGTGCTGGGCACAGGCTTCGCCCCCTTCCGCGGCGGCCTGATGAGCCACGCCCGAACCATGGGAGAGGACCGGGTCCGAGAACGCCTGGCCGAGTTCGCCGAGGCCGCGGATGTGACCACCCGCACCGGCGGCCCCGACCGTTACACGCCCGCCCGCTGAATCAGGGGCAGAAGACGAGTTCCAGGCCGGGGGAAAGCTTGCCCGTGGAAGTCTCGAGGGCCTGGAGATAGAGAGCCAGGCCGGCAAGAGAGGGGTTGTTGACGGGGAGGGTGAGGGTGACCGAGCCGGCTGCGCCCGCGGTGAGGGGAGCGCTTTTGTAGAGGGTGGAGGGGTCGACCAGAACCGTTCCTTGAGGGAGAAGCCCATCCAAATAAGCGGGGGCGAAGCAGGCGTGAAGGCCCACTGAACCGCCGGGGGTCACCCCCGAAAGGGTCACCGAAACAGTCCCTGTTGCGGACGGAGAGCCGTTGCCGACGAGCCCAAGAGCGGGGGCGAGGGGGTCGAGGGGCCCGTACGCCCGCCAACCACAACCCTCGGCATTGAGGGCGTCCGCGGAGGGCTCGGAGTAGGTCACCCAGGGACCGTCGCCGTCGAACAAGCGGCCAGTGGAGACATCGACCTCCTGGGAACCGAAATCCACCAAATCCCGCACCGTGATTCCGTCGGAATCCACCAGCAGAATTCTCTCACCGTCTCCGTCCAGCTTGAAGGTGGCGTGGAGGGGTCCGTCGCCGGGGTCGTTGTCGGCCCAAACCAGGAGGACACCGCCCGGGGCGATGGATGTGCCGGTGGGAATGGCCCACATCGAAGCAGGGTCGAGTTCGTCGGCGAGGAAGGCTCCGCCCAGGTCCAACGTCGAGGACGAAGAGTTGTAGAGCTCGATCCAGTCTTCGAACTCGCCAGCCTCGTCCATGGCGCCGCTGTCGTTGATGGCCAGGAATTCATTGATTACCACCGGGCCTGGAACCACAGGGGGCATGACCTCGAAACTGTTCGGCCTCTCTTCGCCATGGATCGGCTCGAAGGTGGATTCGCCGTTGGCGGTGGAGGCCATCAGGAACCACTCGACCTCAGCGCCGGAGGATTGAAGGGGAATGACCCCCCCGAAAAGGCCGTCGCCAGAGGCACCGTCGCCGTGCTGCCCGTCATCGAACATCGTCTCCTCGGTGTAGAGGGAGGAGGGAGGGTTGCGCCAAAAAAGGCGAGCATCACCGAGGTTTCCCCCGGAAACGGAAATTTCGGCGAGGACCAGGACCGGGGAAGAGGCTCCGGGGGGGTCCGGAAGGACCTGGATTCCCGAGATGGAGGGCCGCGGCCGAGAAAATTCAGGGAGACCCAGGAGGTAGGCCCGGCGGTTGTCCACGAAGGGCTTGAGCCCGCAGGAAATGCGGCCGCCGCCGGGACCGCCTCCGATGGTCACATCCTGTGTGACGTTGTCGTGGAAGAACTGCATCGAATAGAGCTTCTTCCCGTCGGCCTGGACATCGGCCTCGATGAGATTCTGGAGTGCGTCCACCTGGGGACCCATGACGACCCAATTCCACTCGGTTTCCAAGAGATCGCGGTAGTGGGCGAAGTAGGCGTCGCGGCCGCGCGGCCCTGCGGAGGCATTGAGAAGCCGGGTGATGAGGGGGTAATCGGGATGGCCGAAGTTATGAGTCGGGGACATCCGTTGAAGCTGGCCAACCGTCCAACCCATGCCGAAGTTGCCGAAGGCCTCGTTGACATCCCATGGGAATGGGGCTGAATCGGTTTTCGTGGGGATCGTGATAGACGTAGTAGTTGTGGCGGCTCTCGATGTAGGAGTCGCGGTTCACGAAAAGATTCTGAGCGGCGGTGAACCAAAGGGAACGGTCGAGGTCGAGGAAGGGCCCGGCATCGGCCCAGAGCGAGGACAAGGGCCCGTTGTTGAGGGCGTCGATCATGTCCACCAGGTCCTGCCACTCGCTGCCAGTGGGGTCGGATTTCAGCTGGTAGGACTGCTGGTAGTCGGCAAGGTTCGGACCCACCCAGACCAGGGTCGAGGGAGGAATGCCCGGACCATAGGCCGCTGGGTCGCATTTGTAGCGATTGCCGGAGGAGTCCTCGAACCAATCGTCCAGAAATTCCCCGCTGACCTGCTGAGTGTTGACATAGATGCCCCAGTATTCATCGTTTAGCCAGAGGCGTACATAGTTGGACTTGGGGGCCGGCATCCAGCGCCGGAGCACCTCATAGGTGAGGACCTCGCGACAGAAGGTCGGATCCATGAAAGAATTGCCGAGGTTGAGGTTGTCGTAACCCAGCAAATCCTGGCCGGCGACGAACTCGTCCATCTTGATCTTGAAGGGCATCTTTTGCTGGGGCCAGACCGAGGCGGATGAATTGCCTTTGAAGCGAACCCCGACCTGGGAATAAAGAACCCCGTCCACCTCCAGGTCGGCCTCAATGTAGGTTTCCGCTTGGCGGTTCTGGTCGAGAAGGTTCCACCAGTTGGATTGGGAGAAGTCCAGGCGTAGATCGCGAATCGTGGCGATGTCGTAGAGGTCCTGAGCGGGGGCCGCTGGAGCAAGGAGGAGCAGCACCGGAATGGCCTTGCTGGGAATCAAAGGCAAATGGTGATTTCCAAGCCGTTGGATATCTGCTCCCCGATGGAGGATGAGGGCAGGTGGGCCTGGAGAAAGAAGGATCGGCCCACCAGGGCCGGGTTGTTGAGCGAGGCGCTCAAATAGGCCTCCCCGGCCTGATTTGCGGTGAGAGATGCCTGGTAGACCAAGTTGCTTGGAGAAATCAGGACAACTCCCGCGGAGAGAAGATTGTCCAGGTATGCGGGAGCTGAGGAGGCGTACAAAATGAGACCGTCCCCGGGGGCAGCACCGCTTATTTCGATATCGGCCGTGCCGCCCAGGGCGGGGGTCCCGGTTCCAGCCAAGAGAAGTCCGTGAGCGGCGGGGTCAAGTTGGTCGTAGGCGCGATGTCCACATGCTTGCTCGTTAGCAACTCCGGGGGTCGGGGCAGAAAAGGTGACCCATGCAGATTGCCCGTCGAAAAATCTCCCTGTGGAGACATCATCCAGTTGCTCGCCGAACTGGATGGAATCCAGAACGGTGGAGCCATCGGGCGCGGTGAGAAAAATCTCCTCGCCCGAACCGGAAAGTTTGAAATTGGCATGGAGAGGGCCCTGGGATCCGTCTTCGTCCGCCCAAACCAGGACCGTTTCCCCAGGCTGGACATTGGTTCCGGCGGGAAATTCCCACTTGGTCAGGTTGGCGGGATTGTCGCTCAGGAAGAGGCCTCCCAAATCAACGGCGCTCCCGGCGCGATTGAGAATCTCCACCCAGTCGTCGAACTCTCCCGCGGAATCCGGGTTGGTCGTGGAATTCTTGGCCAGGAATTCGTTGATGCTGGGGGTGGAGCCGTTTCCCGCTTGGGTTGACCAGGAAGGCGGCTGAAACTCGGCGGTCCGGGGAAGAAAGCGCCAGGCCCCGCCGTTGGAAACCGAGCAGGCCGCCGAGACATAGTGCTCGATGATGGCTCCGGCAGGAAAACCAGGGACTTGGGCTCCCCAAATCCCATCGCCTGGCGACCCGTCGCCATGTTGGCCGTCGTCGAACATGGAAACCCTCTGAAAGGCCCCGCGATGGCGAAAATGCAAGCGAACATGGGCGAGAGCGGAACCGGCCGGCGCGGCTGCGGCGACCGTCACCCAGACCGGCTCCCCAGCCATGGGAACCGCAGGGGAGTGGGCCAATCCCGAGATCTCCGGCTGGGGAAGATTAAATTCCGGCAATGCAAACAAATAGGCTCGCCTTTCGTCTACGAATTGTCGAAGGCCCTTGAATACCAGGTTCCCCTGGTTCACATCGGAATCCAGATTCGTCACGTAGTCGGCCCAGGAATAGATTTTCTTCGTGTCCGCCTGGACCTCGTCCCGGATAAGAGAATCCCACTCTGCCACAACGGGGCCAGCCCTGTTCCAGTCCATCCACTCATCCGCGATGGTCCGGAAATGCGCCAGATAGCGAGCGTGGGCGTCAGGGTCGGCGAGAAGAATGTTCATCACCGGGAGATCAGGATTTCCATGGTCATAATCAGGATGCAGGTCTACGGTCCCCTGGGTTCCCCAGCCATTCCTGCTAAAGGAGCCAAAGGCTTCGTTTGCATCCCTTTGAAGAAGGTTCCAACGGTCGTGGAAATCGTCCCGATAGAGAGCGTAATCGGAACCCTTGTGAACGTATCCGTCCGAATCCATGAAGGCGTTCTCAAGGGCAAGGGTCCAAAGCGCTCGGTCCACGGCGAGTTCGGCGTCCACGGCTTCGAAGTACCCGGAACCGGGCAAAGTGTTGTTCAGGGTGTCGCAGATTTCGACCAGTCTGTCGTAAGCGGCGGGATCTTCACTCTTGAGCTCGTACCAGGGCTGATAGCTGGCCACATTCGTACCCAACCAGTTGAGCGAGGCATTTCCTGGCCACCGGC
>DCAK01000029.1:36454-36606 GCA_002311925.1 Planctomycetes bacterium UBA1135
GGGTAATTGCTCTCGAGGAAATCCGCGTTAAGCTGCTGAATATTCGGGTACACACCCCAGTTTTCGCCATTGATGATGAGGTGAATGAAATTGCCACGGGCGGCAGTAGTGAAACTCCGGCAAACCTTGGAAAAGAGGGCCTCCCGCATGAA
>DCAK01000103.1:0-1089 GCA_002311925.1 Planctomycetes bacterium UBA1135
AGAGTTGACCTTCAGGACGGGGCTCCCGGAGGACATGGCTGAGATTCTCGAATTCCTTGCTGCAGCGGCTCCCGACCCCGGGGCGGAGTGCGGCCAATGAGGGCTCTCGCCCTTGTTTTGGCTTGGGTCATTCTGGCTCTTCCTGCCGAAGGGCAGCAAGGGGGAGAGGTGACGGGAGACAGCGCACTGGCGGCGGGCAGGGCGGGGGCCGGCAACGCCCTCGCGGATAGTCTTCTGTATGGGGTTCGCAACCCTGCCGCCCTTTCGTTCCGATTCAGCCAGAAAGGCGGGAAGGCCAGGAATGAAATCCTGGAAACCCACGGGAGAGTCCTTTGGCAACCGCTATCGGGAGAATCGGCGGCAGGATTGGCTTTCCGGGATGAGAATGTCATTGCGGGGGGGCCATGGCTTTCCTGGGGCAAGGCTCTTTCCTCCAACGCTTTCTTTTCGGTGTCCTTCGTTCCCGCGGCGGCGGCCTCGGCTGCTTTTGACCGTGACACCATCCTGAATTTGAAGTTGGGCACAGACCATGAAAATTCAAATGGGCAACCTGTTTTCGACGTTCCCATTCACCACAAAATTGGCGTGAGAAATGAACTCATGTCCCTAGGGCTGGAACCCAACTTTTCATGGCACCCGACGGGGAGCCTGTCGCTGGGCATCGGGGCCTCCCTGCGGGGGACCTTGCTGGACATGGGGTCGGCCACGGACACTCCCATTGCCAATTTGCAAGGCGTCATTCCCGGGTTGGGGGGGTCAACTTGGGGGGAAATTCTGAACCAGCTCCTGACCCAGGTCTTCGATGCGGGACTTCGGCCGGATATTCCGGACACCTTTCAGGTGGATTACTCCGCCGAGGCCAGCGCCCCGCTTCATGCTTTTCTCAAGGGTGGAGCCCTTTGGGAGCCGAGTCGGGAGTGGAGGGTGGGGGCGTGGGCCCGATCTCCTTCAACTCGGTCGGCCCTGGAGGGGACGGCCATGGTGGATTTTGGAGCCGACCTCGGATTCATGCTCGACGCCATGCGTGACATGGGGATGATTCCCAGCGATTTCTTGGAGGACCCAACGAGCAGCTTCGACCTCTCCATT
>DCAK01000103.1:1150-3658 GCA_002311925.1 Planctomycetes bacterium UBA1135
GTTCGCTTCCTCCGCAACCGGGGGGAGCGCATCATGGCGGACATCGTGTGGACGGGATGGGGTTCCGCATTTCAGGGCTGGGTGGCCACCCTCTCCAATCCCAGCAATGAGGACCTGGGGTCGATGTTGGGAGGGGATGGGAGCACGACCCTGGACCTGGACCTGAATTGGAGGGACACGCTTTCCCTGTCCATGGCTTGGGAAAAGGACCTGACCTCGCTCCACACTTTTCGAACGGGGGTCGGGTGGTCCCAAAACCCGGTGGGCGGTTCGCCTCTTCCGGGCTTGGTTCCTTTCAATCGCCTTCATTTGGGGTTGGGGTTTTCGCGGTGGGGAAAGACCGATGGGGGGGATTGGCACTTTTCATTCGTGGCGGCCCTGCCCGAAACCTGGACCACGGGTTCTAATGCGGTGCTGAGCGATTTTTCGGGGGATCGGTATACCCAAGCTGACTATGCCCTTGTCGTTGGCTGGTCCCGCACCTGGTGAGGGAATCGGCTCCCCTTGGTTGGGTCACATTGGTGCCAAAAGAGGAGAAGGCATGCAAAACACTTTCCGGCGAAAGAACTCCTGGCGACTCCACCGCCTGTCCACCACACCCAAGGGAGCCAGATTCCGTCTCTGTTCAGGGGGACCAGGATTCGGAGGCGTCGACAGAAATGCCGGCCCCCGATTCTCCACCTCCTACATAAACGGTCCCATCCTCCAGGAGAAAAACCGCGCCACCAGCATGTTCAACGGAAAGGGAACTGACCGAGGTCATGGAACCCGAGGAGGGCTCGAAGACCCAGCAGTCGGAAATGGGGAGAGGGTCGTCGATACTGCCGGTCGCGCCGCCCACCACGAGCGCTCTTCCGTCCTTGAGGCTTACGCAGCTGGCGAAGGCGGAGGAAGTGGTCAAGTTGCCCACCGAAGAAAAGGAGGACGATGCCGGATTGAAGACTTCGCACTGCTTGATGGGGCCAATGTTAAAAATGTCACCGCCGCCGCCGCCTGCAAGAAGGACGCTCCCGTCGTTGAGAAGAGTCATGGCGAATAGTGCCCTCTTGGTCACCATGGTCTTCTTGGGGTCGAATCCGCCGGTGGCTGGATTGTAGAAGCAGGCGGTGTCAGAGAATGCGGGAATGGCGATTCCGAAGATGTAGGTATGGGTAAGGCCGCCGGCAATCATGACCCTGCCGTCTTGGAGCGTCGTGGAGGAGGCCCCCGCCTTGGGCTCTTGAAGGTTGGGGCCGGAAACCCAAACATCAGTAGCCGGATCGTAAATTTCGGTGGTTCTTACGGCGGTCCCGAGGAGGTCGTTCACATCGCCCAGTTGGTTTTGACCGTTTCCTTTTGTTCCACCGGCTATCAGGACTCTTCCATCAGAAAGGAGAGAGGCAGTGGCCCCAGCTCTGGGCGTCTGCATGGAGGTCGCGAGTTGCCAGACATCAGCATTGGGGTCATAAATTTCGACTGAGTCCAGGACATCGGTGTAATGGGAACTGCCGCTTCCGCGCGGGCCCTGAATGCCACCGGAAATCAGTACACGCCCATCCTGAAGACGGGTGGCGGTGTGGAAGGCGCGGGAGTCGTTCATGACGCCACCCAAGAGGGTGTGCTGGTCCGTCCGAGCGTCATAAGTCCAACAGCGGTCCAGGGTGGGGTAGGGGGTGGAAGTGTTAACGAGAACGGCGGGGCCCCCGCCGCTGGAAAAGACCACCAGGGCGTCGCCCTCGGGCCCGAATTCCAGGGCGCAACTTCCCATCAAGGCGGAAGGAAGGGGAATAGAATCCGCCGCCTGCCACCGGTCATGAAGATTCACGGTTACGGACCGCAGGTTGCTGAAATCATCGAACATGTCGGCCCCGCTTCCACCTGGTCGGGTGAAGGCCTGGAAATAAACCTTTCGGTCCACGAGAGCGGAATTATTGGGGACGGCGAGAGAGAGGGTTGCTGTTCCTGCAGCCGAGGATTGGGTGGTGAAATAGGTTCCGTTTTGAGCCAGTTGAAGGCCAACCACAAGATGGTCGTTGGGGTCTCCGGATAGTCCGACCAAGTAGTTGGAACCGCTGGTATTGAAGGACGGGATGACGAAGGTGGTCACCCCGGGGGTCAACCCTGAAACTTCAACGCGAAAGGAATCACCCACCACGTCTCCGTAGGTCATTAAATCGGAAGTCGCATTGGATTGGGCCGAGAGGGGGGACACGATGAGAAGACCGGCGGCGAAAAGGTGAAACTTGGACATCATGATTTCGGGAAGAGGGGAGAAACCGTAGGGGGGACGGGACTCAAGGCTATCACGGAAGGGGGATTGTCGGAGTCGGCGGCCTACAATCCCGGGCAGATGGGCAAGAAGAACCCCGAGCGCAAAAAGAACTTCGAGACCGCCTCCGGGCTGCCCCTTGAGGCCTGGCTCCCCGCCCATGGGCTGGACGGTCCCCTCGAAAATCCAGGCGAATGGCCCTTCACAAGAGGAATCCACGCCGCCATGTACAGGCAGCGCCTCTGGACCATGCGCCAATA
>DCAK01000103.1:3813-3996 GCA_002311925.1 Planctomycetes bacterium UBA1135
ACGGGGCTGTCCGTCGCCTTCGATCTCCCCACCCAAATCGGGTACGACGCCGACCACCCCCTCGCCGAGGCCGAATCGGGCAAGGTCGGGGTTGCCATCCATTCGCTCCAGGATTTCGAGGCCCTGTTCGAGGACATTCCCCTGGGCGAGGTGTCGGTTTCCATGACCATCAACGCAACCGCC
>DCAK01000067.1:0-394 GCA_002311925.1 Planctomycetes bacterium UBA1135
GAGGAATGCGAGCTTCCCGAAGACGACCCCAAGGTCCGACAACCTGACATCACCAAGGCCAGAGCGCTTTTGGATTGGGAACCGAAAATCCAGGTCGAGGAGGGTCTTGCTTTGTGCCTGGACGATTTCTCGCGTCGGACTCGGGCTCAGGACGCGGTCTGATGTGCGGAATCGTGGCGGCGGTGGTTGCCGAGGGGAATGTTCTCCCCGCGGTCCTGGTTGGCCTGCGGACTCTCGAATACAGGGGTTACGATTCGGCCGGGGTCGCGGTCCTGGCGGACGGAAGATTAGAAATCCGTCGAAAATCCGGGCGCATGGCTGCCCTCGAAGCCGAGCTGGAGGACAAGGGATTGCCCGAATCTCACCAGGCCATCGGCCATACCCGCTGGGCCAC
>DCAK01000067.1:465-1283 GCA_002311925.1 Planctomycetes bacterium UBA1135
CCAGGGGATTTCCTTTTCGTCAGAAACCGACACCGAAGTCATTGCCAATCTCCTGGCCCTGGCTCTCAAGGAACACGGGAACCTGCACACGGCCCTTCTCAAGGCCCTTGAGCGATTGGAAGGGGCTTACGCGCTGGTGGCGATGGCTGTGGGTCACGATGGAGAGATCGTCGCTGCTCGAATGGATTCGCCCCTTGTTCTCGGAGTGGGGAAGGAAGGCAGATTCGCCGCAAGCGACATGCCTGCCTTGCTCCACCTGACCCGGGATTTCGTCTTCCTCGAAAATGGCGAAACCTGCATCTTGAGGTCGGATTCCCACCAAGTCTTCGACCGGAAAGCCCAGCCCGTCGACCGGGAATCTTCCGCATGCGATTGGACCCCGGAGCAGGCGGAAAAATGCGGATACCCGCATTTCATGCTCAAGGAAATTGAGGAGCAGCCTGATGTTCTGGCTCGGACCGCCTTCGATCGCTTCAAGGACGCGGAAGGTGACGTCGCCTTCGAGGATGGGTTTGGGCTCGCTGATGAGGACCTATGCCGGGTCACGCGGCTGCGTTTCATGGCGATGGGGACATCCTTCCATGCAGCATTGCTCGGCCAACAAATGGCGGCGGAATTGGCGAGGATTCCGGGGGAGAGCCTCAATGCCAGCGAATTCCTCTACAGCCCGCGCCTGGAGGAGGAAAACGCCCTCACGGTTGTCGTTTCCCAATCCGGGGAAACCGCGGATTCTCTGAGAGCCATGCGAGAAGTGAAGGAAAGGGGCGGCACCGTCCTCGGCATTTGCAACGTTCAAGGGTCCACCCTGGCCCGGGAGG
>DCAK01000067.1:1408-1691 GCA_002311925.1 Planctomycetes bacterium UBA1135
AAGGCCTTCTTCGGCCAACTCACCGCCCTCTACCTTCTCGCCATTCGAATGGGCAGGGCCCGGGATGAACTGGACTCGAATGCGGGCGGCCTCCTGCTCAGGGACTTGCGCGAAGTGCGGGCTCGCCTTGACCCCCTCTTTGAAGAGGAAGCCGCTTCGGCCATCCAGGAAACGTCCGCATTCATGGCCGACCAATCCTCCTGCCTGTTTCTCGGCAGGGGCCTTCTCTTTCCGGTCGCCTTGGAGGGAGCATTGAAGTTGAAGGAGATTTCCTACATCCACG
>DCAK01000067.1:1753-5316 GCA_002311925.1 Planctomycetes bacterium UBA1135
CATCCACGCCGAGGGGTACCCCGCCGGCGAGATGAAACATGGGCCCATCGCTCTCATCGACAAGGACTTCCCGGTCGTTGTCGTCGCCACTCCGGGCCGGTCCTACGAAAAGACCCTCTCCAATATGGAAGAAGTCCGTGCTCGGGGTGGGAAGGTCATTGCAGTGGGTTGCCATGGTGACGAGAGGGTGGGGAATCTTGCTGATTTCATCCTTCCCGTCCCGCAAGTTCCTGAGCTCCTTGCGCCCCTCGTGAATGTGGTCCCCCTCCAATTGCTCGCCTACCAGACCGCATTGATTCTTGGCCGGGACATCGACCAGCCTCGCAATCTTGCAAAATCGGTGACCGTGGAATGAGTGTGGACCTCGTCGTGGGAGGTGCAGGCTTCATTGGTTCCCATTTGGCCCAGGCCTTGGAAAAGGAGGGAAGGCGGGTCAGGATTCTGGACGACTATTCTTCCGGCAAGAGGGAAAACTTGGTGGCCTTGAATGCTGAAATCCTCGACGGGGACGCAGCCGATGGGGTCACCGCGACGAAGGCCTGCGAGGGAGTGGAGAGGGTCTTTCACCTCGCCGCCCGGGCGAGCGTGCCTTTCAGCATCGCCCACCCCGCCGAAGCGGAGAGGGCCAACCTGGGGACCACCCGGGCCCTTCTTTCTGCTTCAAAGATTGCCGGGGTTTCCCGTTTCATCTTTTCATCATCCTCCGCTATCTATGGGAATTCCCCCCAACTACCCAAGGAAGAGGAAATGGAGCCCGCCCCGGCCTCACCCTATGCCGAACACAAGCTGGCGGGGGAGAGGCTTCTTGCCGAAGCCCATGAGTCCGATTTCGGCTGCGTGTCCCTGCGCTATTTCAACGTATTCGGCCCCAGGCAGGACCCATCGTCCCCCTATTCCGGCGTTATTTCACTGTTTGCGGGGCTTGCTCAGAGGGGAGAGGCTGCATCTATTTTCGGTGACGGTTCCCAAACCCGTGATTTCATTTTCGTGGATGACGTGGTGCGAGCCAACCTTCTCGCTGGGGATCTTCCCGAATTGGACCCGGCAATGGTCTTCAATGTTGGTACGGGAGATTCCGTTTCCGTCCTTGAGCTTTGGGAATCCCTCTGCCGCCTGGCTGGCCGGAAGCTCATTCCGCCTTGTTTCCTTCCATTCAGGGAAGGGGATGTTCTCCATTCCGTTTGCGACCCTGGCAAAGCTGCCATTGCATTGGATTTCAGGTCGAAAACCCCCCTCGAGGATGGCTTGAAAGCGACCCTTGCCTTCTACGCCTAGGAGGAAGCTCGGGCAGGCTCCAGTTCGGGGTCGTCGAATTGGATGCAACCCTGAAGCGACTCTTCTCCCCGAAGAATCCAGAAATTGGCGGACCCCGTTTCAAATCCAGGGCCACGCACCATCGAAACAAGGGAAGCCAAGGTGCTCACCGGTTGCCAGCCCGCATCCGGGTCTTCGCATTCAAGGCGAGCCGCAATCAGAAGGTCTCCCGTCTTCAAGCCCAGCGCTTGGCCCGGAGAGTCGGGGTGGACCTTTTCGATGCGCAGGACCGGCAGGGTTTCCCGGAAGAGACCTCGCCTGTAGGGAATGCGAACAGGCCGGGCCTCGAAACCCAGGAGACCAACGGTGTTCCGCTCATGAGCGGGTCGCAACTGGAGGTCCACCTGGCCAATTTCGCCGTTCCTGGCATAGCCAATGAGGACGTGTTCACCAGAATTTCGGGAAAGGAGAAGAGATGCATAATCGGACGGGGTTTGAATGCTTTCCCCTGCCACCGACAGGATGCGGTCGCCATCCTGCAACCCCGCCTCTCGAGCGGGTCCACGTGGATGCACGGATGTGACCACGGGGGTTCCGGCCTCTTCCCGAATGCGGAGGCCTGCCCAGAAACGATGGGAGAGATCGAAAAGGCTTTGTGCCAGGACCTCCTTGATTCGATCCACGGGGATGGCGAATCCCAAACCATCGGCGCCTTCCCGGGTAGCGACATTGATTCCAATCAACTCGCCGGAAACATTGAGGAGGGGGCCCCCCGAATTCCCGGGGTTGATGGCGGCGTCCGTCTGGAGGAGGTCCTGAAACACGTGTGTCCCTCCTCGCTGGGTGCGCACCTTCACTTTGCGATGCAGTCCTGAAAGAATTCCGGAAGTCACGGAGTGAGAATTCCCGAAAGGAGCGCCGATGGCCACCACTTTTTCTCCCTTGATGAGGTTGCTGCTCGATCCCAGGGCGGAGGCTCGAAATGGTCCCCGGCCTTCAATCTTCAGAAGAGCAAGGTCTGATTCCTGATCCACGCTCAACACGTGGGCAGGATATTCCCGGCCTCCGAATTCCTCCGCGAAGGTCACGGTGGTGACGACTCTGGAGGGATGAATCTCGGGCCCCGCATCCGCAACATGGCGGTTGGTGATGACGAGGCCCTCCGAATCGATGACGACACCGGTTCCCTGCCCCAAAATGCGGAGCTCCTCCCGCCGCCTGCCAAACCCCTCCTTGACCACGACCTTGGCGTGCAGCGTGATGCTGACGACCGAAGGGCCGACCGTCAGGTAGACCCGGGCTTCCGGAGTCCAGCGGTCTCCGAAAAGGATTGAAGGGTCCGGTCCAGGTTCCTGAAGCAGAGCCGGCGAGAGAAGGAGGGCGACGAGCATCCTCAAAAGCCTACGCGCGAGACCGGGGAGTGGTGGGCGTTACTGGACTTGAACCAGTGACCCCCAGCTTGTCGAGCTGGTGCTCTAGCCAACTGAGCTAAACGCCCTTTCCCGGTCAACGGGGCGAAAAGTCTACCTCCCCTCCTTAGGACTGAAAAGACCGACGCCGAAGAACCCACACCGATCTGTCCCCGGCCTTGCCAAGGGAATAGGGATGTCGGGCCGCAACGGCCCAGCGGTTTCCGAGTTTTTCCCGGGCTCGCTCCCATTCATCTTCAGCTTTCGACCCGGCCATCCACATGAGCGCTCCCAAACCCACCCTTCGGCCATCCAAGCGGGCCAGCAGCTTGGCCAGGGGCTCCACCGCTCGGGCCACCACGAGGTCGATGATGCCTTCGCCCTGCAGGACCTCCTCCGCTTGCCCCACAAGAACTTCAACATTCGTAAGGTCGAGTTGAACCGCAGCTTCTTCCAGAAATGCGGCCTTCTTTTCGGTTCTCTCACAAAGCAGGAAGCGAATCTCCGGATGGAGGGAGGCCCAAACCAGACCCGGCATCCCACCGCCGCTTCCCCAGTCGGCGATCGTGCGGGTATCGGCGGGGATGAAAGTCCCGGACAAAACGCAGTCCAGGAGATGGGGGATGACCAGGGAGTCCCAATCCTTGGCCCCGGTCAAATTCACGACCCGGTTGGCGGCAAGAAGCAAGCGTCCGTAATCCAGAACTCGGCCCAGGGGGCCGTCAGGAGGGTCTGCGATGAGCGCCACCCCTTCTCGAATTTCCTGGGCGTCGAAAGGATGCGGGTCACCCACTTGGGTGAAGAAATCCTCTGGAATCGGGGGGAAGGTCACGGGGCGCCTCGAAGGGATGGCAGGGCAGGAAGGACTTGAACCCTCAACCTGCTGATTTGGAATCAGCT
>DCAK01000067.1:5390-6359 GCA_002311925.1 Planctomycetes bacterium UBA1135
GGGGGACTCGAACCCCCACGACCAAGAAGGTCACAGGCACCTGAAGCCTGCGCGTCTGCCAATTCCGCCACTTCGGCGTCCCGGCATCCACCGGGCGAATAAGATTAGCGTCCCGGGATGTCTCCGGGAAGAGGCCCTGTGAACCACTCGGAACGCCCCATTCAGCCCATCGCGGAGAATCGCCGTGCCCGGCGAGACTATGAAATTCTCGACCGCATGGAGGTCGGAATTTCCCTTCTAGGGACTGAGGTGAAGACTCTTCGGGAGGGCAAGGTCAGCCTTGCGGAATCCTTCGTGAAGTTCCAGGATGGAGAATTGTGGTTGGAAGGGGCCCACATCGAGGAATTCGTTCAGGCAGCCGGAGCCAATCACGACCCCATTCGGTCCCGAAAACTTCTTGCCAGGAAAAGAGAAATCGCGCGGTGGGGTCAAAAGACCAAGGAAAAGGGGCTAACCATGATTCCCCTCAACCTCTATTTTTCAGGACGGCATGCGAAACTGGAAATCGGTCTTTGCCGGGGACGGAAAAGGCATGACAAGCGCCAGCGCGTCCGAGATCGGGAAGACCGACGGGCCATTCGAGGAGCCGGTCGGCGCTCCTGAGCTCGTGCTAGAATGAGAGGGTCAAGCGTGTCGGGGGCGATCGGTTTCGACTGGGAGTGATTCGGCTCGAGTGGCGTGCCGAGGTTGCGGAGATGGCCTCGTTAATCCCTCCGCAGGCATTCAACTGCCGACAACTACAAACTAGCCGCTTAAGCGGCGCGTCTCTTCCGCCTTCGCCCGCTGGGCGGTCGGGACGACTGATCGCGGGCTCAGCAAACCGTTCTGCCCGGGAACGGAGCGCGAAAACTTACGGGCTGGTCTGTTTCTTCCTTCGCTTGCCAAGCTGGAAATGGATGAGAATTGAAGGCAAGCTACGCACGTAGAAGCTCGTTCCAAACCTCATCAGGACGCGGGTTCGATTCCCGC
>DCAK01000067.1:6536-7141 GCA_002311925.1 Planctomycetes bacterium UBA1135
TTGGTTGTCGGAATCTCCGAAGAACAAGGGAGAAAGAGGGGTCTATCCCATCCACGACCCGGCGGTGCTTGATGCGGCGCTCCTGCGAGCGATGTCCTCCGTCCAAGCCGACCATCTGGCCCAGGGCTTGGAGATTGCCGCTTGGGCAGGCTTTGCCCTTCTCCGGGATTCCGAATCCACGACCAGGGTGAGCGCCGCGGCCCTCTTGTCCGTTTTCGCCGCACGGTGGAACGCCAAGGGGATTCATGCGCTCGAGGAGGATGCGACTGGATCTCTTGCCTCCGCTCTCGGTGGCTTTTCCATGGCTTGCGAGGGGAGAGACCGGGAGGGCCGAGAGCAGTTCCTTCGGGAAGCCTCCAGGGCGAAGATTCCTCACCTGGAAGACGGAATTCGCGCCTTGGTTGGGATTGGGAGGCAAGCGGCTGCAATCCCTCTCACCCTGGCCGCTGAATGTTCAGCCCGAACCCTGGGTGTGCGGGTGATTCTCCTTCTCCTTGAATCCGGGGCGGCGGACGGCAATCCTGATGTCGCCCGGTCCTGTTTAAACCGCTTGCTTATCCTGAAGAAGGAAATACTTCCATGAATTTCAAGGTTCCCCTGCTGCT
>DCAK01000067.1:7217-7528 GCA_002311925.1 Planctomycetes bacterium UBA1135
GGTGGAGGGGAAAAGATCCATTACGGTCAAATCCTTCGCCATCCGGATACCGGAATCTGGCATTTCAAGGGCGACATTCATTTGGACAACCTGAACGCTCCCGCCAAGAATTTCGAGGTTCGGCCAGGTTTCTTCACTCTCCTGCGGCGAGCTCGATTGAAGTGGATTGCTTGGGCTGTCGGATTGTGGGGGATGCTGGTGCTCCTTGCCGCCTTGCGATGGCAAATTCTTCTTTCAGCGGCGGGGGTCCAGGCTTCGTACATCAAGTCGCTCCGCCTTTGCCTTGTCGGCTGGTTCTTCAACAATGTCGT
>DCAK01000067.1:7624-8527 GCA_002311925.1 Planctomycetes bacterium UBA1135
GGGAGGCGACCTGGCCCGGGCCGTACTCATCACAAAGGGCATGACGGAGAATCGATGGAAAGCGGGGCTTTCCGTGCTCGTGGACCGGGTGGTCGGTCTGGTCGTTTTGATTGGCCTTGCCGCCTGCATGCTTGGTTTCCTCCTCTTCGGGGATTCCGCCCTTCCTGTTGAAAATGTCATAGGACTCGCCAAGGCGGTCTTCATCTTTCTTGGGGTCGCCTTCCTTTTCGGCGCCCTTTACTTGTCCCGGAGAGCCCGGGGTTTCCTGGGACTTGAGGATCGGTTGAAAAGGCTCCCAGGTGGCTCCACGTTCGGAAAAATCAACGAAGCCGCGACCATTTACCGGGAACGCCCTCGCAAGCTCCTGGCCAGCTTCCTTCTCTCGGTTCCTCTTCAAATCAGCGGAATCGCCTCCTTCTATTGCGTGGGGAAAGCTCTCGGTGCGGACCTCCTCCTCGCCGAAATCTTCATCGCCTTCCCCATCGCCCAAACCCTGTCGGCCTTGCCCATCAGCCCTCCCGCCGGGTGGGGGGTTGGAGAAACCATCTATGGTGAATTCTTCGCCTTGTTCGGCTCGACCTTCACATTGGGGGTCGCGGTGTCTGTTCTCTTCCGGCTCCTTTCCCAGGTGGGCTTTGGGCTCCTTGGGGGAATCGTCTGGATGATTTCGGCCGAGAGGAAGTCCGGGGAGCGGGCCCAGTGAAGCTTTTGGCGGTCGGCTCCGTGGGCCTGGACACGGTGGAGACTCCCCACGGTCGGGTCGTGGATGCACCGGGGGGGTCCGTTGTTTTCTTCGGCCTCGCCGCCTCCTTTTTCACTCCCCTCGCAATCGCCGCCAATCTGGGGGATGACTTTCCCGACTCGGCCTGGGATTCCCTTCGCAGACGCGGGGCTGACCTGTCT
>DCAK01000067.1:8620-12337 GCA_002311925.1 Planctomycetes bacterium UBA1135
TGGCGACCCTGAGGGCCGCCGGAATCAAGCGCGCTTGGGCGGACACCATGAATCTGTGGATTGAAAACCAGAGAGATGACCTTGAGTCTGTCCTTTCACTTCTGGAGGGATTGTTCCTCAATGAAGAAGAGGCCCTCCAATTGACCGGCGCCTCTTCGCTTGAAGAAGCTGGAAATCAACTTCTCGGAATGGGCCCTCGAATCGTGGTCGTCAAGTTGGGCGCGCGTGGGGCCCTTTTGGTGACGGCAGAGGGCCAGCGCCATTTTGCTGCCTACCCCGCCAAACCGGTGATCGACCCCACTGGCGCCGGCGATTCTTTCGCGGGAGGATTTCTCGGTTACTTGGCCTCCAAGGGGACTTCCGGAGATTGGCCGACTGCCCTTCTCCATGATGCAGTCATCGCCGGCACCGCGACCGCATCCATGGCCGTTGAGTCTTTCTCCATTCAACGCATTTCGGAATCCGAGAGGCCCGAAATTGAATCCAGAATGGATTCGCTTAAAATTCCCCTGTAACGCAAACCAGGGTGCGCCGTCCTGAAGGGGAATGCAATTTCGCATCTCCGCCCGCCACCCTTTAATCGGAGCCTCCCTTTCCTTAGACTCTTCCCTCAGGAGGAAATTCATTGCCCACAGCCAAGAAAACAAAAAAGAACCCGTCCAATTCCAATGCAGACAAGCTCAAAGCCCTGCAATCTGCCATTGACACCATCTCCAAGACTCACGGAGAAGATGCCATCGTGGACATTTCGAAAAGGGACACCACCCCTGTTCCTGGCGTCCCCACCGGATCCCTGGGCCTTGACCTTGCATTGGGAGGTCGTGGCCTCCCCCGAGGTCGAGTCGTCGAACTTTATGGCCCTGAATCCAGCGGCAAGTCCACCCTTGCGCTTTCCGTAATCGCCCAGGCCCAAAAGGCGGGTGGTTTTTGCCTCTACATCGACGCCGAACACGCCTTCGATCCTGAATATGCCGTCAAGCTGGGTGTCCACCTCGACGGTGACATGATGCTTCTTTCCCAACCCTCCACCGGCGAAGAGGGCCTGGACATTTGCGAGCAGTTCGTGAAATCAGGAGTGGTGGACGTGGTCATCATCGACTCCGTCGCAGCCCTGGTGCCCAAGGCCGAGATGGCTGGAGAAATCGGCGACGTCTTCGTCGGGGTTCAGGCCCGCATGATGTCGCAGGCTCTCAGGAGGTTGACCACCGTCATTGGCAAAACCAATTCCGTGGTCATCTTCATCAATCAGCTGAGGGAAAAAATCGGCGTCATGTTCGGCAATCCCGAAACGACTCCCGGCGGGCGCGCTTTGAAATTTTACGCTTCCGTTCGCATTGACGTGCGCCGCATCGGGGCCATCAAGGACGGGGATGAGTTCGTCGGCAATCGGACCAAGGCAACCGTCGTCAAGAACAAGGTGGCCCCTCCCTTCCGGAAGTGCGAATTCGACATTCTCTTCAACAAGGGAATTTCCAGAGAAGGAGACATTCTGGACATGGGAGAACAATGCGGAGTCGTGACTCGGTCGGGTTCCTGGTACACCTACCATCCCCCCGAAAAGGAAGAAGTCCGGCTTGGCCAGGGACGCGAGGCCGCTCGCAGTCTTTTGATTGAAAATCCGGAACTCGCTGATGAAATCAGCAACCTCGTGATGGAAGCCTTGGCTCCCGTTCGAACGGAAGCCGCTACCCAGGCAAAGGAAAACTCGCCCGCGAAAGCGGAAGAAGCCGAAGCCGGGAAAGCCTAGAATTCCCGCCGAGGCCCTTCCGGGTCTCTTCCGCCATGAGCTTGCCACGCACGGGAGCGGAAATCCGCGAAGCCTTCCTTTCCTTCTTCGAGGAAAGAGGGCATGCGCGCCTGCCGTCGGATTCCCTGATTCCCTCCGACGACCCGACTCTCCTGTTCACCGGCGCGGGGATGAACCAGTTCAAGGACGAATTCCTGGGCCAGGGGCGGCCAGGGCTCGTGCGGGCAACCACCTCTCAAAAATGCCTGAGAGTGCCGGACCTGGAGAATGTGGGGCGCACCCCACGTCACCACACCTTCTTCGAGATGCTGGGTAATTTCAGTTTCGGTGATTATTTCAAGGAGGAGGCGATTCTCTGGGAATGGGAGTTCTTCACATCCACCTTGGGTTGGGATGGGGAAAGAATGGTGGCAACCGTCTACAAGGAAGACGAGGAGGCCTTCGGGATTTGGCATGAAGTGATCGGCCTTCCCGAGGAGCGGATATTCAGGTTCGGGGAAAAGGAGAACTATTGGCCCGCGGAAGCTCCCAGCCTGGGGCCCAACGGCCCCTGCGGACCTTGTAGCGAGCTCTATTTCGATTTGGACCCTGGCCAGCTTCCCTCCACCAGCGGCCTGGCGGCTCTGCCTGAGCGTTTCCTTGAAGTGGGGAATTTTGTCTTCACCCAATTCAATCGCCAGGAAAGCGGCGCACTGGCCCCCCTTCCCCAGTCCAATATTGATGTCGGCCTTGGATTGGAACGCATCGCTGCCGTGGCCCAAGACGCTGCCAATAATTTTGAAACGGAGATCTTCAAACCCCTCCTCGCCTCCATTCAAGAAATCGCCGGCCAGGATTATGGAAAGGATGAGGACGCGGATGTCTGCATGCGCCGCATCGCCGACCACGCACGCGCGGTTTTCTTCTGCATTGCCGACGGAGCGTCCCCCGGAAAGGAGGGGAGGGCTTACGTGGTCCGTAAAATCCTGAGGAGGGCGGTTCGGGATGGAATCTCCCTGGGAGTGAGGGAACCTTTTCTGGCATCCCTTCTTCCTGCCGTCATCGACTCCATGGGCTCGGCCTACCCTGAACTGGAAGAACAGGCTCCGGGCATTCGAACCATCCTCCAAGGGGAAGAGGAACAGTTCCGCGAAGTCTTCCAGAAGGGAATCGTCCGGTTGAAGAGTTTGCTGAAGGAACCTCGCGATGGAATCTTCCCCGGGGCTCTGGGATTCGAGCTTCATGACACGTATGGATTCCCCGTCGACATCACCCAAGTTGTGGTTGAAGAAGCCGGTCTGCGTTTCGACCATGTGGGGTACCAGGCCGCCATGGATGAACAACGCTCCAGAGCCCGAGAGTTTTCTGCGATTACCGGGGACATTTTCTCCGCTTCCTCCGCGGGAATCCTTCAATCCGGAGGGCTTGAGGCCACCGAGTTTCTCGGCTGGGACCAGGACGAAGTTCCAGCAATCGTCCTTTGCATCCTCAAGGGGAAAGAAAAGATTCCATCCCTGGAATCCGGAGAATTCGGGGCGGTCGTTCTCGACAAGACGCCTTTTTATCCGGAAGGAGGCGGGCAAGTGGGGGACCAGGGATCCCTTGTGGACTCGAAGGGGAAAGTCCTGTTCGAGGTTTCCGACACCCAGTCGGCTCACCCCTTCGTGCTCCACCTGGGCGATGCTGCCGGGTCCTTGAAGGTGGGGCAAGAGGTCCTCGCGAAGATTTCCGTCTCACTCAGGAGGGCCACTGAAATCCATCACACAGCGACCCATCTCCTCCATTCCGCAATGAAAGAAGTCCTCGGCGATGCCGTGAGGCAGGCGGGCTCGCTCGTTTCTAAGGAAAAATTGCGTTTCGATTACACCACTGAACAAGCTCCGACCTCGGAGGAAAGAAAGCGCATCGAAGAGCTCGTGCAGTCCGAGATCCTCAAGGCTTCTCCCTTGGCGACGTCCTTCTCCACCCTCAACGAGGCTCGCGCTGCCCGC
>DCAK01000004.1:0-9144 GCA_002311925.1 Planctomycetes bacterium UBA1135
TGCCACTGGGACCACATCGGCGCGGTTTGCGGGGAGGACGGGTTGCCGGTCTTTGCCAACGCCAAGCATTGGGCCCCGCGGGTGGAAATCGATTGCGCTCTCGACCCCGGCCACCTGAGAAAGGCAAGCTACCGGGTCGAAGATGTCCAACCCCTTCTTGACGCGGGACTCCTGGATTCCTTCGAGGGGGAATTTTCTCCCTTGGATGGAATCAGGATGGTCCCGGTGGGGGGGCACAGCGACGGAGTCTGCCTGGTTCTCATCGAGGATGCTGGCGCAACCGCCTGCTTCTGGGCCGACATCGTTCCCACTGCGAATCATGTCCAGCTCCCCTTCATCATGGCCTACGACTTGAACGCCTCCCGTTCGTGGGAAATTCGGAGCGAGTGGATTCCGAAGGCGGCCGAGGAGAATTGGGATTGCCTGCTCTATCACGACCCCGAAACCCCGATTGGACGCTTTTCCAGGGGTGAGAGGGGTTTCGCATTCGCCCCGCATAGGGGAGAATAAGCGTAGTTGGCCCTTCTCCTTTCGGGTTACCCTAGAGGGTCCGGTCTCATGTTCACCCTTCCCCTCATTCTTGCCCTCACGGGCACCGTGGGCGGTTTCCACGTTCCCCATGACAACGTCCATGATGTTGCTTGGGCGACCATGGCCGATGGAAGCACCGCCATCCTCATCGTCACGAACAACTATTCGAAAGTTCTTCGTTCCAATGACGGGGGCCTGACCTGGTTCCCGGTCGCCGGAGACGGGCTCGGGCAGAGGTCTCCACGGCAGGTGGAATTCCATCAACCCGCTTCCGGGCCGGCCCTCTTCTTCATCGGAACCGATGCAGGGGTTTATGCCTATGAGCCCCAAACCGGAGTCGTACAGGATGTTTCCTTTGGAATCGGAGGGCACCGTTCGGTAATCAGCCTTTCGGCGCCGCTTCCGGGGTCGGATGGTCCGCTGGCCCTTGCCGTCAGTGAGGGTGAAGTGTTTCTCTGGGATTCGAACCAGCTTGCCTGGACCCCCTCCCTGATTACGAATCTCAATGACCCGGTCGCCCGGGTCGCCGTGGCTCCCCAGTTCGATTCGACCGCCTCTCCTGGTCCCGAGAGGACCCTGTTGGCCGCCTTCAATGGCAGGCTTCACGTCTCTCTCGACGGCGGGGGAACCTGGAACATCCACCCCGCCTTTCCCGGGACCGCCACCGGAAGGTCCGATGATTGGATCACCGCCCTGGCCTTCGACCGCGAATTCCTCACTTCCGGCATCATCATGGTCGGCACCGGTGATTGGGACCTGAATCCGTCTTCGGGCCAAACCAGCCGACTCTGGCGTTCGACCGACTTCGGGGCCACCTTCAGCCAGGTCAACATTTCCCTGCCGGGCCCCGTTTGCCAGATTCTTTCCACCCCTCCTGGGCCCTCCGGCTCAAGGGACTTCTTTGCCGCCTGCCTTGTTTTCCCGAACGTGGAAGACCCGGAAACCTGGGTCGGTGTTCTTCGCAGCGACGACCTGGGAAACACGTGGAATGATTTCGGAAATTGGCAGGATTTCTTCCTAGGCGATTTCGGAACCTCGGCCGTTCCCGAACCCCTGCATCCCCTTATCACTCTCGCCTTCAACCCGGACTACGTCTCAACGGGCGAACTCCTCTTCGGAAGGGCCGAAGGATTCTATTTCACGAACGATCGGGGGAACAAGTGGCGCCAACTCCATTGGCGCATTCCGCAGGAAATCCGAGAACTCGACTCCGCCATCGACCCGAGCGGGAACACCTTAATCTACGCGGGATGTTACGGGGCGGGCACCATTCGCTACGACCTCGGCTCCGGCGAAGTCAATCTGCTGGGGGCGAACCCCGTGACTACGGTTCGACCCGTCGTTTGTTCCCCCTCCTTCAGCGATGATGGAACCGTTTTCATCGGTGGATGGGAGGGAATCTCGGCTTGGTTCGAATATTTCGCGGGGGGAGACAATCCCTTCGGTAGAAAAGGCTGGTTCGACCCACCCGCGAATCCGGACTACATTCGTTCCCTGGCCCTTTCCCGCGACTTCGATGGTCGTCAAGGTTCGGCCGATCAATCCATCCTCTGGTCGAGTTACCGATTCGGAGCCGCCCCGCGGACCATCGGGGCCTCGGGCTTCGGTTCCAATCTCCGCAGCCTGAACACCATGGAAGGAGGAATCGAGCTTCCCAACCGGCTCTGGAAGATTGAATTCACTTCAGCCTTTGACCCCAACGATCCCAATGGCTGGTCCGGAATCTATGCAATCGTCAACAAGCAGCTGATTCGCCTTGAGAACGACATCTGGAAATTGGTCTGGACGGCTCCCACTTCCATCCAGGACTTCGCCCTGGTTCCGGGTTTTTCCGCTTCCGACCCGCGTATTTTTCTGGCTCTTTATCACAACCCCTGCACGGTTCTGGTCGAAGACGGGGCCTTGAGCGGAGGTTCGGTCACCGCAACCAATCTTCCCCAAGGGGACATCGAGGACTGGTTCATTTCCGACCTCGACCTTCCCCCGGATTTTGGAATCCGGCCGGTGGTCTACGTGTCCACCTGGGGAGGCGGCATCTGGAAACTCGACCTGAGTTCGGCCCTTCCCGCCTGGGAAAGGGTCGGAGGTGATTTCCCTCCTCTTTGGTCCGATTCCATCTCCCTCCTTCCCGGCTTCGAGACCCATCGCCAGATGGCGGTCGGGACCCACTTCGGATTGGTCACCGGCGCCGACCTTGCCAACGCGCCCTGGAAATATTGGGATGGGGTGCCCGTTCGAAGGGATGACTACGACCCGGGATTCCGCTTTTTCGACCCTGCCCATCCTGACAACACCCAGCCGGACCGAGTTTGGCCCTGGGAGTTCATCCGCGAAACCCATCCAATGACTTCCGCCCTCTCCATCAACGGCAGGGAGGTCAAGGTTGCTTCCCGTGATGGCGCCTGGCTGGACGCTTTCGGAATCGCCAGAAAGGTGGCCTTCCATACATGGAAAGGCCCCGGCGCTGGCACCGTTCACATGCGGGTGGAAGACCCGCAAAGCGGCGCCCTTCTCAACGCCCTCTCGGTTGACCTGGATGCACCCTATCCCCTGGAGAAAGCGGTGGTCATCGGGGTGGGATCCTCGCGGCCCGTCAGGGTGGTTGCTGAGATGGCTTTGGATTCGGGAGAAATTGTCCTGTTCGATGGGATGACCTTTCTCCGCTGACCTGCCTTCTCGAAAGGAATCAGCCTAGGGCCCTGCGCTCGGTCTCGAGGCGGTCCCTGAGGTCGTCGGCCACCCTCTGAACCGCAAGGACCAATCCCGCCATGGCCAGGGTGGCGGCGGTGAGCCTCCACCAGCGGCCATGCCCAAGGTCATTGAAGGCCCAAGAGTCGGCAATCATCCCTCCCCAGGAAGCCGCTCCGGAGACTCCCACACCGAGGAAGGAGAGGAGCACCTCGGCCTTGACCGCGAAGACGAAATGGAGAGTGAACTGGACAAGGACGAGGGGAAGAACCCGGGGAAGGAGGTGGCGATGCAGGATGTGGACGGAACCGGCGCCCAGGGCCCGAGCGGCCAGGACATGGCTTTCATTGCGCATCCTGCGTACTTCAGCCCTGACCAGGCGAAAAACACCGACCCAGGAGGCCATTCCGATGCCCAGGAGGAGGGCCGCCAATCCTCCGCCCAGCATGAATCCGAGGGTCAGGACCAGAAGGATTCCGGGAATGGCGGCTACGGCGCCGCTGAACCAGAGAGCGGCGGAATCCACGGGTCCACGCCACCATCCCGCAGCCAGGCCGAACAGAGTCCCCAGAAGAACGGCGAGCCCGCCACCCAGGATTCCCACGAGGAGGGCAAGACGAGCTCCTCGGACCACCAATTCCAGGACGCTGCGGCCGAGGGGGTCGGTCCCGAGAATTGCTGCGCCTCCTGGAGCGAGGTTTTCCATGCCGTCCTGCAATAAAACGGGCCCGGGCGTGAGAATGGCCGAACCAAGGGCCAGAATCACGTAGGCGGCGAGAATCCCAAGCCATATCTTCATCGGATTCTCCTCATTCGCGGGTCGACGACGAGGCAGAGAATGTCAGCCGCCCATTGGGCGGCAATCCAGGCGAGAGCGGAGAGAAAGACGATGGCCCGGAGGACGGCCTGGTCTCCGGTCATGACCGCGTCCACCGTCCATCCTCCCAGTCCAGGAATTGTGAAAACCCTTTCCAGCAGGAGAGAACCCAGGAAAAGGAAAGGGAGAGCCGCAAGGACCTGGGTCAGAATGGGGACCATGGCGCCCGGGAGAAGATGCTTGAAGGCGACTCCCCATCGACCGAGTCCCTTGGCTCGGGCAGCGCGCAAATGGCCGCCAGTCGCCTGCTCGAGAAGGACGGTTCGATAGAGCCGCAAGTCGGGCCAGATGCTGACCACAACCCAGATGAGCACCGGGAGGGCGAGGTAGGGGATGTAGGGGGAGCTCCACCCCGCGATGGGAAACCAACCCAGATCGCCGGCCAACCACCCGCGCAGAAAGAGGAGCCAGGCCAGGGAGGAGATCGCCATTCCCACGGCGCTCGCCACCATCAGGAAACGGTCGGAGCGGCCAAGGAGAGTGGCTCCCAGGAGAGCAAGCGCGAGGGCGAAAAGGGTCGTGAGGATGAAGGCGGGAAGAGCCAGGGCGAGCGACCTCAAGCCCCGCTCCTTCAGTTGGGGGCCGATTGCTTGCCCGTCCCTGGACATTCCGAAATCGAAGGCGAGGAGATCTCCGGCATGGTTCAGGAAGCGGTTGCCGATGGCGACCGGTTCCGCCCATCCGAGGAACGCGCCATCATCCAGCTTCAAGATGTCGCCCTGCCAAGCCGTCAGAATTCCCGAGGCCGACCTCTCCGGGTTCTTCGCTACCTCCACTTTCATCTTCCCCTGCGAGGCCTTTTCGAGCTCCCGGGCGAGGTCCTCGATGGATAGGTCTCCCAGTGGAATTCCGGTCCACGCGCCTTCGGGCCCCCTAATCTTCAACGCGTCGGGGCCACCCTGCAACGCCAGGCCGGGCCCGGTGACGGCGAGGGCTGTTGCGTCCCAGGCCCTCCAAATCCCCAGGCGAACGCGAGCATCCGCTACCTGGGCGTATTCGGCGTGCTCGCCAACCTCCAGAAGGGCCGGGTCACCCAGGACGCCGCTTTCAAAAACCAGGAGGAGGACGAGAACCACCCCCAGGACGAGAGAAAGTGCCTCGAGGCACTTGCGGAAGATGAATCCCGTCAAGGGGTGGGGACCACCCTGAAATATTTGCACGGCAGGGGGTCGAAGGGATGAAGCACGACCCCTTCAAGCCAGGGTTGGACCAGGAGATAGCCCTGACGATGGTCCACCGGGAAGGCGGGAATTTCCTTGTTGAGGATTTCCAGCATGGAATGGGCGAGCCGAATCCGTTCCTCCGGGTCGGCTGCCACCCTGTAGTCGCTCAGGAGACGGTCGTAACCCTCGTGCTGGAAACGAGAACGGTTGACACCTGGAGATTCATGGGGGCCATAGAAGAGGTCGAGCATGTTACCGGCAGAGGGCCAGTCCACCGCCCAGAGGCGGGCGAAGATTTGAGCCCTGCCCTGGCGGGTCTTGGAGACGAATTCCGGCCATGGATTGGCGATGGGGTCGCAAGCGATTCCAATCTTGGCGAGGGCGTCCACGAACAAGTCCCCCTGGGCCCGGGAAACGGGGTCGGTGCCGGAGAGCTCATAACGAAGCTTCGGAAGGCCCCTCCCCTCCGGGTGGCCGGCCTGGGCCAGGAAACGGGCGGCTTTTTCAAGGTTCTGTCCCTTCCAGGGGAAGGGCGGTGCCCCTCGGGCTTCCAGCAGCGACGGCGGCAGAAAACTGGTGGCCGGCCGGGCCCAGGTCCCGTTGCGAATCAGGGTGTGCCATCTCTCATAGGGAAAGGCCAGGGCAAGGGCTTGACGCAGGAGAAGACGGGATGCGTTTCCCTCCGGGTCGCCTGGAACATGGCCCAGGACCGGGTCCTTCATGTCGAAGGTGACCATGGTGAGGTCCGGGAATTCCGCCTGGAGGAGACGTACCCCCCGGCCGGCGGCCTCCTGGTTCAGCTTGCCGTCCACGATGAAGGCGTCGAAGGAGTCCTGGGTCGGAGAAAGGCGATC
The DNA here is from genome assembly GCA_002311925.1 of Planctomycetes bacterium UBA1135. Lineage (GTDB taxonomy): Bacteria > Planctomycetota > UBA1135 > UBA1135 > UBA1135 > UBA1135. The sequence goes on from DCAK01000004.1 coordinate 6,114, forward strand.
GATTTCTCCATTGCGGAACAGCAAGGTGCGGGTGCTTCCCTCCAGGACCACCCGGATGTCGACTTCCCGGGCCTGGGGCAGGGGAGGGCCACCCCAAGGGTCGGGTTGCCCCCGCCATTGCGGGGTCGCGTCGAGAATCAGGCGAATGCGGGGAATCCAGCTGCGGACCAGAAAGGGCCCGCTTCCAACCGGCCGGTTGAGGAATTCATCCCCCGCCCTTGCGCAGGCTTCAGCGGGGATAATGGCGAAATAGGGGGAGGCGGCTCGGTTTCCGAATTGAAGTTCGGGTCGCGAGAGCGAAACCCGGAATCGTCGTGGGCCAAGAATGGCGAAGCCGTCCACTCCCTCCCTTGTCGCGACCTCCCAGGCGGCTTCCGCGGCTTCATCCCCCCTGGATGTGGCTTCCCTGAAGGTGTCGAGACCCTCGATGAGGCCCTCGAATGCCCACCATCCATGGGACTGCTCCCTTGCGTCCGCATGGCGAAGCCAGGATTCCAGGACATCCTTCGGTTCGACTCTCCGGGTTCCTCCAGGCCAAAGAGGAGGGCTTTCCGGGTCGTGAAAAAGGGCGTCTTCCCGGAGGGTGAATTCCCAGGTTGCGCCATCCTCGGATGCGGACCAGGATTTCGCCAGAAGGCCTTGAAGGGAGGGGGGGCGAGCCGTCGGATGATACTCAAGAAGGGTCTCCAGGACCTGTCTCTGAATCACCTGGTTGGAAGTGGAGTCGGCGTGGAGAGGGTCGAAACTGAAGGGCTCGGTGGCGAGGGCGAGGCGGACCTGTCCGGCCTCGGGTTGGCGAATCGAGGGGCCGCATGCTGTGGCCAGGCAGAGCGAAAAGATGCAGGCCAGGAGGAGCGCAAGGACCGAGGCCAGCCGGAGGCCGGTCATTTATCCGTTTCCCGCTCTCCCAGAATCCCGATGTGCCGGTCTCCAATTCTGGCGGCGAGGAGGGTCAGGGTCTGGTCTCCGTAGGATCGAGTCAGGAAGCGCTTCTCCAGGGTGTGGGGGCGCTCGGCGATCCCTCTCTTGCGGACGAGAAGCCTTCCGACTTCGTGCTTACGGAGGAGTGCCTTCATCTTGCGGGGATCAAGGGTTTCTGTACCGACGACCTTGAAGCGGTCCAGGAAAGGGGTGACGACCTTGCCACCAGTGAGGTAGCCGATGTGCCAATCCAGGAGATGAAGACCATGTTCATGGGCGAACGCCGCAAGAAGGCCGGAACGCACCAGGGCGGGATCGGGGTCGTAGATCCACTCTCCAATCTCCCCCACGGGCCTTTCCATGTCGGGGTCACCCGCCCAAGTTTCGCCGCCGGGAAGAAGAGTCGCGCGACGGACCCCTTTCTTCCCGACCTTGCCGTACCAGAACAGGGTCTCCTTTGCCTCTCCCTTCAGAGACACCGTTTCAATTTCCTTGGGTTCCGGGTAGACCTCGAGAAGAATCTCCAGGTCGACGGCGGGGGAAAGTTTCAATCCAGCCGCCCCGCGCCGCTTCAAAACCTTGGCGATGGCGTCGGGTGAGGGGGACCAGTCCGCGGGGTTCATGAGCCTTCGGCTTCCCCGTCGACGAGCCGGGTCGAGGAAGATCGCACCGGCGGGGGGTGGGTCGGTTTCCACGTCGGCGACGAGAAAGGTGATGCCCTCCTGCCCGCAAACCTCGGCATTTGCGCGGGCGAAATGAACGGCAACCTCCTCCTTGTCCGAGGCTCGAACCTTCAATCCGGCGGCGGCGAAGGCGATGGAATCCGACCCGATTCCACAGCAAGGGTCGTGAATCTTCTTGATTCCTGCGCGGGAGAAACGCTCGGCCCTCCAGGCGGCGACACTGGCGCTTGAAGCCTGCTCCAGGAACTCCTTGGTGAAGAACATGTCCAAGCCCATGGCGAATTTGTGGGTTGCGCGGCGCCTGAGGGCCCGTAATTCGCCAAGGGCTTCGGCGATTTTCTTGGGAAACAGTCCCCGAAAACTTTCCTGGATATGGAGCGGGTCCATCGCCTGGTTCCGAAAAAGCAGGAGGGTGTCCCTGACTTCCTGGGAAGTCAGGATTTGAGCGGTTTTGAAATCGATGCGCATCGACTCGGCCCGACCATTCTAGGGTCCTAGAAGCTCGTCCCCAGGGTCAGGACGAGTCGCGTGTCCGTCCTGCCGAAACCGGGGCCCGGACTTCCGTCCCATGCGAGGGACCATCCCATGTCCATGAACCAGCCTTCATGGAGTTGCCATCGGAGGTCCAGGTCGGACGTGAACGCCTGGTCCGCGGATTCCTCGGTGGACCGGAAGTACTCGTTCTTGCCTCGCAAGCTCCATCTCTCCAAAAGCGGAGTGGTGAAACTGGCTGCGGCCCTGGCACTGAACAGGTTCAGCCCGTCCACGCCGACATTGTCTTCCCTCAGAATGGAGGGGCCGAATTCCAACCTGAAGTGGGCTCCATCCTCTTCGCCGAACAGGAAGCCCACTCCGACTCCCAGGTCGGCCCGGAGCTCAAGCCCATTGGGAACGTCCCTTCTCCCGGAACCCTTGCCGTAGAAAAAGAGTTTGCCCTTGCGGTTGAGATTACGGTGATGTTCGAGGGTTCCCAAGTAGAGGCGCTTGTCGGTCTGGGCGGCTTGGGACTCTCTCACACCGGCGTATTCGAATCCCAGTATCCAGGGGGATTCGGTGTCGGCGGTTTTCGCCTCCGCCTTCAGGGAGCTGTTGAAATTGTCATGGTTTCCTGAAAGGGCGGTGAGGCCAAATTCCGCAGTTCCTTCCCACTTGGGTTGGGATGGGGGAAGGGGATCCTGCAGCAGGCCGAGGAGGAGAAGGGGAAGCATGCGGCGAGCATTCTGAAAACCTCTCGAGGGGACCTCAAGGATGGATTCGAAAATCGCCGATAGAGAAGGGCAGCGAGGGTTCTCAAAAAATTACGAGAATGACCCAAGTTGTTTTCCTTGCGTTACTTCCAATCGCTTCGAATCTCCGGCGCCCTGGGCACCGGGGTCATCACCGTCGTCCTGGTCTACTTCGCCGGACAGGTTTTTTCGGGCATGGAA
>DCAK01000004.1:9203-12444 GCA_002311925.1 Planctomycetes bacterium UBA1135
TGGAACGAGACGGCCAGGCGGAGGGCATGAAAACCCAAGCCTTCGCCCTGATGCAGGAAACCGCGCGCCAGACCATCAACCGCATCGAAACTGGCGACGGCCAAGGACTGGAACGCTGGTTGGACGCCAGGATGAAGCGTCAACCCGGATGGAGCGTGAGAGTCGCCGACCCCCAGGGAACGATTCTCGTAGCCGCCGGCCCTGACGGGGACGGCCGCGCCCTGAGCCGGCTTCTTCCTGCCACGGGCGGTCTTCTGACCGGTTCCCTGGACGGCGTTCGGCTCCTGGAGGGCAATCTCCGGATTCAAGGAACCCTTTCCTCCCTGGGAACGGTCCGAATTCGGGCCCGGCTCACGGAATCCGTCTGGCTCGCCTCGCTTCCCACCCTTTGCCTGATTTGCGGTGGCCTCGCCTTCCTCCTGGCCTGGGGTTGGCTTGCCTTCCTTCTTCGAGGTGCCAAGGGCATCGAAGCCGTCCTGGAAGGAGCTTCCCGCGAAGAGTTCTGGCATCGGGCCCATGAAACCGGTGCGGGTGAAATACGCGCTCTTGCCCGGCGAGCCAATGCGGCCATGGAGGCCCTGACCGACGGGGCCGTCCGGGTGCGCAAGGTGTACCTGGAAACCGCCCTCGCCCTGACCCGCACCGTGGAGGCGAAGGACCGTTACACAAGCGGCCACAGCCAAAGGGTCGCCCGCTACGCGGTTGAAATGGGGGAATGGCTCGGCTTCGACGAGGACCGACTCGAGACCCTTCGCCTGGGAGCTCTCCTGCATGACATCGGCAAGGTGGCCGTTCCCGATTCCGTGCTCCTGAAACCTGGCCCCCTGGACGACGAGGAATTCGAGCTCATGAAGGGGCATCCCATGGCCGGCGACCGGATTCTTTCCGCGATTCCCGGCATGCGGGATGTGGCCGATGTTGCCCGTTCCCACCACGAGAAATGGGACGGTTCGGGTTACCCCCTCCGGGTGGCGGGAGACGCCATTCCCCTGGAAGGGCGCATCGTGGCCATTGCCGACGCCTACGACGCCATGGTCACCAAGAGGTCCTACAAGGCCGCCATGCCTCTGGAAAAGGCCCTCGCCATCCTCGTGAAGGATGCGGGCAGCCATTTCGACCCTTCCCTCGTGGAGCTTTTCGTCTCCATGAAGAATAACGGAAAGGGATATCGCGCTCTCCGGCCGGAATCCATGCGGTCCGGCCCCGAATTGGAAGGAAGAGAAAGGCGCGACTCCGCGACCCTGCGTTGACCCGAGTCGTGGACGGGGGGAGACTGTCCTTCCTGGCGGCATGGGCCGTCCCCTGTTTTGGAGATGTTTCCTCGACGCCGCCGCGCTTTTCTCGACCGAATGGAGGACGGGGATCTTGCCCTGTTCCCCGGAGCAGGTCTTCAGGTCCGGAATCATGATGTCCACTATCCCTTCCGTCAGCAGTCGGATTTCTGGTACCTGACGGGGCATCAAGAAGCTGGGAGCCTCCTTATGCTGGCCAAGGGGGTGGACGGATGCGCCGAGGAAACCCTTTTCGTCCTGCCCAAAGATCCTGAGCGGGAAACTTGGGAGGGAATCCGGCTGGGACCTGAAGGGGCGAAATCCTCCCTGGGTTTTGCGGATGCCCATCCCTTGTCCGCGATTTCCGAGCGCGTGGGCAAGGCCCTGGAGGGCGCATCCCGCCTCTGGTATCGGTTGGGGGAGCATCCCGAAACCGATTCTCTTGTGTCGGAGGCTCTCGCCGACCTGCGCCGAAGGGTCAGAACAGGCGTCCGGCCCCCTGCCGCCATCCTGGATCCGGTCACTGTTCTGCACGAGCAACGCCTCTTCAAGGACCCCACCGAATTGGATTGTCTCCGCAGGGCGGGGACCATCACCGAGGAGGGGCATCGAACCGTCATGGGGTTGGCGCGACCCGGGGGAACGGAATTCGAATTGGAGGCCGCCCTGCACTGGGTTTTCCGCAGCAATGGATGTGATGGTGCCGGTTGGTCGTATCCAAGCATCGTGGCTTCCGGCAACCATGCCTGCGTTCTCCACTACACTTCAAACGACGGCCCCCTGACGGACGGCGACATGGTCCTTGTGGACGCCGGCGCCGAATTCAAGGGTTATGCCGGCGATGTCACGCGCTGTTTTCCCGTAAACGGTTCCTTTTCCGCCCCGCAAAGGGCGGTCTACGAGGTCGTCCTGGCGGCCCAAGAGGCTGCCATCGCCAAGGTCGTCGCCGGCAATCCCTTCGACGAAATCCACCAAGCGGCCCGTTCCAAGATTTGCGAAGGACTCGTGCAGCTTGGCGTGGTCCAGGGAACGGCTTCCTCCGTGGAGGAGAGCGGCGAGTACAAGCCCTGGTTCATGCACAACACCTCCCATTGGCTTGGCTTGGATGTGCACGACGCGGGCAGCTACCACGTGGACGGCGATTCCCGCCCGCTGGAGCCCGGAATGTGCCTCACCGTCGAACCCGGCCTCTACTTTCGCGAGGATGACTCGACCGTTCCCGAGGAATTCCGTGGCCTTGGCATCCGCATCGAGGACGATGTTGTGGTGATCGCCGAGGGCGGCCCCGAAATCCTTTCCGTTGGTGTTCCCAAGAGCATCGAGGCCGTCGAGGAGGCTTGCGCCGCCCAAGGGGTTTCCTTGCCCGGAGGCGTTGAGGGTTGACCGAATTCGCCCTTGAGATCGAGGGGGTGACCAAGAAGTACGGCGATTTCACCGCCGTCGACAACCTGTCGGTCCAGGTCCCAACGGGAAGCATCTACGGGTTTCTAGGGCCCAACGGCGCCGGCAAGACCACCACCCTGCGCATGGTTCTTGAGATTCTCGAACCCACATCCGGGACCATCACGGTCCTCGGCAGCTCCTCGGCCTTGAAGGTCCGCGACCGCATCGGCTACCTCCCCGAAGAAAAGGGGCTCTACAAGAAGATGAAGGCCTGGGCTTCGGTCGCCTACTTCGCATCTCTCAAGGGGATGCCGCGGAAGCAGGCGGCCATTCGAGCCCGTGAGCTTCTGGAACGTTACGGTCTGGGAGATTTCGCGGATTCCAAGGTGGAAGCCCTTTCCAAGGGGATGAGCCAGAAGGTCCAGGTCCTCGGGGCCATCGCCCACGACCCCGATTTCGTGATTCTGGACGAACCCTTTTCGGGCCTCGACCCGGTGAACCAGCAGGTCATGGAGGAACTCATTCTCGACATGGCTTCGCGTGGGCGGACGGTGATCTTCTCGACCCATGTCATGTCTCACGCCGAG
>DCAK01000004.1:12495-13336 GCA_002311925.1 Planctomycetes bacterium UBA1135
ACCCATGTCATGTCTCACGCCGAGCGCATTTGCGACCACATTCTCCTGATTACCGGTGGCAGGAAGGCCTTCGACGGCACCCTGGATCAGGCCCGCGCCACCATCCCCAAGCGGGTTCTCATCGGCTCTCCNNGATTCCCTCGAAGCTCTCGCCGGGCTGGCTTCGGTGGTGGGCATGAGGGCCCTCGAGGAGGAATCGGCAGGCCCCCTGCACGAAGTCCTGCTCAATGAGGATGGCGACCCTCAGGAAATCCTCCAGGCATGCATCAGCAAGGGGATTCGCCTACGGTCCTTCGACCACACCGATCCCAGCCTCCATGATGTCTTCGTCCACATCGTTGGCGAAGAAGCCAGGGAGGCCCTCGCAAGGTGAAATACGCCCTCTATGTCGCGATGAGGGAGTTCGCGGAGAATGTCCGGACCAAGGGTTTCTGGGTGGGCTTGTTGATGTTTCCCGTCATTCTCGTGCTTGCCATCAAGGTCCCCCAGCTTCTGGAGGAAAAAGCGACCCCGACCAGAAATTTCGTCCTGGTGGACGCTTCCGGCCGCTTCGAGGACGTCGTCGAGAAGACCCTCGAACGGCGGCAGGTGCGCCGAACCCTGAAATCTCTCGCCGCCCATGGAAGGAAGCACGGGCGCTTGCCGGAAGGAATGGAGACCCCCGACCTGGAGAAAATTCCGGCCGTCGATCTCGAAGGGATGCTGGGTGATTATCTCGACTCCAATCCAGCGGTGGTGGACGCCTTTCTCGAATCCGGGGGTCTCGAGACCGCCCTCTCCGCCATGGCCCCCTTTCTCGTCGAGGACGCCCCTCCCTTCGAGGAACCTCGCCGACTCTTCC
>DCAK01000037.1 GCA_002311925.1 Planctomycetes bacterium UBA1135
CACCGGGTGGACGTCGCCCTGCGCTCGCGAACCGGCCGCACCCTGGCCCGAACTTCCCGTTTCGAAGAATTCCAGGCCGTCCCGGATGGCCAGCTCCTCCGTGTCTGGAGCAACCAGGAAGAATTCGAGGACCTCGGCGCCTGGTCCCGCGGTCTCCACCGAACCGTGACCCTCCCCAGCAATCTGGGAGCTTTCGGTGGCCACCACGGCCAAAGGTCGGCCCTCGGCCTGAGAACGGGCACTTGGCAGCCCACCGGGACCATGTTGGCGGTGGACGACAGCGACTTGTCCGGGGTGATGCCTCTTCCGGCCCGCGATTCCGACACCCTGGGGCCCAACAGCATCGGCCGCACCGAGCATTTCGACCTGTCCCCTGACCCCCTGGGTTGGGACATCGCCATCCATGGGCCCGTGTCCTCCAGCATCGGTTCCTGGAATGTCATCGGCGGGGGGACCCCGTCCGATGTCGAGCCCCTGGCCATTCAGGGTTGGCTGGAAATCCTGCCCGGATTTTCCGATGGCGCCATCTTCGACCTGTCGTCCGCCTGGACCGATCGCAGTCGAGTGTCCGCCAGCCTGGAAGCCGGAGAAATCGTCATCAAGGCCTGGGACCCGGCGGGGGAGGACCCCTTCGACGAGAGCAACCTGGAGGAAGCCCTCGAGTGGCGCCTCGACCCGGCGGATTACCCCGTAAACAACCGATGGGTGCACCTGTCCGCCCTCCTGAGGGGCGTGTCCCCTCGGGGTTTCCAGATGGCGGTGGACGGAGTCCCGCGCGGGGATTCCAACTGCTTCACCACCACCACCACCACCGTTTCCGGCTTCGCTCCCGGGGATTCCGATGAGGAAATCCTGGTCGATTCCACCGAAGGATTCCCCAATCGGGGAACCATCCGCATCGGCGACGAAGTCATCGAGTATTCCTCGAAAACCTCCACATCCTTCGTGACCGCCCGGATTCCCGGAGCCAACGATTACCTGGGCGGGCGGGCCGCTCGCTGGGGGAGCGATGTCGTGGTCGGCGCCTCCGATTCCGACCACCCGATGGGGGCCGGCGTCGAACTTTACGGTTACAGCTCGGTTCTGGCCTCCGACATCTCCCCGGGCGGGGGCTCCCTTTCAGGCAGCGTGGGCCCCTTCTCGCTTGCCTGCCCCATCAACGGTCCCGACACCGTCACCATCATGCACATCTCGGGAAACACCACCCAGTTGGGCATGGGAATCAGCGGCGATTACCTGGGCGACCTCGAACTCGGGGAAATGGCCGCCGGTGACCCCTACTACGCCGAATGTTTCCAGGAAGACGGGGGTTATGCCCTTCTCTTCCAGCGCCGGACCTTCTGGGGCTGGCAGGATGGAGCCCAGGCTCGCGAGGACCAGAACGGATTCCGCCTCGGCGGGTTTGAAATCATCCGCTACAGCGCCCGTTCCGGCACCACCCTCACCATCTCCGAGCGGAGCGTGATGTCGCCCGGCACGGCGGGGGCCCCGGCCAGCGTGTACGACGCCAACGGGACTTCCTATGTCACCGAGTGGGAATCGTACCTTTACAACACGTCGGGAGAGGCTCTGATGGACTTGCCCGAGTATCGCCTCTTCGCCATGCCCATCTCCGTCAAGGGCACGTCGGTGACGGACGCGCTTTATTTGACCGACCCGGATTTTTCGGAGTTCGTCCAACTCACCACGCGCGGCGACTCGACCCTCACCGAGTGGGTCCGTTACGACAACATCCTCAACGGCTGTTTTCTCCGCGACGATTGGACCGCTATAGCCAACGCGGTCGGCCAGTACAACATTTCAGACGCTCTCGGGGCGCCTCCCCCCGACCCTCCGGGAAGTTCGCCCGGCGGAGGAATGAAGGTCCTTTTCCAGAACCCGGCCAACAACTACCAGTTTGCCAGAACCATCGGGGAACCCATCGCCGACCGCGACTCGAACATTGAAATCATCCGCGAGGCTTTCCAATTCCGTGGCGTTCTCGGCACCTTCGACCACGACCAATTGGCTGGCGCGGCCCTTGTCCCCGTTTTTCGCACCATCCTGCGCGGCGGTCCCTGGGGCGGATACCCCGGGCGCCTCGACAGGGTGGCGGTCATGCAGCCGCAGAGTTCGGCGGACCCCACCTGGTACACCGTTGAGTGGGGGAACGCGGGCCGGCCCGACGGGGTCACCCAGAGGGTGCACCAGAATTCCACCTACGTGGCTTTCACCGAGCATCCAGGCCTGCCCTTCCTGCAGAATTCCGACACCATTGATTGGTCGAATTCCGGGACCGATGTCCGCGGCTACGCGCGCCTTTGCAAATTCCCCAGCGGCGAGCGCCCCCTCCAGCTTTCCTCCGTTTCCATCGGCGGCGACCTCGGTTCGGGCCTGAATCAATTTCCCGGCCGCATGGATGAATTCGCGATTCACGCCACCGGGGGGATGGGGGTGCCATCGTCCAATTACGCTCGCGGCAACTTCGTGCTGGATGAAGACCTGAATGAAACCGAATTCGGATTTCTCCCCCTTCATCCTTACGCCCTGCATGTGGACGGCACCCGCCTTTCCTCGGGCAATTCCGGCGACTGGCTGAGCATTCTTCCCACTTCAGGGGTGGTCGACATTGACGGCGAGCGCATCGCCTACATGGATGTGGACACCGGCCAGGTCGGATTGATTCTGTCCCCCAATGGTCGTGGAATCCACGGCACCGAGCCCAAGGCCCACGCCGCAGGGTCCGCGGTTTTCGTGGTGGATTCTCGGCCCGTAACAATCCTGACTTCGGACGCCTCGGCCGGCGCCTCCGCCTTCCAGGTCGAAAACCTCACCGGTTTCCACACCGGCGCCCTGATTCTCATGGATGACGAACTCATCCATGCTCCCCAGACCGGGATGTTCGGGAGCGATCTCATAATGCCCAGGATGCGTCCCGAGGTCATGGACCCGGATGAGGGGGGGGCAGCGGGGAACGGCATTTTGCGAGGTCGATTCGGGACCACCGCCTCCGGCCATGCCGCCGGAACCCTGGTTACATCCTTTCCCACCCGTTGGGAGGACCGCTACATCGAGCGCAGCGACAGCCCCGCCGGGGCCTGGCTGCAACTTGGACTCGAGGAACCCGATGCTTGGTGGAGCGGGGTCCTCTACGAAGCCGAAATCCCCGATCCCGCCCTCAGCGTCCACCTTCTCGCCCGGGCTCCGGCGGTTGCTCGCTGGACGGATGACCCCGATGTCACCCCCGGCCTGGTCCTCATGGACAGGGGGCGGGCGCCGGATGGCTCGCCCATGCCGCTCGGTTTTTCCGCCGACCGCCTGGAAATGAGGCTGATGTTCGACTGGGACACCGGCTCCTTCGACCCCGTTGATTTCCTGTCCACGGGCTGGACCCAGGCGCCGCGCATCCGCCGCATCCTGGTGGATTTTATGGCTGAATCCCGCGTCAATCGACTGGAGGAAATCGAGGAATGAACCGTCGCGGCATGACCCTCATGGAGGTTCTCCTCGCCTTGGCCTTGTTCGCCATGCTGGCCCTCTTCGTGGCCGGCACCGTCCGCTCGGTCCTCGGAATCTGGCAACAGGGGGAACGGCGCGGTCGCGGCGACCTCGTCTTCGCCGCCGCCATGGAACGCATCCGCGGCGACCTAGCGGCCCTCCATACCGGGCCCCGCGGTTGGCTCATCCTGGATGACTGGGAGCCCCGCGCCCCCTCAGGGAACGAACCGGCCTGGAGGCTTCCCCGCATTCGTTTCCTGGCCCGCGGCGCCGCCCTGCCCGCCGACGACCCGCTCTCCCGCAGGGGTGTTGAAATCGCCTGGCTCATGGTTCCCGAAACCACCACCTCGCGCCTCTGCCGCCTGGTCCGCCTTGCCCAGATCGAAGGTTCGGCTTCCGGTTTCGCCCAGGATGATGCGGCCCTGCTGCGCCGGGCCCTGAGCACCGAGGCGATGGTGGTCCTCGACGGCGTCGCCTGGGGGGAATTCGAATTCCTGGACAACGATGGAGCCTGGAAGTCCACCCTCGGAATCGCCGCCAACCAGCCCTACTCCTTCCCCTCCGACCTTCGGATCAACCTCGAAAGGGTGGCGGGAAATTTCCGCAATCGGCCCCCCTCCCTCGATCAGGGCCTCCCCGGCGGAGCCACCGCCATGGTCCTGCGTGGCACGCCGCCTCTCCAACTTCCCGAGTACGCCCTCGTGGGCGCCGAGTGGATGAGAATTCGCGGCAATTATCCGCGCCTGACGGTGGTCGAGCGGGGTTCACGCAACACATCCAGTGGTACCCACCCCCGCGGCGCCACCGTCTGGCTTCCCGAACCCTACAGCGGTTCATGCCCCGTCGCGGCGGGGGGGAGGCGTTTGCCGTGAAAAGGGGCTTCACCCTCATCGAGGTTCTCCTGGCGATGGCCATTTTCGTCCTCGCCATGACCGCCCTCATGGGCATGTTCCAGTTCGGAGGAGGCCTTGAAGCCACCGCCCGGAGCTACGCCGAACTCGCCCCCTCGGTGGAAAACCTGGCCGATGCCATCGTCCATGACGCTTGGCTTCCTGCCCCCGACGGCAGCATCCTCGACCTCCGCATCTACAAGGGCGAGCCGGTGCCCGGGGCCCCCGGATATCTTTATGATTTGGACGTGGCCCCGCCGGGCGAGGACCCCTCTCTCTACTGGGCCACCCTCCGCATCTACCGCTCCACTCCAGATCGGCCAGCCGCCAAGGTGTCCTTCATTCTTCCGCGCCGCATCCCCGTGGACCGCCGCCTCGAGGAAATCGCAAATTGAACCTGCTTCTCGCCCTAATCCTGACCCCGGCCTTCCAAGCCGGCCCCGACGAAGTGGTCCGCATGCGGGATGGCCGCATCTTGGTGGGCGAAATCTCCTACCACGACCTCGACGGATTCGTGCTGGTCGAGGCCCGCGACGGCGCCCGCTTTGCTCTTTCGTGGGAAGACCTCTTCCCCGGCGAGGGCGACAGGCTCAAGAGCCGCTTCGGATACCGTATCGAGACCTCGGTTCCCATGGTGACGGCCGACCGACTCCTGCTCGTCAACGGCATGCAGCTCACAGGTCGCATCCTCCGCCGTGATTCACAATTCATCGAATTCCGCGTCAAGGACATCGTATCGATGGTCCCCATCGCCCGGCTCGCCGCTCCGCCCGAGCCTGTGGTGGTCGAAGCCACCACCATCCTGACCCCCGAGCAGTTCTACCGGGAAAGGGTTCTCGAGGTGGACCCCGAGGACGGACTGGACCAGTTCCGCTTCGCCCTCGAGTTGCAGACAGTCTTCGCGCTCGACCAGGCCAACAGCCACCTCCAGGCTGCCCGCGCCCTGGCAGTCGACGACCCCGCCCTCCTCCGCCGCATCGACGGGGTTTTCACGACCCTGCAAATCACTCTGGCCAATCGCGACCAGGCCGAGGCGCTGGAATCGGTCCGTCAACTCATCCATCGCGAGCGCTTCGCCCAGGCCGAGAAGGAGCTCGCCGCCTTTTCCCTCACTTTCCCGAATTCCGACCTCGAAACCGAGCGTCGCGACATGGAGGACCGTTTCGAGGGGCAGCGCGCCGCCGCCATGGAACGCTTCCTGGTGAGGAACTGGCACCTGCGCGCCATCGCCCTGGTGAAACGCCGGTCCCTAGACCGGAACGCGAACGTCGAGGAAATCCTCGGCTGGATCGAGGCCGAGGTTCCGACCCTCATCCGTCGCTCCCTGCTGGAGGACCTTCAGAAGATGAAGGCGGATGTGGACGAGTCGGCCATCGACCCCCTTTGGCAGAATCGTTACGCCCACTCTCCGAAGCGGAGACAGGCCGGTTTCGGGACCGGCAGCTGGATTCTCGGCGAGGACAGGGCTCGCGCAGGGCTGGACGAGGAGGAGGTCGTTGATGATGGCAAATCGCCCGAACAACGGGAAATGGAAGAGCGCACCCGGCGTTTCCTGGAGAACCTCGAGCGCCAGCGGCGGGCGACGTCCGGAGACCAGGAGGTTTCTCCTGAAGACTGGTGGAGAAAGACTTCGGCCACCGAGCGATTCCAATTTCTCCTCGCCTACTACGCTGAATTTGGGGGTGATTATGAAATCACCAGCGTTCGTTTCGACAACTGCACCACCTGCAGCGGTTCGGGCATCATCACCTCGCTGGAAACCGGGGCCCAAGGGGGAAGGCAGAGAAAGAAGAAGTGTCCGCTCTGCCATGGCGTCGGCATCAAGCGCGGCGTGACCTTCCGCTAGGCTGAATCATGGTCTGTTTCCGGGCCTCTCCCCCGGGCGGCTTTCGGGCTTGCTGCGCCGGTATCGCATTGGCAGCCTGCGCGACTCCGACCCTGCCAGGCCCCGGCCTCGCCGGCCCGAACCTTCCTGAAATCCGCATGGACGGGGCCGCCTTGGATTCCCGGGCCTTGGCCGCGGACCTCGCTCTCCACATGCCGGAGGAAGCCGAGCAGCTTGTCCGGGGTCTCCAGCGAGCCGCGTTCGCCGCCAGCGAAGGCCGCCGCCTGGGAATCGAGCCCGACGAGAGGGTGGTGGCCCAATCCCTGGCGGACGCTCTGGCGGAAATTCATGCAGGGTTGCAGGGGGGCCAGAATCTCGAAGAATGGGCCCGAGACCGTTACGGCCGAAGCCTTGCAGAGGTTCGGTCCGCCCTTGGGGACCGAATCCGGCGCAATCAGCTCTATCAACTGGTTCTGCGGGCAGAGTGCCTCCTGGTCGGCCGTTTGCGGATGCATGTCTTCCAGGTTGCCGACGAAGCCGAGGGAGAAGAAATCGCCCGCAAACTCAGGGCGGGGGCCCATCCCAGGGTTCTTCTCGAAGAGGGACCCCGGCCCCCATGGGAGGCCGAGGATGGCGCTTGGCCCCCGCTTCCCGTGTTTCTCCCCCCTCCTCTTGCCGAACTCTTGAAGGGGGCATACCGCGGAACGGTGGCCGGCCCGGTGCGGCTTGAGGGCGACGCCGCCTGGTGGGTGGTCCGGGTGGCGGAAGTTCTTCCCCCGACTTCCACTCTTCCTCCCCGCTCCATCCTGCTCGAGGGCCTGCGAAGCCAGCCGGTGCTCCCTCTCGAGGCTCGGGCATGGTTTGAGGAGATGGCCTCCCGCTATACTTCCAAGGGAAGACTCCCGAATATTCGGGAGAGGCCACCTTTTGTGCCCCGCCGCCAAGACTGAGCCCGTTGCCGAAGAGAAGCTTCAGCTTCTTTTCGCTCTCCTTTTTTCCTCACCGGAACCGGTCACCCAGGATCGGATTCGGGAGGTTCTCTATCCCGTTCCCGGGGAGAACGAGAACGAGGACGCAGAGCAACCTCCGGCCGAAACCCACAGCCCTCGCCAGCACCTTGAGGCCCTGGAAACCTGGATGCTGGAAAGGAATCTGCCCCTGCAGCTTTCGCGGGTAGGCCGCTCATGGAGGCTCCTGACCTCCTCCGTATTCGCTGAACCTCTGGCCAGCGTTCGACGCACGGTTCACAAGAACCGCCTGGGTCCCGCCGCTCTCGAAGTTTTGGCTCTCGTGGCCTACCGGCAGCCGGTTCTCAAGGCCGACATCGACGGGATTCGCGGGGTCAACAGCGGGCCCCACCTGAGGCATCTCCTCGACCTGCGCCTGGTTCGGATTCTCGGCAGGGCCGAGGTTCCCGGCCGGCCCTTCCTTTACGCGACCACCCGGGAATTCCTCGATCATTTCGGTCTCCGGGATTTGGACGATCTCCCCGAAGCCGGGCGCCTTTCCGCCCCCGCCGAAGCCGAACCCGAAACGGATGCGGATTCTTCCGCCGATCCGGAAACGGAAGCCGATTCTGCTTCCGACGCCGACCCTGTAGAATCCTCAGCCCTCCATTCCGGAGGTCCAACCAGGAAAGCCTGAAACCATGTCTCGATTCCAGCGCTGGACCATCCTCGGGGTCGCCATCTTCTGCCTCCTCATCTTTTCCGTGACGGGGCCCATGATGCAGGCCATTTCGGGAGTGATGGCGGAAGGTCCCGGGGTTTGGGCCACCCTCGACCTCCCCAGCGGCCCGGCGGAAATCACGTCCGAGGACTACCGAAGGGCCCAGTCGTTGCTCGTCAAGGAACGGCAAATCATGGGTCGAAGGTCTCCCGAGGTGGATACCGAGGAGGTCCTCGCCTACGCCACCCTCATCAAGCTCGCCGACGAATTCGAGGTGGCGGTCGTCCGCCAAGATCTCGAGGGGTTCATCCGCTCCCAGTTCGCCGTAGCCCGGACCTCCAATTACGAGGACATCTACCGGAGGTTCGGTTTTCGCAACGGAACCGATTACGAGAACGTCGTCAGCGCCCTCATCCGACAGAAAAAGGTTGAGGAAATTTTGTCCGCTTCGGTCATCGTGACCTCCGACCAGGTCCGCGAGGATTTCGCCTCTGATTTCGAGGAGATCAAATGCCAGTACATGGTGTTGACCGCGGATGATTTCGCTGGCGCCGCATCCTCCCTGGAACCCACCGACGAGGAATTCACCACCTTCTTCGAGGGCGGTCTCACCCCGGTCCAGATGCGCGACCTCGAGAACGAGGAATCTGTTTCCTGGGAGGCCCTTCTCCTGACTGCCGACGCCTTGGCCACCGAGGCGGTGAAGGCTTGGGCCCCTTCCGAGGAGCCCTCCCCCGAGGCCCTCGAGGGTTTCTATAACTATCGGCGCTATTCCCATTACCTGAGGCCCGATCCCGAGGAGGGCGCCGACCCCGACCCTGAAGCCGGCCCCACTCTTTCCATGGAGGAGTTGGGCGACCGCCTGGGCCGGGATTTCCGTCTTCACCGTGCCGCCCTGACTCTCTCCC
>DCAK01000054.1:0-2078 GCA_002311925.1 Planctomycetes bacterium UBA1135
GGCCTGGGGGTCCGGGCCTTGCGGGCCAAGGTCGACACAGGGGCGGCGACTTCCAGCCTGCACGCGACCGACATCGAGGAATTTGGAAAGAAGGGCGACCCCTGGGTTCGCTTTCGGTTGTACGCAGGGCCCAAGGGGGGCCGAAGAAACCGAATCGCTGAAGCCCCCCTCGTCGGGATTCGCCGCATCCGGACCTCCGTCGGGAAAGCCGAGTCCCGGCCGGTCGTCAAGGAAAAGGTCCGCCTTGCGGGCCGTTGCTGGACCGTTGAATTCACCCTGACCGACCGCAAGGACATGGACTACCCCATGCTGCTTGGGCGCCAGGCGATTGCCCGCCGATTCCTGGTCGACCCCGGCCGTTCCTGGCTGTTTCCCAAGCCGGTAAAGAAAACCTGATGCGCATCGGCATTCTTTCGCGGGCTCCCAAGTCCTACTCCACGCAGCGGCTGGTTGAAGCCGCCGAGGAAAGGGGCCACGAGGTCCGGGTCTTAGATTACCTCCGATGCACGATGGACATCACCAGCGGCAAGCCCCGGGTGTTTTTCAGAGAGGAAGCCCTGCAATTGGATGGAATCATCCCCCGAATCGGCGCCACCTATACCTTTTATGGGGCCGCCGTGGTTCGACAGTTCGAAATGATGGGAACCCTCACGGCGAATCAATCCTTGTCCATCGTTCGCTCCCGCGACAAGTTGCGTTGCCTCCAGATTCTGGCCCGGGAAGGAGTGGGGCTTCCCCAGACCTGCTTCGCCCACTCGACCAAGGACATCGACAGCCTCCTCAAGAGGGTGGGGGGCGCCCCTGTCATTCTCAAGCTTCTGGAAAGCACCCAGGGCAAGGGGGTGGTTCTTGCCGAAACAGAAAAGGCCGCCGAGTCGGTGATGAGCGCGTTCCGCCAAATGGATGCCAACATCCTCGTTCAGCACTTCGTCAAGGAGGCCAACGGGGAGGACATCCGAGCCTTCGTGGTGGGCAATCAGGTGGTGGCCTCCATGCTTCGCAAGGCCGCACCGGGCGATTTCCGCTCCAACCTCCACCGCGGGGGAACAGCCGAGAATGTCAAGCTCTCCAAGGAGGAGAGGGAACTCGCCGTGAAAGCTTCGAAAATCATGGGGCTGGATGTGTCGGGGGTGGACCTTCTCCGAACGGACAGGGGGCCCCAGGTCCTCGAGGTGAACGCCTCGCCCGGTCTCGAGGGAATCGAGGCGAGCTCCGGCAAGGACATCGCCTCTGAAATCCTCAAGATGCTCGAGAAGGAAAAGAAATCCTTCCTCGGGAAAAGGCGGCGCAAGGAAGCCTGAGCCGGCTGTTTTTAGTTGAACACCAACCGAATGTTGGTGACTTGCCCGGACCGGACACAGACATCCCGGCGAACGGAGTGACCGCGGGTCGCTGCGCCGATGATGCCGCATCCTTGGAGAACTTGGCGGAATCCGAAATGCCCTTGGCGGTTCGTGCGCGTGTGCAGAACGCGGCCATTGCCGTTTGCTGGGGCGATGGCCACATGGGCTCCGGGAACGGGCCGACCATCGGAGGTCAGGACCACTCCGGCAATGGAACCACCGCGCAGATCCAGTTCTGCGGCGGGAGCATCCTGAATCGCAATCGCGCCAAGAACCAAGGTGATGGACGAGAGGAGGGCGAACTTTATGGCTTCCACGCTACCCAAGGAAACAAGCCCGGAAATGGCTGGGAACGGACTCCTCAGCGGCGGCGGTCGGCGCTGGCGGTGGTGGGCTCGAGAACCTCTTCCTCTTCACATGCACTCTCGATGGTCCCGAACATTCCGCAATCCAATTCCATGGTGATGCTGAGGGCTTTTCCTTCCGGCGCCGGCACGGGCGTCGATGTGGGCGAACCACCTCAGGTGGTGCAGAACTTACCGGACCAAATCTTTCTTCCTCGCTTGTCCTTCACCAGGATAGATGGGGAAAGTTCGTTGGGGTTGAAATCGAAGTAGACTTCGCCGGCTTTGCCGCGGAAACGCGGGGGGCTGACCATGATTTGGTCCTTTTCCTCGCCGGGATTCTGGTCGAATTCCATCACGATGGGCCCGCCCCATTCAATTTGGGTGAGGG
>DCAK01000054.1:2292-5104 GCA_002311925.1 Planctomycetes bacterium UBA1135
GAAGACCGCGGTGTCCAGGGCTCCCTTGGATTCGAAACCGGAGCGAACGCTGAGGATGCCGGTGGTCCCGGTGAAGGGGCGGGCTTGAATGGAACCTCCATCTGCGGTGACTTCAAGCTGGAAGAGGTCGCCCTTCAAATTGGCGACGGCGCTGAGGGTGGATGCCCCCTTGGCCTTGCCGACCATCATTCCGTCTACGCCGATTTCGTTCCAAATGTTGTTGTTGTTGGTGTCGAAGAGGGTGATGTTTTCACCCGCGACCTTGCCGGTGCGGACCCCGCTGGAGGCGAAAGCCCAGCCTTTTCCAGATTTGCGGATACGGATGGCGTAGTCGAAACGCTTGCCGTCTGCATCCTTGCTTCGCAGAAGAACCACTCCACCGAGCCCCTTGATGTCCTTGTCAGGGTTGCCGTTCCCGTCAGTATCGATGGAAAGGGTGTTCGGGGTATTTTGGACCACGAAACCGGAGGCATCCCGGTGGGGGATGGAAATTTCATCTCCGATGGATTCCCAATCCTCATTCGCCAACCGGACATTCCATTCCTTGACCACCTTGTAGCGCAAGTCCGCGGTTTCGGCTTCCTGGGCCGCTGCGGAGGGCATGAGGAGGGCCAAGGCACAACAAGCTCCGAGGAGGCGGAGGGAGGGGTTCACCATGGTCCCAAACTAACCGAACTTCCCGGAAAACGCCTTCAAAAAAATCAATGGCGAGTGCGAGTGAGGATAGGAAACCACTACGCATGGGACCTTTTCTCGCCTTGTGGTACTTTGGGTATTCCTTGGCCTGCCCAGGTGACTTGAATGGTGACGGGTTTTCGGACCTATTGATTGGCGCTCCTCTGAGGGACTCCATTCACAGCGACTCAGGAGCGGCCTACATCCTTTCCGGTTTCGATGGATCATTGTTGAATGGGTTCTACGGAAGTGACACCGCAGGTTGGATGGGGGATTCAGTTGCGGGAACGGGAGACCTTGATGGCGATTCAGTCGGTGATTTCCTCGTTGGTGAACCCGGGGTCACGGTTGGGTCGGTTTACAAGTCGGGAAGAGCTTTGGCTTTTTCGGGTGCGACCAGTCAAATTCTATTCTCGATTGCCGGGGTCGATGCGCGGGAAAACTGCGGGAAATATGTCGCTGGGCTGGCGGATGTGGATGCGGATGGAACACCGGATTTCGCCGTGGGCTCCCCGGCTCGTGATGTGGCCTCCCTCGACGAAGGTGCCATTCAGGTATTTTCAGGAAGTGGTGGAGGACTCCTTTTCAGCGTTCTCGGGCAAAACCCACTGGACAACCTTGGCTTCGTTGCATCGGGCGGAGACTTCAATGGAGATGGCCTTCCTGACCTTCTTTGCAGTTCCGGAAACGCGGATGCGGGAGGGATCACCAATTCCGGCATGGCCCTGGCCATTGCTTACGATGCCCCCTTTACCTTGGCCCAGCCTGAGCTATTGGCCGGCCAGGATATTTCTCTTCTGACACTGAGAGGAGAGGGTGATTTGGTGATTTTCGGAGGCTCGCTGAGTGGCCCCGGACCAACTTTCCTGGATTGGATTGACATGAATGTAGACCTTGGCCTCCCCATCCACAATCTCGGGGCGGTGGTCCCCGGTGGGAATGGGCAATCCCTGTTGAATGTGAGTGTTCCCGCGAACTTGTCCGGTTCCCTGGTTTGGCTCCAAGCCTTGGATCGAATTGGACCTCAGAGTTGGGTTCTATCCAATGGGGTTGAAGCCATGGTCCAATGACCCTCCCAAGCTGACTTCGGGAAAACACCGCCGGGAGGGAGGTCAAAACCATCCGGGCCGGTTTTCCTTGGCGACGAAGGCCTGGGCTCGCGGCGAGGATGCCCGGAGTTTTTTTGCGTCCCACGAGAAAGCTTCCTCGGCCCGGTAGGCCACGTTCCCCAGGAGAACCATCTCGGTCAGGGCGCCCGAATATCGGAAATCACACAAGGCGGCTCCATTTCCCCGAATGGCGTCCACCCATTCTCGGTAGTGACCGGGGGAGGATTTCAAGGTCGGGGCGGGGGGGTTGAAGTCCTTGAATTTTTCATCCGGAAGGAGAAAACGTCGTCCGTAATCGCAGATGAGCATGCCCCTCGTGCCGACGAAGAGGACGCCTGAGCCGAACGTGATGGGCGGAAGTTCGGGGTCCTTGCTGATGGGGAGACCCAAGTCTCCGTCCAATTGAGGAGGCTTCAATCCTCCGTCATGCCAGTGAAGGACCACCTCTGGGAGGTTTTTTCCGGCCCGGCTTGTTCTGGAGGGAAATTTCCACGAGGCCCGCATCTTGACCGGCGCTGTTTCAGGGTCGGGGGGAGGTCCCTGGGCGGACACCTTCACCGGATGACGCAATTCCAGGGCCCAGAAAGGGAGGTCGAGAAGGTGGCATCCCATGTCGGCCAGGGTTCCTCCTCCAAAGTCCCAAAACCGGCGCCATTGGGCGGGGTGATAGAAATCGTGGTAGGGGCGATGGGGGGCGGGGCCCAACCAAAGGTCGTGGTGGAAATGGGCGGGGGAGGGGCCGTCATCCTTGAGTTCCTTGCTCCCCCCCCAGGCTTTGCCCACCCATGCATGGGCCTCGGTGACGGCGCCGATGGCTCCGTCTTGAATCAACTCCACCACCCGGCGGTAATTGTCATGGGCATGGATTTGGGTTCCCAGCTGGGTGACCCTCTTGTTTTTCGCCGCCGACTCGGCGACCCGTCGGGCTTCCTCCACCGTGTGGGTGAGAGGTTTTTCGCAATAGACATGGAGCCCCGCGTCGAGGGCCGCAAGGGTGGCGGGAGCATGGGTATGGTCGGCGGTCGAGA
>DCAK01000054.1:5195-20157 GCA_002311925.1 Planctomycetes bacterium UBA1135
AATCACCCCGTCCAGGCTCTCCTTGTCGATGAGCTGGCGAAAATCGGTGTACCGCTTGGCGCCGGGAAGCTTTTCCCCGAGTGCCCCCAGGTAATTTTCATCCACATCGCAGATAGCCACCAAATTCTCAGCCCCGAGGCCTGCAATGTTGGCCGCAGCCCGGTTGGCGGTGCCGATGACCCCAAGGTCGAGCTTTTCGTTGGCTCCCAAGGCCCGCTCTCCTGCGGGAAAGGGGAAACCGCCCCAAAGGCCCAATCCTCCGGCAAGGGTTCCGGCCCGCCTGATGAAATCTCTTCGGGTGAGGGATGTCCGTCGGGTCATGATGCCCAGACTAGAATCTCCCCATGGCGGCATGGATGTTCATGGTTTTGGCAGTGGCCCTCGGTCACGAAAGCAATCAAGACCAGGCTGCCCTGACCCTCAAAGAGGCGTCGGCCCTTGCCCAACAAGTCGCTGCGGATAGGGCGACAACCTTGCGCGAAGAACGCAAAGAGGAGATGGAGGCCAAGGTGTTCGAGGTGAACGGGATCAAGATGCCGTTTTGGTTCAAGACCCATGGGGAAAAACCAGAGGGCGGCCGCTCGCTTTGGATTTCCCTGCACGGAGGGGGCGGCACGACCCCCGCCGTCAACGACGGCCAATGGAACAACCAGAAGCGGCTCTACCAACCCGAGGAGGGGGTCTACCTGGCCCCGAGGGCGCCCACCGACACTTGGAATCTATGGCACCGGGCTCACATAGACCCCCTCCTGGACCGACTGATTGAAAACCTGGTGCTTTTTGAGGATGTCGACCCCGACCGGGTTTACCTGATGGGGTATTCGGCAGGCGGGGATGGGGTCTACCAGTTGGCCCCTCGGATGGCCGACCGATGGGCGGCGGCCGCCATGATGGCGGGCCACCCCGGCGACGCCCGGGCCCGACCCCTGCGGAACCTTCCCTTCACCCTCCATGTGGGGGGACAGGACGGGGCCTACCAGCGCAACCAGCGGGCCGAAGAGTGGAAGGAACGGCTGGCCGGTTTGGCCGAGGAAAACCCGGGCGACTATCCCCACTGGGCTCGGATTCCACCCGAGAAGGGCCACTGGATGGACCGCGAAGACGCGGCAGCGGTTCCCTGGATGGCCAAGTTTCGTCGAAACTTGCGCCCCGAGAGGGTTACCTGGGTTCAGGATGATGTGACCCATTCCCGCTTCTACTGGCTTGCGGTGGAAACTCCGACAAAAGGCGCCTGGTTGGACGTGGAACGCCGGGGGCAGGATTTCCTGGTGCGCAAGGCCGAAGGGTTGGCGGGATTCCGTCTCCGGCTCGACGATTCCATGGTGAATCTCGACCAGGAAATCCGAGTTCTGCGGGACGAGCAGGTCCTCTTTCAAGGCAAGGTTCCGAGGACGGCGGCCTCCATCCGGCGCACTCTGGCCGAGAGGGGCGACCCTTCGGGAATTTTTACCGCCGAAGTCGCGATTTCCCTTCGCGAGGAGATCGTGGCCATGGACTTCAAATCCTCCGAAAGTACTGCGCACATGGTCTTTTCCGATTCCGAGGCTTGGCAATGGAACGAGGAGGGGGGCGGGAGCCTGAGTTGGTCCGAGGGCAGCCGTTACAAGCCTCCCGTTCGCTCCCCGCTCACTCTTGGGCTGGTTCGCGACCTCGAGGTTCGGGACTTCGTCATGGAAGCGGAAGTGATGCAGGTGGGCAAGGAATACGCCCACCGCGACATTTGCTTTTTCCTTCACTTCACAAGCCCCTCTCGTTTCACCTATGTCCACCTTTCGACTCGGCCCGATGCCAGAGCGCACAATGTCTTCCTCGTTGCGGATGCGGCTCGGGTCCCGCTTCTTCCCGTTCAGGACAAGGGGGTCGAGTGGGGCCGAGATACTTGGTACCGGGTCAAAGTGGATTCCTCGCCGGCCCGGGGAACTGTGCAAGTTTTTTTCGAGGACATGATCACTCCACTCATGGAGGCCCCCCTGAAGGGGGACGGGTGGGGCAGGGTCGGAGTTGGCTCTTTCGACGACCCTGGTTGCATCCGCTCATTTCGCATACGCGCCGCGGAAACCCGGGCCCCACAGAACCAAGACCCCTTTCCAGCCAGATGACCTCCCTTAGGATGGGGGCTCCATGACCCCCTCTCCCAAGTTCGCTTTTCCGTCTGCAATCGCTTGCGTCCTTGGTTTGGCGAGCCCTTTTTTTCTGGTGGAGCAAGATTCACCTCACGGAATCCAGCCCCACCCTCGGGTTCTTGTTTCCAACGACGACGGCTGGGATGCGGAGGGCCTCCAATCTCTGGCTGTTGAACTGAGCACTTTTTGCGAAGTCGTGGTCTGTGCTCCCGCAATAAACCAGTCGGGAAAGAGCCAAGCCAGCGAGATGTTCGGCAAGGGGTTGACAGTCACCCGTGTTGAAATCGAGGGGGTCGAGGAGGCCTGGTCCCTGGCGGGAACGCCTGCCGATGCGGTCGCCTATGGACTGCTCGAGCTTGGCGGGGAAAGACCCTTTGATTGCGTGGTGGTTGGAATCAACGCCGGAGCGAACGTCGGTGAAATTTCCCATTACTCGGGGACGGTAGGGGCGGCTATGGAGGCCGCGGGCCGCGGGGTTCTTGCGGTGGCGGTTTCCCAGCAATCCCGAAGCGGTTTCAATCAGGCGGCCAGGTTCACCGGTCGCTTCCTTGGCAAGTTGCTGGAGAACGGCACCCGAAAGGGCGTGGTCTATTCAATCAATGTGCCGCGCCTCAAGGCAGGCGTATCGCCCCCGGTAGTTTTTTCCCCCATGGGAGGGAGGTACCTGAACATTCGAGGATTCTCGATGGAGGAGAAGGGCGAGGAAGGGAAGACGGTGAGGGCCAAGCTGGATTTTCGGGCTGAAGCTCCTGCTGGTTCGGATACTCTGGCTTTTCTTCAGGGGGCCATCACGGTGACCCCCCTGGCTTGGGATTGGACCCACACCGAGGCCTTGGCCTCGTTGAAGTCCTGGGAAGGGGAATGGCAGAAATGATGTTCAGACTTTCAAACAAATCCAGTCTTCCCGCCATGGCCCTGTCGGGACTGGCTTTTTCAGCAGGGTTGGCGACCGCGACGAGCTTCGAGTCCTCCTCTATGGAGGCCTCCGCCCTGACCTTCATTGAATCTCTCGAACCCGCTCAGCGCGAGAAGTGCGGTTTCCCCTTCGACCACGAGGAGAGGCTCGCCTGGACCTACCTTCCGGGCGACAGGCGAGGAATCTGGATTGGCGACCTCGCCCCGGGCCAGCGTGTCCATCTGACGGATCTTCTGCAAAGCGTTCTCAGTTCTGCCGGTTACCTCAAGACGGAAGGAATCCTCGTGCTCGAATCCGTTCTCGCCGATCTTCAACCAAACGCAGGACGCGACCCGGGCCGCTACGCCTTCACCTTTTTCGGGAAACCCGGGGACGGTCGGTGGGGCTGGAGCCTGGAGGGCCACCACCTCTCCCTCAACTTCACCGGGGGCCCGTCCGAAGAGATTCGAGGCACCCCCTTTTTCCTGGGAGTCGCCCCCGCCACCGTCCTGGGTGGGCCCCACGCCGGCCTGCGCCCCTTGGGGGCCGAGGTTGCGAGGGCAAGGGAACTTCTCGAAATCCTGGATGAGGCCGAAAGGAAAACCGCACGGCTTGCGACCGCCCGTCCCCGGGATGTGGTCTTAGGCCCCTCCCGCGAAAAGCCCCTGGCAGCTTTGGGGCTTCCAGTTTCAAAGATGTCGGCGGCAGCCCGCGAGGCCCTCTTTCTCTTGGTGGACGAATTCACGGGGAATCTTCATCCCGGGCTGGCCAAGGAGGAAATGGCCCGAATCCAGGCTCTCCCTCTTGAGGATTTGTTCTTCTGCTGGACGGGGAAACCCGGGGAAGGCCCGTTTTATTTCAGGGTCGCCGGTCCCCGGTTCGGTATGGAATACGCCTGTGTGGGGAACGACCCCAATCATGCCCACGCCGTCTGGCGCGACCTTGACCGGGATTTCGGCGCCGACATCCTTCGCGCCCACCTGGCTGATAGCCACGATTGACCCCGGACCGCGGTCAACTGTTCGCAAAATCCAGAAAGAGAGTTTCGACCTTTTCCGCCGCGGGGATTTCCGGGAAGAGAACCACGCGCCACCTAAATTGGAGGGATTCTCCCGGCGGAATCTCAATCCTGCCGGAACCTTCCGGGGCGCCTTCGAAGGCGTGAAGCCCGAAAGGATTTGCCGCGACCAGCCCGTAGGTCCGTGCGTGCCAAGGGGTGGGGTGGCGTGGATTGCCGGGGTGGTCCATCACCGCCACGGCTGCCGGGCCCCTGGAAAGTTCCCCCGAAGCCATCACCCATCGCGACCGTTGCCCCCAGGCAACTTTCCCCCGATTCCCTTCCGAATTGACGAGGGTTCCTCCTTGGTCGGCTACCAATTCCGCCGCAAGGCGGAGGGCGAAGGTCCCCTCCTTCGTGTCCCCGAAAACAAGCCCGTCGCCCCCGGCTTCCAGGGTGATGCTGAAATCAAGGCCCCATGCCGACCCCCTCTTGAAAAAATCAATCCGACGTCGGTCCGAGAACACTTCTCGATCCGAGGGCCCCGACCAGGAACTCTCCATTTCAAGCCATCCCCGGCCTTCACCCGAGCCCATTCCCAGAATTCGATTCGCGCGAACCTTCGCCTCCGGGTCGTGCCAAAAGTCGAGGCCGTCAATCTTGCCGTGCGCGAACCACAGAGATTGGTGATG
This sequence comes from Planctomycetes bacterium UBA1135, assembly GCA_002311925.1. Taxonomy (GTDB): domain Bacteria; phylum Planctomycetota; class UBA1135; order UBA1135; family UBA1135; genus UBA1135. Next base: position 9,903 of record DCAK01000054.1, read on the forward strand.
GGGGTGGTCCTGCTTTCCGCCCTGGCCGCCTTCCCTTGGCCACGCCCGCGACAGGGCCTGTCCCGCCGAATTACGAAGCGGCCAGAAATCAGGATGGCGACGGTCCATCTTGAGCTCGGTGAAAGGTCGGCCGCCGATGTAAATCTTGGCTCCTCCCCCGGCGGTGGGAGTCACCTCCACCCAACCGGGGCCGCGGTGCACTGGCAGGGCTCGATCTCCTTGGAGCTCGAACCGAGAGTTGATTTCCTCCAGCTGACGGTCAACCCCTATTTCAGCCCCGGGGACGAATCCGGGAACCGTGATTACCTGGACCACCGCCCCTCCAACCCCCCGGTGGACCATCCCACGGGGCAGATATACGAGGTCGTCGGGTTGGATAGGAATGGATCGCAACAAACCTGCCGCATCCTCGGGGCCGAGGTCGTCCGGGTCGAGGATACCGGCAAGGTCTTCGCCAACGACGAGCCGGGCTCCCGGGGGAGCTTCCTGGACCAGGTAGAACTCGTCGAACCCTCCTTCCTTGGGGTGGTAGTGGGTGAAGGAATCCCAAATGCGCACCCGATGGGCGTTGATTTGACGGGAGAGATAGGGCCCGTTCTTTCCCTGCCAAGTCAGGAGAATGCGACGATAGGCGTCTCCTTCCGTGGCGCATCCGCCCGGGGTGTCGGTGATGTTTTCGTCCCAGTCGGGCCGGATGTTGGAGGGTCGGCTTGCTGCGAGCGGCTTGGGCAGGGTGAAGACCAGGACACCGGCAGGGGGGTCGAAGAGAACCGTGTCTCCTTGCCGAAGCCGAAGGAGGTCGCCCACTTCATAGGGGGATGTTTCCTTCCCCAAGGTGCACATTCCCTCTCCCACTTGGACGAAGGCGACGGTGGGGGCGGAGGCCTGAAACAGGGGGGTGTCGGGTAGCCATTCGAGGGTGTGTCCAGGATTGGCGGCTTCGAATTGACTCCTAACCTGGCCGATGTCGGAGGCATCCGGCCCAAGGTTGACCAAGGCCGGCCCCTGGAAACCAAACAGGCCTGAAGCCAGGGCGAACCAGGCGGCCAACACTTTCCACATGTCTCTAGGATAGAAGGCCGTGGTTCCAACCCTTTCCACTCGAAGGTCCTTCATCCGCACCAGCGGAGGAGCCTTGGTTGGGCTGGCGGCCCTCGGATGCTCCATGCCCCGGGCGCGGACCGCCATGGGGCCGGACGAGGAAATTCGAATCGCTGTCGCCGGCATCCGCAGCCGGGGCCGCAGCCACATCGAGGGCCTCCGCAAGCTCGCCAACGTCCGTGTGGTGGCCCTGTGCGATGTGGACTCCGATGTTCTTGCCCGGGAAGTCGCCCAGTTCGAAAAACGGGGCGAAAAGGTCGACGCGGTCGTGGATTTCCGCGAACTGCTCGAGCGCAAGGACCTCCACGCAGTTTCCCTGGCGACGCCCAATCATTGGCATGCCCTGCAAACGGTTTGGGCTTGCGAAGCAGGACTGGATGTCTACGTGGAAAAGCCGGTCTCGTACGGATTCCACGAGGGCGAACTCATGGTTGAAGCCGCCCGGGATTACGGTCGCATCGTCCAAACCGGAACCCAGAGTCGCTCCAGTCAGGCCATCCGGGCAGCCATCGAGTGGATGCACGCAGGGAACCTCGGGCCCATCAAGGTGGCTCGTGGATTCTGCTACAAACCCCGCAAGAGCATAGGCAAGGTCGCGGGCCCCCAGAACGTCCCGAACCACATCGACTACGACCTATGGACCGGGCCGGCGCCCCTGACTCCGCTCATGCGCCGCAACCTCCACTACGACTGGCATTGGGAATCGGCCACCGGCAACGGCGACCTTGGCAACCAGGGAGTTCACCAGGTCGATCTCTGTCGCTGGGCTCTTGGTGAGAACGGTTCGCCTTCAGAGGTCTTGTCGGTGGGAGGCCGAATGGGCTATGACGATGACGGAGACACCCCCAATACCCAGATTCTCTGGTGCCGCTATCCGACGGCCCCGATGTTGTTCGAAGTTCGGGGTCTTCCTCGGGACATCAAGGCCCAGAAGGAGGACTGGGGAGGGCGCATGGACCGCTATCAGGGGATGGGTATCGGAGTTGTCGTTGAATGTGAGGGAGGGAAACTTCACCTTCCCAACTACAGTTCGGCGGAGGCTTTCGATTCGGAGGGTCGGTCCATGCGCAAGTGGACCGGGGCCCGCGACCACTTCGCCAACTTCATCGCCGCCGTGCGAAGCGGCAACACGGGTAGTCTCTCCGCCGATATCGCCGAGGGGCACCGCTCCGCCACCCCATGTCATCTGGGTTCCCTTTCCCTGGGCCTGGGTCGCACGGCCGACGCGGCGGAGGTTCATGAATCCCTGGAAGACCATCCCATTCTTGGGGAAGCCTTCGCCCGGATGGCCTCCCACCTCGAAGCCAACCAGGTGGATTTGAATTCCACGCCTCTCACCTTGGGCCGACACCTTGTTGCGGAGGGGAGTTCCCTTCCCGAGGCCCTGGCAGCAGACCCGGCGACCGCCCCTCTCCTCTTCCGCCCGGGAAGGGCCCCGTTCCGTTTTCCGTCAGGGTGATGACGACAATGCGACCTTCCCCGGAGACGTCTTTTTGAACCCTGTTCTTCTTCTCGGTCTCCTCGTGGGAGTGCAGGAACCGGTTCTGCCGACCTTCCCGGATGTCGACCCCGCGGTCGAGGCGCTGGCCGCGATTTCCGCGAAGATTCACGACGGCGAAGCCCTTCACTTCTCCCTTGAAACCGATTTCTCCATCGAGCTTCGGGAGGGCGAAGGCCTGGAGGCGCTGAGTCGGTCCTCGGTGGAAGCCCGCTTGCTCAAGCCCATGCTGGGATGGGTCCGGATTCAAGGGGAGGGCAATTCGCCCGGAGACGGGGACAAAATCGATGTCACTTTCGTCGGAGACGGAAAGAATTTCTGGTTGCTTGACCATGCCCGCAAGCAGCGCATCAAGACCGGCCGGGGCTTCAAGAACCTGGAGATGTTCCTGCCCCATTTCCTGCCCCTCCGATTTTGGCTTGAGGGTCCATCGTCAGACGAGAAAACGCCATGGCCCTCCGGAGCCGTGGAGTTTGCCCCCCCGAACAAGGCCTTCGAGGGATTGTTCGGTCTCGAGCTGGCCGAGGACAAGGGATGGAAGACTCTTTGGCTGGACGACGAGGGCGCATTGAAAGCCTTCACCTGGCGAACCGACCCGGAGAAGGGGCGTCCCATTCGGGTCGCGATGACGGGGCTGGACCTGTCCCACCCCGATGAAATCTCTCCGGAGGACTACGAGGTGGAGATTCCCGAGGGTTATCAACTGATTGACCTCGAGGCCCGGAAGTCCGACAGCATGACGGCTTCCCTTCTGACGGTCGGGTCCATGGTCCCCTCGGTCGGTTTCACAGACATTTCAGGCAGGACCTTGACCATGGAGGATTTCCAGGGCAAGACGGTGTTCCTGAACTTCTGGTTCTATCACTGAGGGGGTTGCCGCGAGGAGCTTCCCCGGCTCCAAGCCCTCTGGTCGGAGGCGCAAGGGGAGAGAAAGGAACTGGTGTTTCTGGCGATGAACGTCGGTGACACCGCCGAGGTCATCCGCGATTACTGGAGTGAATCCGGGTTCACCTTTCCTGCCATGATGCAGGAAAAAGGCGAGGTCTCGGCCTCCTTCGGTGTCCGGGCCTACCCAACCAATTATCTCATCGGGCCGGACGGCAAGGTTATTTGGAGAGGGGTGGGTTTTGAGGAGGAGGTCGTGCGGGAACTCCTGGGATTGGACTCCTAGGCCTCGTGCTTGCGGCGCATCTCCTCGAATGAATCCTTGATGAGTTTTTCAAGCACTTCAAGGTCCACATCCTCGAGATGGTTCACGTAGAGGCAGGACTTCCCAATCTTGTGCTTGCCCAGCTTCTTGAGGAGGGGGGCTGATTTCCTGAACCCGGGCATGATGTAGATACTGAGACTGGCTTTCCGGGGGGAAAATCCAGTCAAAGGCCACTCGCCGGAATGACCGCTGGCGTAGACGTAGGAGTAGCGGCCGAAACCGACGATGTTGGCGCCCCACATCCGGGCGGTTTCGCCCGTGATCTTCTCCATCATTTGCCGGAGGACCTTGCCGTCCTCCCGTCGCGCCGGGTGACCCACTCCGTCGAGAAAGGCAGTCACGCTTGCGTCGTTTTCCTTGGTTTTGAGTTCAGCCATTTTTTGAGGGCACACCGTCGACGGAGGGGAGGGTCTCGTCCGGCCAAGGGATGGGTTCACCGGTGGCCTTGTCCACCGAACGCTGGGCATTCCGCTTCTTGAGCTCGCGGGTAAGGATTCCTGCCATCCCGGCAAGGCGGTCGGGCAACGATCCCGCCAGGTTGTTCCTCTCGCCGATGTCATCCTTCAAGTTGAAGAGCTCCCAGCGAGGGTCGCGACCGGGGTCGTGATAGGAGACGACCTTCCAGTCTCCGCGGAGAAGGGTGGAATGCGGGCCCAGGCCCTTGCGGGCGATGATGTTGGTCCAGGTGTTGGGTTGGTGCCAGAGGAAAGTCCTTTCTGAGGTATCCATGGCCTCGCCTCGAAGAAGGGGAGTGAAGGGGACGCCTTCCGCCTGGTCAGGAATGGGGGCTCCCGCCACTTCCATCAAGGTGGGGAGGAAGTCCTCGACAATGACCGGGGTGGGGCAGACGGAGCCGGGTTCCACCACCCCCGTCCACCTGGCCAGCATGGGAACCCGGATGCCGCCTTCGTGGGCGCTGCCCTTGCCCGAACTCAGGGGCAGATTGTGGGTGAAGGGTTCACCGCCGCGAGCGTAGCTGGTGAGTCCTCCGTTGTCGGACAAGAACAACACAAGCGTGTCTTCCGAGGCCTCCAGCTCGTCGAGAAGGTCCAACACATCGCCGAGGCTCTTGTCCATTCCCTCGATCATCGAGGCGTAGGCGGTTTCGCGCGGGTCCAAGTCGCCGTAATTCTCCGCGAACCTGGAATCCTTCATGAGCGGGGCATGAACGGCGTAATGAGCCAGGTAGAGGAAGAAGGGTTTCCCGGCATCGACGGCTTTGCGGACTTCCCGGCAAGCCTCCACGGTCAACGCCTCGGTGAGATGGACATCCTTGCCGTGCCAGGCCTCCAGTCCGGGGACATCCCAGACCGAACTCCCTTCGGCCTTTCCCTGCTTGCCCGCTTGAGAGAAACCGTGGGAGCCGTAGTAACTGGCTGGAGCCCCGGCAGCGTGGCCTGCGATGTTGACATCGAAGCCTAGGTTCAGAGGTTCCGCCCCTGGCGTGTCGATTGCTCCGAAGTGGGCCTTGCCCACGTGTATGGAGTGATAACCCGCTTCGGCAAGAAAGGAAGGAAGCGCGCGGGCATGCACGGTTCGGGGAATTTCGGCCTCCGGGCTGAGGCCGTTGACGTGCCAGGCCGGGGAGGCGAGCCGGGGGTGGGAATGGTCGTTGTTTGCGTCCTTGCGCAGAGTCCAGTTGGTCACCCGGTGGGTTGCGGCATTGAGCCCTGTCATCAAGCTCACCCGCGTGGGAGAGCAGATGGCCGAAACATAGGCCTGGGTGAACTTCATTCCCTCCCGGGCCATCCGCTCCATGGCAGGGGTCCTGTAGCGGCGGTTGAAAGGAGTGACCTCGGAGTGGAAGGGAACCGAGGTGTCCTGCCAGCCCATGTCGTCCACCAGGAACAGGACCACGTTGGGCGGGTCCTGGGCGGGTACGAGGCCGACCGAAAGGAGAAGAGCAATCACAGCGCCATCCTAGGCCCCTAGTCGCAGTTTCCGTTCTCGGGATAGGCCTCCACCATCTCGGAGGGGTCCACGTCCCGGACGTGGGTTGCGAAGTACCAGGTGTGGCCCCCTGGGTCCCGGGCCCGGTAGGACCGGTCGCCGTAGGGTTTGTCCTCGGCCTCCTCGACCTCGGCTCCCGCCGCGATTGGGGCGTCCACATCGTCCACGTAACAGGTGACGAAGGCAGACTGGCCGGGAAGATCCCTGGGGCTGGAGAAACCGCTGTCAGGGGGCGCGGTTGCCAGCATGACCACGCTCTCCTCCATGGCGAGTTCGGCGTGGCCCAGGGCCCCCTCGCCCCTCTCGATACGGAACCGCTCGGTGAAGCCGAAGGCCTTGCAGAGGAAATCACAGGCCGCGGGAGCGTCGGCGTAAAGTAGGTAGGGGATGATGCGTTGGTAGCCTTCGGGAGGATTCTGGACCATGCCCATAGCATGCCACCCCCTCGGATATCCTTCACGTTCGGCATGAACAACCCACCCGGAAACATGGTCCCCTGGGTTCTCGTGGGCGCGACCTTCGCCCTCGGATTGGCTTTGAGGGGGCAAGGCTCGGACCAAGTTTCAGGTGAAATTCCCCTTTTGGAGGTCCGGGCCGTGCTCAGGGAACCCCGGGAGACCGGCTTGATTAGGAACCGCCCCGGCGCGTTCCTCGGCTACACCCTCTTCGCGCCCCTCAAGTCAGAGACGACATACTTGATTGATCTCGGTGGCGAGGTCGTCCATTCCTGGGAATCAGATTTACCTCCGGGGAACTCGGTCTTTCTTCTTGAGGATGGCAGCCTGCTGAGAACTGCGCGGGTCGATGCCCCCCCGGTTTTCCACGGTGGAGGCCAGGGGGGGCGTTTGCGGTGCCTCACCTGGGAGGGTGAACTTCTTTGGGAATTCCACCTGGCCGACGAAGACCTTCTCCAGCACCACGATGTATGCCCACTGCCCAGCGGAAACATCCTTGTGATTGCGTGGGAGGGAAAGACCCGGGAGGAGGCCATTGCCCACGGTCGAGATCCGGAGGAGGTGGGCGAGGAAGGACTGTGGCCTGATTGCGTCCTTGAGTTGAAGCCTGTCCTTCCAGATGGCGCGGAAATCGTCTGGGAATGGCACGCTTGGGACCACCTCGTGCAGGATTTCGACCCTGCCCTTCCCGGCTTCGGGGATCCGGCTTCCGTGCCCGGCAGGGTGGACATCCACGCCGGTTTGGACCGTCCTATTGAATCGCACGAGGAAATGGAGCGCCTTGCTGCCTTGGGTTACGCGGGCGAGCAGCCAGAGCCGGACCCCGGGCCTCCCGACGGACGAGGAGACGGGCCGGGAAGGGGACGGGGGAGGGCCGACTGGTTCCACACGAATTCCATCGCCTGGAACCCCGACCTGGACCAAATCCTGCTCTCCGTACGTCGACTGAACGAGGTCTGGGTCGTCGACCATGGAATCACCACCGGGGAGGCGGCGGGCCCGGCGGGTGAGATTCTTTATCGGTGGGGGAATCAAGCCGCATGGAGGCAGGGAGGCCCGGAGAATCGAAAACTATTCGGGCAGCACCACGCCACCTGGGTGAAAGAGCCAGAGGGAATCCCTGGAATCCAGGTCTTCAACAATGGCGAAGACCGCCCAGCTGGCCCCTGGTCGTCGGTCGACGCGTGGGTTTTGCCCTTGAATGGAGACGGGACTTATCGGCGGGAAAAAGGGAAGGCGTTTGGTCCGGGCGATTTCTCCTGGTCGCTTTCCGCTCCGGGAGTCCGGGGGTTTCATTCTCCGAGGATTTCCAGCGCCCAACGACTTGCCAACGGCAACACCCTGGTCTGTGCAGGTGAACAGGGCTGGTTCTTCGAGGTGACCCGGGAGGGCGCTGTCGTTTGGGAATACAAGAACCCCTTCGGGGGCGAGCAGGAAGGCCGGGAAGGGCGTCGGCCAGGTGGGGGAGGAGGCCCCGGGAGGGGAATGCCTGGAAAGGCCGTATTCAGGGCTGAGCGGATTTCACCTGCTCACCCTGGCTTGGTCGGAAGAAATCTCACCCCGAGCAAAGGCTGATAATGCTTGGAATAGGGCTGGGCCGCAGGGCTCCTTGTGGATTTCGTGGAAGGCTCCAGGCCATCCCGTGATGTTCACGGATCCTCCCCAGCGGCCGGCGAAATCACGAGCTGCCTGGGGGTTTACGATTTGCTCGTGTTCGGCCAAGTGGAGATCGAGCGGGAGGATGTACTTGTCGGCGTGGGCGTGGACCCGGGCCAAGGCCTTTTTCATTTCGGTGAACCATCTCGGGGTGGCGGTGCTGACGGTCAGGGGGTCGGCCAGCCAAGCTTCGACGATGGAGGGGATTGAACAAAGGGCGGCGGTGTCGATGCCGTTGGGGATGGGAATCGAGGGGGCAAACCGGGACAAGAGCGGAGCCAACAGCGTTTTCCAACCCGCCACGGGCATATACACCCCTAGGAGAGGGCCGCTGAGAATCACCCGCTTGGCCTCCCTTTTACGCAACCAGTCGAGGGCCACCAGGCTGCCCATTGAGTGTCCCATCAGCGTGCATTTCCCTGCCCATTCCCCGGCAATCGCGTCCACGTCCTCAAGGTAATCCGACCAGCGTCGCACGTGGGTCCGGAGGCCCTCGGACAAGCCGTGCCCCCGAAGGTCGCACCCCCGGACCTCAACGCCCATCTTGCTCATGGCCTTTCCGAAGTCCTCCCATCTTCCGAGGTGGTCGGACAGTCCATGAACAAGAAGTAGGCGGCCATGGACCTTGCCTACGGGGGTCCAGGTATACACCACCAATTTGGTTCCGTCCTTGGAACGGGTTTCTGTGCGGGTACTCATCCCTTCGCGTTCCGGAAAGCCACCCACAATCCAGTGAGCAGAACAAGGTTGCCGGCAAGCTTCTGCCAGGCCACCACCACTCCCGTTCCGCATCCACAATCGTAGGCGAGGTCCAGGAAACCGACCCCTTGCGCCGCCATTTCAGACGGGACCCGGAATGCCACTGCCAGGGTGAAGACCAGGACCAACAGGGCGGATGCAAGGGCGGCGCCCCGTCTCATGCGCCCGGAAAGAAGAGCGGCGGCCGCCAGCAATTCAATCCAGGGAAGAAGGGCCGCGGCGAGGTTGAGGAAAAGCGGGGGCTTTTCAGGCAAAACCCCGTAGGCGTGGATGGATTTGAGAAAATCCACCGGGTCGGCGATCTTCGCCAGGGCATACCAGGCAAGTGCGGCGCCGCAGAGAGGAGCTGCCAAGCGAGCGAGGACGGTCACGGCCCCCCTCCCTTCTCGGTCGGCTTCCCTGCATCCCCTTTCTCGACCGGCTTGCCCGCGTCCCGCCAGGCTTCCATCCCGCCATCGAAGATGCGGATGGCGGCGGGGTCGACCCCCTCGCGGTAGATGAGATCGGTGGCCAGGAAGATGCTGTCCTCGCAATCCCCTCCGGCACAGTAGACCACGACCTCGAAGGCCTCCTCGAGGAGGGGCCTCAGGGCGGGGAGGGCGTCCTCCTGCCGGTGTGAATCGCAATGCCGTGCCCCGGGCACGTGGCCGGCGAGAAACTCCGCCCGCTTGCGTGCATCCAGAATCAGGATTTCGGGCCCGGTTTGAGCCACCGATACGAGGGCCTCCACCTGCTCCACTCCGTATACGGGATAGCCGTGTTCCGGGCGGGGGAAATGGTCGCGGCCCAATTCCAGGCCCCGTGGATGAAGGGCATTGCCCATCAGANNCAGACCCAGCACCCCGGCCACTGCAAGGAAAAGGGCGGCTTCCCTGAGAGCCGAGGGGAAGGACGTCACGATGTCGGCTCCGGAAGGGTGCGCACCTTGGTTTCCAGGGGGCTTTGCCAGGCGCCGTCACCGTCCACATCCAGGCGAATGGGATTGGTCAAGGCTCCGGTGTCCGGAAGGATTCCGGCCCACCAGGGGCCCTCCGGTTTTTCGCCGCGCACCACCACTGCCAGCCAGGCGTCCCGCGAGGGGGTGGGGATGCTGAAGGAGAATTCCTCGTCGAAGGGAATGCCGGGCTCCTTGGTCACCGCCGAGGATGCCACGACTTTCCCGTCCTGGAACAATTCAACCAGGGTGGGCCTTCCCCAGGACGCGCAAGCCACCCGGACCTTGGCCGTCACTTCCCGACCCTTGGGTTGAACCAGGCTTCCGACCGCTTTCCCCTCGACCTCTAAGTCGGCGAAAATTCCCACCCCGGCCACCGCTTGTCCCGCCTTCAGGGCTTGACAGAGGGCAGGCACATCCAGATTGCCTGGGTCGTCCGATTTCGAACGAATCCAGGTCCGCCCCTGCCCGACGGGGTCGCCCACGGTGTGGGAATCGGAACTCCCCACGGCCTTGATGTCCCAACCCCGGTTGAGAAGACCGAACCAGTCCCGGAGGTCCATGTCCCAGGGCTCGGTGTCGGTGGTGCTGTTGAAGACCTCCACGGCGTCCATCCCGAGTTCGCCGGGGTCCTTGTCGAAGAGCCCCGTTTCCGGGTCCAAGCCGAAGACTCCCCAGGGCCCCCGATTTCG
>DCAK01000054.1:20185-27907 GCA_002311925.1 Planctomycetes bacterium UBA1135
CCAGCGGACATGGTTCAGGATGATGACCTCCGCGCCCTTCGCGCGAATATCCGCCATGAGTGCTGGCCAGCCTTCGATGTTCTGGTTCGGGATGGGGCCGCCGGGTGGAAGCGGGAAGGCGTTGAAGTGGCCATTGGAAGTGCTCACTTCGTTTCCGGTCACGGCGGTGAAGGCCTTTGAGGCCCCGAGCTCCTTTTGCAGCGAGCGATAATCCGTCTGGTGGTTGTGGTCGGTGGCGATGGCCAGTTCGACCCCCTCGGCGGGCAGGGTTAGAACGCGTTCCCATTCGGCGGCGTCCCCGTGGCCGCTCCAGGTCAGGGTGTGGATGTGGGTGTCGCAGGCAATCCATCCCCGGGTGTCGATTTCGCGCCCAACTTTCAACTTCGCCCTGCCTCCTTTTTCAGTGACCTGGATATCCACCCGATCGATTCCCCACTCGGTTCCCTTGGAGGCCCAAATCGTCAACGGGCCGGTCGGCACGTCCAGGACCGCCTTCCCATCCATCCCCGTGTAGGCGATTCCGTCGCGAACGGGAAGGGGCCGACCATCCAGCACCCGCACGGGAACGGCATCCCCATCAGTCCGATGGAGGGTCAAGCGCGCGGGGACCCCTTTTCCGGTTGCCTTGTCGCGCACGGAAATTTCAATTTCCACGATTCCCAGAACCTCGCGCAGGGGCATATCGAAGAGGCGGATGTTTCCGACGATGATGTCGTCGGCCTTGTTGTCCGGAATCAGCGCAAGGGTATTGGTCCCGGTCCGAAACGACCCTCCCGGAATTCGGTAGTGGACCTCCTTCAATTCATCTCCGTTCTTCTCCAGGACCGCGAATTCCTTGCCGTTGAGTTGAACCGACCAGCGGTTGCTGACGTGGCGCTGGGTGAGGAGAAGGGTGCGCTCCGTCCGCGAGGGCCGGGAGCGGAATTCGATTTTCAGCTTTGACCCCTCGGGCGCGGCGGAAGCTTCCGGCCATTCCGGAGTCTGGTCATCCCCTAAATGATGAAAGGAAGGGTCCAGAACCTGGCCCTCGTCCTGGCGGTCGGGACCCAGAGCGAGGCCTGCAAAGAGTGGGAGCAGAAGAAGGGGAAGGGGGAAGAGTCCGCGCATGAATTCAGGGCCTTGAGAAGCGGTCGTTGGACCAGGGGTCTCCGGAATTCGAATAGCCTCGCTTTTCCCAGAATCCGGGGCGGTCCTCGGCGGCGAATTCCACTCTACAAATCCACTTGGCCCCCTTCCAGGCGTAGAGCCGAGGGGTGATGATGCGCACCGGGCCTCCGTGCTCGCGTGGGAGGGGCTCCCCGTTCCAGCCGTGGACCAGGATGACATCCTCGGACAGAGCCTCGTCCAGGGGAAGATTGGTCGTGTAGGCCTCTCCGGACGCGGGGTCGTGGTCGGACCCGGTACATATCACGAAGGCGGCTTCCCCCAGGGGCTTGGCCAAGGACGCCACATCCGCGAAGCGGGCCCCTTGCCAGGAGCAGTCCATGAGACTCCATGAGGTGACGCAGTGAAAGTCCGCCTCCTCGTCGACCTGGGGGAGCTGCCTCAAAGCATCCCAGTTCAGGGTAAGGGGATTCTCCACGAGGCCTCCGATTTCCAAGGTCCAATCCTGCGGGGCGATTTCAGGCTGGTGCCCGAGGTCAAGGACAGGCCATTTGGCCACCTCCGTCTGGCCGATGGGGATGCGAGGCATCCCGTGGCGATTTTCTGGGCCCGAACCCAGGGGTTCCTTGGGAACCGGTACCCCCTCCTGTTCGAGTCGCTCAAGGCGGCGCTCCAACCATGCCATCCGGTGGGGAACTTTGGAAGAGGATTTCGGGTCTTGGGTCATCAGGGTGGCGAACCGTTCGCAGGGTCGCCCATCCTAGACCCTGGGAAACCGTTCGTCTCGGCGGTCAGGGCAAAAAAGAAGTTCCCCGCGCCCGAAGGCGCGGGGAACTGATTCCAATCGTTAGACGATTAGAAGTGGTGAACGAGTCCGTTGGAGAAGCCTGTGACTGTGGCGCCACTAGCAGAGCTCCCTGTGTGCTCGACAGCTTGCGTGTAAACATCACCAGCGAGAGCTGGGACGTTTGTTGAGAAGCTACCACCAGCCATGACCCGAGGCGTGCCTCCGATCAGGTTGGGGTATCCAACCAAGCAAGTTCCACCAAGAACAGAAATCTCGGCGGAGCTCATGGCTGCGATGATCGAGTAGTTCATACCGGCACCGGGGTTGTCAATGGTCCAGGTCGCGCTTGCACCAGCGGCAACAGCCGTGGAGGACATTTGCACGAAGTCTGCAGCGCCGGGGGCGCTGGAGTAGTAAGCCTGAGTGTCATCAGCAGTTCCCGCCATTCCACAAGCAAAGCCTGCGAAAGGGATGCCACCAAACCAGTAGCAACCAACGTTGGCGCCAGTGGTGGTGTCGTACCAGACAAAGGCGTCAAGGTTCCCGTAGCCGCCAGAAGCGAGCCATGGGCCTGTGTTGCCTTGGTCCCAGGTCATGGAGTTACCGAACAACTTGCCGTTGGCGTCGTCTGCAACCAAGTTGCACTCGAATCCGCCTGTCAAGTCGACGCCCACGATCCAACACTGAGTGTTGCCGTTCGCGTCACCGAGGGGAAGACCAGCGATTCCGTAGGAGCAATCGGCGGTCGGGTAGTTGGTGGGGCCACCACAGTAGGTGGTCTCATCGTAGAAGTTGTACGTACCGGAACCGGAGTTACTGGTGGCATCGGGCTCGTAGGAGCAGTACGTAAAGTCGAAACCATTGCACTGTTCATTGTTATCGATACCGCGATCAGCAAGCGCGCCTTCGTCGACCCATTCCTGGAGAGCACCAGGAACGGAGTAGTAGTTCGACAGAGCGTTATTGTTCCAAATCACGTCGGGGCCAGAACGACCCGCAGGGTTTGCAGAGACAAAGCCCGTGTCAGGACGGTAGATGCCAGCAAATTGGGCATTCTCCGCCTTGTGAAGGACTCCGTACTGCGTTTGGGCGGACGCGCCGGCAACGAGGGCCAGGGCGGCAGCCGCAGTGAGGATGTTACGCAACATTAATGTTTCTCCTGTTAGGAATTTACGTAAAGTAGGGGGAAAGGACAATTGTCCAGAGGAAAAGCCCTCCAACTAAGGGGATGGACTGACTTGTTGCCTCAGAACAAGGTTTAACCCATAATTCCCTATCTGTCCACAATTCCTTGAGAAAAAAGGCTAGAAAAGGAAGATGGATTTCATGGAACCTAGGGGAGTCGAATACGGTCGCTCCGCTCAGCGTTGGCAATGCGGGCACCAGAAGGTCGCTCGTCCCGACAGGACGCGCTTTTTGACGGCTTCACCGCAGGCGGGGCATTCTTGTCCCTTGCGGCCGTAAACCGCCAAGTTTTGCGAGAACCAGCCCGGAGACCCGTCCACTTGGCGATGGTCCCTCAAGGTGGTGCCCCCGGCCTCCAGTGCCTCTCCGAGCACGGATTGGATGCCTTCCACCAGAAAACCGCATCGGGACGCGGAAATTCTGCCTCCAGCCCGAACAGGAGATATTCCGGCCCTGTACAGGGCCTCGCAAGCGTAGATGTTCCCGATCCCCGCGACGTTGCGTCCATCCATGAGGAGGGATTTCACAGGGGCCTTTCGATTGTGGAAAACTTCGCGCAGGTAGGCGGCGTTCAGGCCCGGGCCCAGGGGTTCCGGCCCCAGGTGGGCCAAGAGTGGGTGCGAGAGGGGAGGCGCAGATGTCCACACCGCCATCCCGAACCTGCGCGGGTCGCGGTAGCGGAGGATTTCCTTTCCTGGGAGGAGGAGGTCGAAATGGTCGTGTTTTCCCGGCGGCGTACCCGCATGGGACCGAAAGAGGGTCCCCGACATGCCGAGGTGGAGGAGGAGGGTCCCCGAGGAAAACCGAAAAAGCAGGTACTTGGCCCTTCTCTCCAGGGCTTCCAGCTTGGCTCCCGCCACCTTGCCATCCAGCCCGGGCGTGATTCTTTTCCGCAACCGGGACTGCCGCACCCTGGCCCCGCGAAACCTTCGACCCACCGCCAAGGGTTCCAACCCTCTCCGCAGGGTTTCGACTTCCGGAAGCTCGGGCACCGAGGGCTCAGCCTATCTCCTGCTCGAGGAAGTAAATCATCACGTACTCCTCGGCGGTCTTCTTGGGGCCATCCAGGTCGCGCATTCTCCGAGCGGCGGCGGCAAGCGCCCGTTCCCTGAAAAACTGAAAGGCCCGCACCCCCGGGTGCCCAGCTCCTCGAGCCTGGGGGTCGAGCTCGAGAGCGGCCTGGGCCTCCTCCCGGCTGAAACTGGTCCGGCCCTCTTCCTTCATGAGTTGCTCGAGCGAATGAATCTGCTCGGTGGTGACCCCGATGAGGAATTCCTGGAAGGCTTCCTGCTCGTCTTCGGACAAGGTTTCCCGAGAAAAGAAGTCGACGAATTCCGGATCGCATCCGGATTGAAGAAGGCGGAGGATTTCGCCCACCCCGAGCAGGGTGNNGCTGCCATTCCGAATGGTCGCTATGCATGGTCACCTCGAAACTCGATGCCAGCGCCACGCCATCGACCAGCGAGTGGAAAGCGAGGCCAACTGCCAGCACGACCCAGCTCAGCGGGCGTTCGTGCAATTCGCAAGCAATCGCCGTTTGTTCATCGTCAGAGTGCTGATGGTCGTCGTGCGCCTGCTCATCGACCGATCCATGATGATGGACATGAAAAATCCGGGTCAGGAAGAACATCCCCACCAGGCCTGCCAGTACGGCCACGGCACTTGTATCGATCGAGCCCAGCTCAAGTGTGGCGTGGGGCAACATGTGTAGCACGCCCACCCCGAGCAGGGTGCCACCTCCCACCCGGATGCGTCGACGCGCGTCCCAGGTCGCCTGAAGGTGGGGGAGGTATTCCCGCGGCGCCCATTGGTGGAAGTTCTCCCACGCGTCGACCAGGTGCTCGACCGCCGCCTTGCGCAGGGGGGGTTCGAGCTTCGCGTCCATCGCCACGAGACCCAGGACCTCCTCGGCGAGGAGGGTGAACACACAGCCGAAAAGGCGGTCGTCCACCGCCTCGCGCATGGTCGCCACCTCGGCGCCGGCAGCCTCGGCTTCCCCGCAGATGTGGCGCAGCAGGCGCCAAAGGTTGAGCTCGGCCATGACCAGGGTGCGGCCCACCAGGGCGCGAGTCGGCTGAAAGAGAGGAAAGGTGGAATCGTCGGCCTTGGCCAGCAGGTCCACAAGGGTGCCCATGTCGCGTTTCTGCCCGCCCAACACCCGCTCATCCAGGATAGGGGGATAGGCCCCCAAGGCCTCGGATACCTTGGCCACCCGGGCCACGTGCTCGGTGATGGTGGCCTGCAGGCTCTCAGCATCCGCATGCTCTGACCCCCCGACGGCCTTCCAAAGGTCGAGAATGGCCTTCTGCTCCACTTCGGGGAGCGGGCAATCGGCGCCGAATTCAGGGGGGAGGATGGAACTCAAGTCGCGAATTGCCGATCGCCGGCGTCCCCAAGGCCGGGAAGGATGTACCCCTTTTCGTTCAGTCGTTCGTCGAGGCCGCAGAGGTGGACCGCGACATCAGGGTGGGCGGAGGCCAGGGCTGCGACCCCCTCCGGGGCCCCCAGGATGCCAAGGAATCGAATCTCGCCTACGCCCCAATCCTTCACGGTTTGGATGGCGGCGCAGGCCGACCCTCCGGTGGCCAGCATGGGGTCAAGAATCAGGGCCAGGTCGGGCGCGGGGTCCGGGGGGGTGGGGGCGTAATAAACCTCGGCTTGCAGGGTTTCCGGGTTGCGGGTGTAGCCGAGGTGGCGAATGTCGGAGTCGGGAAGGAGCCGCGAAAGGGCCTCGGTCATGCCCAGCCCAGCGCGGAGGAGGGGCACCAGCGAAATGCTGGGTTTCAATGCGCTTCCTTGGCAGGGTCCCAGGGGGGTCTCGACGGTCATGGGTGCGGCGGGAAGGTCGGCGGTGGCCTCGACCCCCAACAGGAGAGCCAGGTCGCCGACAAGGGTTCGAAATTCCGCCGGCCCGGTATCCTGGGCGCGCAACCGGGTCAGCTTCTGGTTGACCACGGGATGGCTGGATACGCGGGCCCCGGACATGGGCACAGGTTAACGATGCAGGACGCGATGAAAACAGACTGGACCGAGGTCTACCGGGCCTCCCGCTACGCCTTCGCTCGGGATGGTTCCTGGGGGGTATTCGCCCTGGATGGCGACGGGGGTCCGATGGCCGACCTTGAGACTTCGGTGACTCTCGTTTCCGCTTGGAATCCGGGTTCGAAGGAGGCTCCCCTGGAGGAAAACCAAGCCGCAAACGCTCGTCTCGAGGCAGCCTTGGCGGAAGCCGGGGCGGTTTTCGGTCCGGCCTGGGGGGCCTCCCTCCCCGGAATCGAACCCTCCTGGAGGGAGGACGGATTTGCCGTCCGGGGTCTGAGCCGCGAGCGGGCCGCCCAACTGGGCCTGGAATGGGGCCAGCAGGCGGTGGTCTGGCTGGACGCGGGCGCGAACGAGCTCCTTTTCTGCGCGACCGGGGATACTGTTTCTTGCGGGCTGCGGCATTTCGAGGAGGGGGACGCATGAGTCCCCCGCGCCCGACCAAGCGTTCGGGCCGGGAAAACCCGGTGAGACCGACCACGGTCGACCCGGTCATGGTGGCCCAGCGGGCCGCCTCCTTCACCACCCGTTCCATCAAGGCCGGCAGCAAGGTGGCGGGCCTCCGCATGGCCGTTTCGATGGTCGACCTCACCACTCTGGAAGGGAAGGATTCCCCGGGCAAGGTTCGGGCTCTGTGCCGCAAGGCCGTGTGCCCCGACTCCACCCTGGCCGACCTTCCCTCGGTCGCCGCAGTTTGCGTGTATCCGGCCCTGGTTGGGACCGCTGTCCAGGCCCTGCAAGGTTCCGGGGTCCGCACCGCCAGCGTCGCCACCGGTTTCCCCGCAGGACAAACCTCGCTCGAATCTCGGCTCGACGAGGTCCGTGCCGCGGTGGGGGAGGGGGCGGATGAAATTGACATGGTCATTTCCCGCGGAGCGCTTCTTTCCGGCGACGGCTCACGGGTGAAGGACGAGGTTGCTCAAGTGAAAGGAGTTTGCGGCACCGCCCTCCTCAAGGTCATCCTCGAGACCGGCGAGCTCGAAACTCTCGACCGGGTTGCGGAGGCAAGTCGCCTTGCCATTGCCGGTGGGGCCGACTTCATCAAGACCAGCACCGGCAAGGTCGCCCCGGCCGCCACCATGGAGGCCGGGTTGGTGATGCTCGAGGCCATTCGGGACCATTTCCAGTCCACGGGCCGGGCGGTGGGGATGAAACCCGCCGGCGGCATCGCCACCGCCAAGCAGGCCCTTCACTGGCTGGTCATGGTCAAGGAAACCCTGGGCGACGCATGGTTGACCCCCCGGCTTTTTCGCTTCGGGGCCTCAAGCCTGCTCGACGACCTCCTCCGCCAGCTCCACAAGCAGGCTTCCGGCAACTACGCCGCCTCCTACGATGTGCCCGAGGCCTGAAGCCATGAGCTCCGCCTCCAGACCTGAAACCGTGCCCCTTCCCGCCCCCGACTCCGGAACCGCCTGGGAATACGCGCCCGCCCCCGAGCAGACCCGGCCCGAGATTTCTCCCACCCACGGGCTGTTCATCGACGGGGAATTCGTCGAACCCGCCTCGGGGAAGAGGATGAATACTGTCAGCCCCTCCACGGAGGAGGTCCTGAGCGAGGTCGGGGTGGCCGGGGCCGAGGATGTCGATCGGGCCGTCACGGCGGCGCG
>DCAK01000054.1:28141-29448 GCA_002311925.1 Planctomycetes bacterium UBA1135
GCCTTCCCGGGCCGCCAGGCCAAGCCGGTCGGGGTCGCCGCCCAGATCATTCCCTGGAACTTCCCTCTGCTCATGGCGGCCTGGAAAATCGCGCCCGCCCTGGCCTGCGGAAACACCGTGATTCTCAAGCCTGCGGAAACCACCCCGTTGACCGCGCTCGCCCTAGCCGAGATTCTCCAGGAAGTCGAGCTCCCCCCCGGGGTGGTCAACATCCTCACCGGCGCCGGAAAGACGGGCGCCTCGCTGGCCTCCCACCCCGGCATCCACAAGCTGGCCTTCACCGGCAGCACCGAGGTCGGCAAGAAGCTGGCCGCAAACGCGGCTGGCACCGGGGTCCGCCTTACGCTGGAACTCGGCGGGAAATCTCCCAACATCATCTTCGAGGACGCCAGTATCGACCAGGCCATCGAGGGCATCGTCGCCGGCATCTGGTTCAATCAGGGCCATGTCTGCTGCGCCGGGTCGAGGTTGTTCGTGCAGGAGGGCGTGGTGGACGAGGTCCTCGAAAAGCTCGACCACCGCATGCAATCGCTCAGGGTGGGCGACCCTCTCGACAAGAACACCGATGTTGGCGCCATCAACTCCCGGGTTCAGCTTCGCCGCATCCGCGGCTACTTGACCCAAGGGAAGAAGGAAGGAGCCGAACTCCACCGGGTGCGAGGCCCCAAGTTGCCCGATAAGGGTTTTTGGATGCGGCCTTGCTACTTGACCGGAGTCCAACCCGCTCATGTGGTGGCTCGCGAAGAAATCTTCGGGCCGGTGTTGTCGGTGATGACCTTCCGGACTCCGGAGGAGGCCCTTCGCCGGGCCAACAACACACCCTACGGCCTCGCCGCCGGGGTCTGGACCGACAAGGGTTCCCGCATCTTCGAGGTCGCCTCCAAGCTCAAGGCCGGTGTGGTCTGGTGCAACAGCTACAACCGTTTTGATGCGAGTTCCCCCTTCGGGGGCTACAAGGAGTCGGGTTTCGGGCGCGAGGGAGGGCGCCAAGGCCTGCGCGCCTATGTGAACCTCGTATGAACGAACGCCTCGCCGTTACGAAGACCCACAAGCTGTGGGTGGGGGGAAAGTTTCTCCGAAGCGAGTCGGGCCGGGTGCTCAAGGTGTTCAGCCGCAAGGGCGACCCCCTGGGCCTGGTGGCCCATGCCAGCCGCAAGGACCTGCGCGACGCGGTGACCGCGGCCGCCGAAGCCCGCGAAGTTTGGGCCGAAAAATCCGCCTATCTTCGGGGCCAGGTTCTCTACCGGATGGCCGAGATGCTCGAGGGTAGAGGAGAGGAATTCGCCCAGCTTTTGGCCGCCACCGTG
>DCAK01000054.1:29457-30774 GCA_002311925.1 Planctomycetes bacterium UBA1135
GGCCCGGGCGCCCCCCGCCGGCCACGCCGCGAAACCACCCGCTCGGTCGACCGCCTGGTTTCCTTCGCCGGCTGGGCCGACAAGTTTTCCCAGGTGCTGGGCAACCAGAACCCGGTCGCCGCTCCCTTCTACAACTTCACGGTCCCCGAACCCGTCGGCATCGTCGGAGTGGTGGCCCCGGACGACGAGCCTCTCCTGGGTTTGATTTCCCTGGCCGCCCCCGCCCTCTGCGCCGGCAATGTCGTCGTGGCCCTTGGCTCCCAGGCCCATCCCCTGGCCACCGCCGTCTTGGGCGAAGTGGCGGCCGTGAGCGACTTCCCCGCCGGCGCCCTCAACCTTCTCACCGGCCGCCGCGCCGAGCTCCTTGGGGTCCTGGCCGGCTACCGCAGCGTCGACGGCATCCACGCCGCCGGCTGCTCCCCCGACGAAAAGCAAACCCTCGAGCTCGGGGCCGCCGAGAACCTCAAGCGCGTGTCCGCCCACGCCGCCGACACCCTCGACTGGTACGACGACCGCTCCTGCCAATCCCCGTACAGCATCGAGCCCTTCGTCAACTACAAAACCCTCTGGCACCCCCGCGCCAGCTGACCCCCCTTCCCTCCGATTTTTGGGTGAACCTTGACGGGGCGCCTCCACGCGCCTTTGGGCCCCTCGCCCCGATAGAATTCCGGCGATGTTCGAGCCGCTGGGACGGGAGTGGCTCGAGGACCCGGACCGCATCGAACGGGAGGTCCTCGAGGGCTGGAAGAAGGACGACCTGTTGGCCGCCACCCTGGAGGCTCGGGCCGAGGGGGAGCCCTTCGTCTTCTACGAGGGTCCTCCCACCGCCAACGGCCTCCCCGGCATCCACCATGTCCTGGCCCGCGCCCTCAAGGACGCCGTCTGCCGCTACCAGACCATGCGCGGCCGCCGCGTTCTCCGCAAGGCAGGTTGGGACACCCACGGCCTGCCCGTCGAAATCGAGGTCGAGAAGAAGCTGGGCATCGAGGGCAAGGAGGGCATCGAGGCCCACGGCATCGGGCCCTTCAACCAGGCCTGCCGGGAATCGGTCTTCGAATACCGCGAGGAATGGGAAAAGCTCAGTCGCCGCATCGGCTTCCTCCTCGACTACGAGCGGCCCTATGTCACCTGCGAGCCCGATTACATCGAGACCGTCTGGTTTCTGCTCTCGCGATTCTCAGCCGCCGGCCTCCTGGAACGCGGCCACAAGGTGCTTCCCTGGTGCGGGCGCTGCGGAACCGGGCTCAGCAGTCACGAGGTCGGCCAGGGTTTCAAGGATGTGGAGGACCCCTCCGTCTGGGTGACCTTCCCCCTGCT
>DCAK01000054.1:30859-31392 GCA_002311925.1 Planctomycetes bacterium UBA1135
CCCTCCAACATGGCGGCCTGCGTCCACCCCGACTTCGAATACGCCCTCGCCCAATCCGGGGACGACAAATTCATCCTTCTGGAAGACAAGGTCGCTGAGACCCTGGGCGAGGACGCCGAGGTCGTGGGAAAGGTCGCTGGCAAGGACCTTGCCGGCCTCGCCTACACCCCCTTGTTCGAAATCGACGGCGCCGATGTCGTCCAGGAAGGCGACCGGGTTCACCAGGTCGTGGCCGACCCCTTCGTGGGCGAGGACGAGGGGACCGGAATCGTCCATCTCGCTCCCTACGGCGAGGACGACTTCCGCATCGCCCGTCGCGAGGGAATCCGGGTGGCGATGACGGTGGGGGACCAGGGCCGCTTNNGCGCTGCGACACGCCGCTGCTCTACAAACCCTCCCCGGCCTGGTTCTTGCGAACCACCGACTACGCTGAGGCCATGGTGGAGGAAAACGCGAAGATTGAATGGGCCCCGCCCGAACTCGGGTCGGCCCGCTTCGGCGAATGGTTGGAGGGCAACGTCGACTGGGCGCTG
>DCAK01000054.1:31519-31810 GCA_002311925.1 Planctomycetes bacterium UBA1135
CGTTACTGGGGCACCCCCATCCCGGTCTGGGAATGCGGCGCGGACCCCGACCATTGGGATTGCCTGGGGTCCTTTGCCGAGTTGGCCGAAAGGGTCGGCGGCCTGGCCGAGGATTTCGATCCCCACCGGCCCGGAATCGACGCCCTCACCTTCCCCTGCTCGCGCGAGGGTTGCCCGGGGACCATGACCCGCGTCCCCCAGGTGGTGGATTGCTGGTTCGACAGCGGGGCCATGCCCTTCGCCCAGTACCACTGGCCGTTTGAAAACCGCGCCACCGTGGCCGAGCAGTTC
>DCAK01000054.1:31887-32207 GCA_002311925.1 Planctomycetes bacterium UBA1135
GGCTGGTTCTACACCCTCCACGCCATCGCCGTTTTCCTGACCCGGGTGGACGCGGGGCTCTGGGAAAGCGGCGAGCTTGAGGGCGCACCCCTCCCCCGGTTGGAACCCGGCGGGGCCTACCGCTCGGTTCTCGTCAACGGTCTTCTGCTCGACGACCAGGGTCGCAAGATGTCGAAGAGGCTGGCCAACCTGGTCGACCCCTGGGCCGCCTTCGCCGACCACGGGGTGGACGCCGTCCGCTGGGCCCTTCTCGGCGGAGGCTCGACCCACCTTTCCAGACGCTGGTCGGACGATGGAATCCGTGAGATTCGCCGCCGCAT
>DCAK01000054.1:32312-36204 GCA_002311925.1 Planctomycetes bacterium UBA1135
ACCGCTGGATGCTCTCCAGGGCCGCTGCCGCCGCCGAGGAGATGGGGGAGGCGTGGGAGGCCCTCGACCCTCCCCGGGCCCTGCGGGCTCTGGAGAAGCTCGTGGTGGAGGAACTCACCAACTGGTACATCCGCCGCAGTCGGCGTCGATTCTGGTCGGGAGGCAACGACGCGGCCTTCGCCTTTTCCACCCTCCACGAAGTCCTTGGGATGGTGGCCAGGATGGCCGCCCCCGCGACTCCCTTTCTGGCGGAATCCCTCTGGGGCCGCTTGGGCGAATCAGGCTCGGTCCATCTCGCCGCCTTCCCCGACCCCTCTCTCCCCGACACGGGCTTCCAGCCCGATAGCCGCGACCTCGCCCTGGAAACCGCCATGGACGGTGTGGTGCGCGCCTCCACCCTGGGCCGGGCGGTGCGCGAGCGGACCCGCATCCGGGTGCGGCAACCCCTCCAAAAGGTCCTGGTCCACATTGCGGGAGCCTCGCCCGAAGATGGCGGGGCCCGCCCTCAAGATTACGAGGACGCCCTTCGGGAGGAGCTGAATGTAAAAGAGGTCGAATGGGTGGAAGGCACTCCCGACTTCCTCGAGGTACGGGGCAAGGCCAACTTCCGCGCCCTGGGGCCCCGGGCCGGCAAGAAAATGAAGGCCCTCGCTGCCGCCATTGCCGGCCTCGACCGTGAGGCCCTCTTTCGCATCCAGGGGGGTGAGGAGGTGAAAGTCGACCTGGAAGGCGCGCCCTTCACCCTCGGTCCCGGAGATGTCGAAGTGGAAGCTCTCGGAGTCGAGGGCCTGGAAGCCGCGTCCGATGGCAAGGTCACGCTGGGGTTGGAAGTCGAAATCACCCCGGAGCTCGCCTGCGAGGGCCTGGCCCGTGAAATCCTCAACAGGGTTCAGACTCAGCGTCGCGAGGCCGGCCTCGACCTGTCCGACAGGATTCGTCTCCAGGTTTTCGGCGACGACGATCTCCGCGATGCCGTGTCCACCCACGGGGCATGGATCGGGGAAGAAGCCCTTGCTCCTGGGGGGGTGAAATGGGCGAAAAGCTCCGACGAGGACGGGTTCCGGGCCTGGGAAATCCCCGGCGAAAAGGAGATTCACATCCTTCTGGAAAAGGTGAACCCTTCCCCGAATCCGTGCTAGAGTCGTTAGTGCCCCTGGTGTTTGGGGGCGCGGACCTTCGGTCCGATAACTCTCCGAAGGGAACTGCGCTCCGGCACGGGTAAACCGGGCCGGGCAATGTCCCACCTCGAAACAAGGGACCTAGGTCCTCCCCCCCCGAACACCGAGGCATACCTAACGGCCTTGACCCCGGCTTCCCCGGCACCCCTACGCCTCGCTGAAATCGCGAGGCTTTTCTTGTTTCGGAGGGCTCCGACCGTCAGAATCGGCTCCGTGAAAACCCCCGTATTCATCTCCCTCATCCTCTTCATTGGCGCCCTGTCCTGGTGGTTCTGGCGCGGCGGCGAAGAAGCGACATTCAAGCCGGCCTCGACTCCAACGGCCGAAGCCATCACCTTCGGAATCCCCGGCTCGGGTCCAACCACGCCGGCGCAGGACGGCCCCAAACCCGCCGAAGCTGGCCATGCCGGGGTGACCCCCGGCCCCGCCGAAGCCGTGGCCCCCGTGGAATCGGTGGCAGGAATCAAGCTCCTGGATTCCTGGCACCGGGCTTCGACTCTTCAAAGGCCGGGAATGACCGAAGCGGCTCGCGGCGCCGAGGGTCAAGCATTGCGCGATTTCGCATCCATCTGGGCTGGCAACGCCGCTGCCTACAAAGCTTCTCTGAAAACAGCCCGCCCGGCACCACTGGGAACCGAATTTCAGGGTTACGCCGAGGCTTGGACCAAGAAGGGCCTCAAGGGCTTGGGCGAGGCTCTGGCCACCGCGATGGGTCCCGGCCCAGCCTGGTTCGCATGGTCGGAAGTCTTCGTGACCCTCAACCTCTCCAAGGACAAATGGGGGGAAGCGGCTCCAGCCTGCGGAAAGCTTGTCCGGAGAATGATTGCCGAGGGCTACTCCCGGGAAAGGATTCTGGAATGGATTCCCATCGTGAACGAGCTGGGCGCCCATGCCGGCAAGTTCCTTCCCGGCGACACCTATGTGGTGGCTTCGGGCGACAGCTATTGGGCCCTGTGCCGCAAATGGGCCGACCTGGGCCGCACCCTCAATCATGGCTGGGTGCGCCTCTTCAACGAGCGCACTCGAACCGGCCTCCGGGCAGGCGAAACACTTTCCATTCCCAAGGTCGACCTTTCCATAGAAGCTTGGCGGGCATTGAGAATCACCTCCGCATGGGCGGGGGAAACCCCGATCCGGCTCTGGACCTCGAGCATGGGAGAGGAAGGGGCCGAAACTCCGGTGGGGGAATTCACCCTCGGAGTCTTCCTGGACAACCCGCCGTGGACCAACCCGCGCACCGGCGAAAGCTTCCCCGCGGGGAATCCGGAAAATCCCTTGGGGACCCGCTGGATGGCCTTCAAGGGGCAGCCCTCCTACGGCATCCATGGCACTCAGGACCCGGCCACCATCGGGAGCTTCGAATCCTGGGGGTGCATCCGACTACGGAACGAGGATGTCGAGGACCTCTTCGAACTGGTCGGCCCGGGAACCCGGGTCGTCATCCACCCCTAGTCGCGGGAAGCGATCCCACCTCTTCGCCTGGCTTGCAGCCAGGCAAGGGCTAGAGATTCCGACACACCCAGGTCCGCAACCCAGACTTCTCCCGCATGGGCGGGCCCTTCGCCGAGAAGAAAGCCAGGGCGGGACCCGATGAAGGAGAGGGTCGCTCGGGCCTGAACCGCGCAGCCCAGGACACGGCCGGTGTCTCCGTCCAGGCCGCTGGGGAGATCGGCGGAAAGAGTCGGCGCCGGACTCGCGTTGAGGGCGGCCACGGCATCCGCCGCGGCTCCTTCCAGGGGGCGGGACAAGCCCAGGCCGAACAATCCATCCAGGGCCAGGTCCCATGCGAGGGGAGGGGTGGGGCCTTCATGGATTCCGACCCCGGCCTTCAGCGCCTGGCGAGCCGCCTCCCCGGCCGGCCCCTCGGGAGAGTGCGGCATCCCCAAGGGCGCCCACCCCGTCACGACGAAGCCGCCGCCTGCCTGGAGTTGGCGGGCCGCGACCCAGGCATCGCCGCCGTTGTTCCCGGGCCCGGCCACTGCGAGCACGGTGCGGGCGCCCACCTTCTCGGCATGGGTCCGCGCGAGCAGGGCCAGGGCCCTGCCGGCATTTTTCATCAGGGCCGACGCTTCCATCCCCTCGATTTCCTGCAAATGCAGGTCGAAGGCGGTCGCTTCTTCCGCGCTCATCGTGAGTTGGGGAATTTCGGAGGCTTGAATCAAGGCGGCATCCTATCCCGGGATGGAAAAAAGCCCCTCCCCTTTCCCCGAATTGTCTTGACCGAGGATTCTGGTGAGGTATCCTGTCCGACCGGCTCAGCATCCCTGGGCCATAATTGTGTTTCCATGGCACCCGTTCCGGGTGCCCGATCCTTGAAAATGAGGACGACCCTGTCGGAAAGAAGGGCCGGAGAATCAACCCATAAGATCGGGCGGCGTTCGCGCCGTCGCAGATCCAAGTGAAGGGTTTGATCCTGGCTCAGAGTGAACGCTAGCGGCGTGGATTAGGCATGCAAGTCGAGCGCGAAAGCACGGACATCAATTCCTTCGGGATGCGAAGTCCCGCGAGTAGAGCGGCGCAAGGGTGAGTAATACATGGCTGACGTACCCCAGGCATTGGGACAACCACGGGAAACTGTGGCTAATACCAAATGGCCTCCTTGGACTTCATGGTCCTTGGGGTAAAGGTCGGGACCCCTTCGGGGGCCGTCCGGCCTGGGAGCGGGTCATGCACTATCAGCTTGTTGGTGAGGTAACGGCTCACCAAGGCAACGA
>DCAK01000065.1:0-140 GCA_002311925.1 Planctomycetes bacterium UBA1135
CAGTCCCGGTCCACCACCATGGCGACGATTCCTTTCGCGTCCATCCCCTTGTCGGTCTGGGCGGTGATGATGAAGGCCCGGGCATGGTGGGCATTGGTGATGAAACACTTGGCGCCGTTGACGATGTAGGAATCGCCATG
>DCAK01000065.1:279-577 GCA_002311925.1 Planctomycetes bacterium UBA1135
GGCAGGTATTTCTCCTTGAGGGCCTCGTCTCCCCATTCGTGAATGGGCCAGGTCCCCAGGGAAACATGGGCGGCAAGGGTGAGCCCGGTCGAACCGCACACCCGGGAAATTTCCTCGACGGCGATGATGTAGGACAAGTTGTCGAGCCCCGCGCCTCCCCACTTTTCATCGAAGGGAAGGCCGGCGAGACCCAGCTCGGCCATGCCCTTCCAAGCCTCGAGGTTGAGCGTCGAATTCTCGTCGGCTTCGCGGGCCCCCGGAGCCACCACCTCAAGAGCAAACTCCCGAACAGTGCTCC
>DCAK01000065.1:771-1085 GCA_002311925.1 Planctomycetes bacterium UBA1135
GTGGTCGAAGTTCCGGGCCCGAACACCATGCCCCAGCCCGTTTCCTTGAGTTCCTCGGCGTCCTCGGGGGGAATGATTCCGCCGGCGACGCGCAGCACATGGCCCAGGCCTCTCTCTTCGAGGAGGATGCGAATCCTGGTCAGGAGTTCCATGTGGGAACCGGAGAGGATGGAGAGGCCGAGGACCTGGACATCTTCCTGCTCTACCGCGTCCACGATTTGCTCGGGGGTGCGGTGCAGCCCCGTGTAGACGACCTCCATGCCACGGTCGCGAAGAGCGGCGGCCACCACCTTGGCCCCACGGTCGTGGCCGTC
>DCAK01000065.1:1143-8042 GCA_002311925.1 Planctomycetes bacterium UBA1135
ACGGTCGTGGCCGTCGAGGCCCGGTTTCCCGACAAGAACACGAATGGGATGGGTCACGAGGGGACCTCCGCGAGTCTTGCCAAGGCGCCCTCAAGGACCTCACCGGCGGCGCGGTCGGAGAGGACTCCTTCGTCCAGAAGGCGGCGAGTTCGGGCCTCCAGGCCACCCTCTGCCCAGGCCCTCCGGCGCAATCCATCTCCGACCATGCATTGAGCACGGGCCAGCGAACGGGCCATGCGGCGGTCCTCCAGGGCGCCGCCCTCCGACAGGTTTTCCCGGAGGCTTTCCAGGGCGCCGAGGACCTCCCCCATTCCGCCGCCGTCAAGGGCGGAGCAGCAAAGAACCGGGGGGCGGGAGGATGCGTCCTGCACGAGGTCGAGGGCGCCTTCCAAATCCCGGGCGGTGGCCTCGGCCCCCTGGGTGTCGGACTTGTTGACGAGAAGAAGGTCGGCGGTCTCCAGGAGGCCGGCCTTCATTGCCTGAATGCCGTCCCCGCTTCGAGGATGAAGAACCACCACCACGAGGTCCGCTTGGGAAGCGACATCGGTTTCGGCCTGACCCACCCCGACGGTTTCAAGAAGGACCTCGTGAAATCCGAAGGATGCACAAAGGTCCGCGGCGGCCCCCACGGCCTGGCCGAGACCCCCGAGGCTTCCGCGGGAGGCCATGCTGCGGACGAAGACGCCGTCGCTTTCCAAGGCCGAAGCCATGCGGATGCGGTCTCCCAGGAGGGCTCCTCCCGTAACCTCGGAACTCGGGTCCACGGCAAGAAGAGCGGTGCGTCGGCCTTCCTCCGACCAAGCTCTCGCCAAGGCTGCGGCAAGGGTGGATTTCCCGGCGCCGGGGGGTCCGGTGATGCCGGTCCGCCAACAATCTGCATCCGGGGCCTGAAGAGTCTCCAACAAAGAAAAGGCCTCCTCCCGGCCCTCTTCCACCCGAGAAATCGCGCGCGCCAAGGCTCCAATCTTTCCCTCCCGGAATGCGGCCACCAGTTCTTCCTGCCCCTTTGGAATTGCGCCCATGGTTCAGCGAAGAATTTTGCGGGAAATGACCAATCTCTGGATGTCGGTCGCCCCCTCGTAGATTTCGGTGATGCGGGCGTCCCGGAAATACTTTTCAACCCGAAATTCGGTGGTGTATCCCGCGCCGCCGTGGATTTGGACGGCGTCCTGAGCGGCGTCGTTGCAGGCTCGCGAGGCCGCCAACTTGGCCATGGAACATTCCTTGGTACAGGGCTCCCCCTGGTCCCGGAGCCAGGCGGCCCGGTGAACCAAAAGGCGGGAAGCTTCAAGGGCGGTCGCCATGTCGGCCAATTTCCAGGCGATGGCCTGGAATTCAGCGATGGGCTTGCCGAATTGCTGGCGCTCCTTGGCGTAGCGAATGCTGTCCTCGAGGCAGGCGCGATGAATTCCAAGGGCCTGGGAAGCGATGCCAAGTCGGCCACCGTCCAGGGCGTCCAAGGCGATTTTGAATCCACCGAGAGGGTCCCCGACCAGGTCCTCGTCCGGGACGAAGACATCTTCGAGAAGAACTTCGGTGGTGGTGCTGGAACGGATGCCCATCTTTTCCTCCTTCTTCCCGGGTCGAAGTCCATCCGCGGTGGCGGGAACCAGGAAGGTTCCGATTCCGTAGCCCTTCCTGGCCTCGGGGTCGGTGACGGCGTAGACCACGTAGAGCCCGGCGCGGTCCCCACTCGTGACCCAGGCCTTGGTACCGGTCAATTTCCATCCACCCTCGACTTTTTCGGCCCGGCACTTGATGGCGGCCGCATCGGAACCGGCCTGGGGTTCGGTCAAGCAGTAAGCGCCCAACAGTTCTCCGCTCGCCAGCCGGGGAAGCCATCGGTCCCTTTGGTCCTGGCTTCCGTGGCGGACGAGGAGCGAACACACGAGGGAATTGTGGACCGATAGGGTGACCCCCATCCCGGCGTCCCAGCGGTTGATTTCCTCCAGCATCAAGCAGGCATGGAGGTTGCCGAGGCCGGCGCCGCCGTTTTCTTCAGGGGTTGTGAGCCCCATGAATCCGGCTTCCGCCGCGGCGGCCAGCCCCTCGTCGGAAAGGGATTCCACGCGGTCCCATTCCGGGGATTCCGGCTTCAGGACCCGTTCGGCGTATTCGCGCGCCGAATCCCGAATCATTTCATGTTCTTCTTCCAGAGAGAATTCCATCGTCCAAGAGGATTGCTGGGGCTGGATTCTCGCACATCTCCGGCATTTCCTCCACGGTCCTACAATTTCCGGAATGTTGCGGAGAGGGCTGGAGAAGTTGATTCCCGCATGCGCGGGCGCGGGTCTTCTGGCGGGGGTGGATTTTTTCCTCCCCTGGACCTGGGGGCCGCTTGCCGGGCGGGCCGAACTCCTGGGCGTCGGTTGGGCGGCGACCTGGTTGACGACGCTGGCGGTCCTGGTCGCCTGGACTCTCCTGAGACGAGGCAGACCCATCTCCAGGGCCGCGGCCTTCTGGCTGGGAGTCGCCTTGGCAGAGTTTCCCCTCCTCGTCGGCCTGGGGATTCCCCTCTGGGCCGCGACCCCTCTCTTCCTGGGCGGGCTCTGGTGGCATCTCCGCGACCCCCTCCCAGCTCCCTCCCGAACCCTGTGCGCCTGCGCCCTCGCGGGGATGGTGGCCTGGGTTCTGGCCACCCCGTGGCTGGCGATTCAGGGGCAGTACCCGAGCCAGTGGAAACCCTCGCCCAGACCCGCCGCCCCGGCAGGATCCCCCGATGTGGTCCTGGTTTCAATCGACACCTGCCGAGCCGACGCCGTCTTCGGCCCCTTGTCCGCATCCACCCCCCTGTTGGACCGTTTGCGGGCCGAGGGCTTGGCTTCGCCCTGGGCCCTGTCGGGCAGCAACCAGACCCTTCCCGGGCACATGGGCATGTTGACCGGCCTCGATGCCATGAGCCACGGCCTCCGCGAGAACCGGGAAATGCCCCCCACCCACCATCCACTCCTCGCCGAAAAAATGCAGGAAGCGGGATGGGCCACCTTCGGGGTGGTCTCCAACCCCCTCATGGGAGCGGAATTCGGTTGGACCCGCGGATTCGACGCCTTCGACGACACCCTCGTCCTCAGGGGCAGGCTACGCCCAATCCACCATGGATTCCTGGAACACGGTTGGGCAGGTTGGATTTTTGGCCCCAAATGGACACGACGCGCCCTCTCCTGGACCTACGCCGACCCCCGGTCTTCCGCGCAGGAGGGACTCAGCACTGCCGCCGCCGTGGTCGGCATCGCCCTCAAACAGGTCGAACTCATGGCCAAGCAGGAAGCCCCCTTCTTTCTCTTCCTTCATTTCATGGACCCCCACTCCCCCTACGAAGCGCCCGCCGCCAGCAGGACCCGGCGCTCGAAGGACTTGCGCCATGAAGTCACGGGCCGCTTTCTCCCCGCCGAAGGGGACCGGGTCGTCGGGGCCATGCTCATTGAACTCGAGGCAGCACTCAAGAATGGAAATGAGGAGGCCGAAGCGGCCTTGGAGTGGTATCGCTCGCTCTACCTGGAAGAAATCGCCGAAGTGGACCGCGCCCTGGTCGGATTGATTGAGAGGATGGAGGCCGGTGGGCGGCCCACCATCGTCCTGGTCACCGGAGACCACGGGGAGCATTTCGGAGAACAGGGATGGATGCGCCACGCCAACACCCTGCTCGAACCCAACCTCAGGGTTCCCTTCATCCTCTGGGCCCCCGGGAGGGTGGAGCCGGGAGCCATCCAGGGCGTTCCCCACTTGGCCGATGTGGTTCCCACCCTTCTCGCTCTCGCCGGCATTCCTCTTCCCGAAAACCTCGATGGCCGGCCTGTTCATTTAGGGCTCCTGCCCACGAGGCCGCATGTCGCCACCGACGAGGACCAGGTCGCCGTGCGGTGGCAGGGGTGGAAATGGACAGGGGATTGGACCGAAGGAGCCCCGGCTTCGACTTGCCTCGTGAACTTGGACGAGGACCCCGGTGAAGACGTGAACCAGGTGGAGGGTCAAGCGGTCCCCTTGGAACTCGCGGAAAAAATCGCCGACGCAGTTTCCAGGGACCAGCACTCGAGCCTCTTCACCGGAGGAGGAGGCCCCTCAGCGACCCATCAAGCCCTCCTCGCGGAGTTGGGATACGCCGGGGACGGTTAGACCCCGCCGACTTCCAGAACCACCTTCCCCGTCGAAGCCCTGGATTCCAGGGACGCATGGGCGGCGGCGATGTCGGAAAAGGAAAAGGAGGGGCCGAGGACCGGGCGCAGTCCATGCCGGTTCACATGCTCGACCAATCCATCCCAGCATCCAGGGCGGGTGGGGTAATCCAACTGGTCGATATTGAGGCCCGCCACGGCGATGGACCGATGGAAAAGGGTCAGGGGGTGAAGCCGGGGAATCTGTTCAGCGTAATTTCCCTCGAGGGATGAAAAGCCGATGACCACCAACCGGCCGGTGGGGCCCAAGGCGTCGAGGCTTCTTTCGTAGACCTCTCCGCCCACCGATTCCAGGCACCAATCCACCCCCTTTCCTTCGGTGACTTCCGCGACCGCTTCCCGGAAATCTTCCTTCCGGTAATCGACGCACCGATCGGCCCCCAGTTCTTCGACCAGGCGGCATTTCTTTTCACCCCCTGCGGTCCCGATGATGGGGCCCATTCCAAGGCTCCCGGCCAGGGCCACGGCGGCCGTTCCCACGCCCCCCGCGGCGGCATGAATCAGGGCGCTTTCCCCTGGTCGCACCCTTCCCATTTCATCCAGGGCGAGCCAGGCGGTGGCCCAGGTGTTGGCGAAGGCCGCCATTTCAGCGAAGGAGAACCCATCCGGAGGGGCCAGCAATTGGCCCGGCTCAGCGGCCACCTTTTCTCCGTAGCAACCGTTGTTGAATTTCACCACGATGACGGAATCGCCGACCTCGAATCCCTGCGCCGAGGGACCCTTTTCGAGGACCACTCCGGAGGCTTCCTTTCCCATTTCATAGGGGGTGGCCTGGTCCTTCCGATACCGGCCCCGCCTCTCCACGATTTCAGCGAAATTCAGCCCGATGGCCCGAGTTTCGACCACCCAACCATCTTCGGGGCATACCGGGTCGGGATGGTCCTCCAGCTTGAGGACCTCCGGCCCTCCAAACTCCTGGAGAACGACCTTCTTCAAGGGTCAGGCGATGGCCCGGAGGAGCACGCTTCCGGTGGTGAATCCAGACCCGAAGGTGGTCACCAGGATGAGGTCCCCGTTCTCAAGAGTTTCCGTTTCGAGATGCTGACAGAGAGCGGTGGCGGCCCCGGCCGCGCCCTGGTTTCCGCATTCGCGGACATTGTGCCAATGCTGGCTCTCGTGGACCCCCAAGATGTCGCAGACAGTCTGCAAAACCCTGTAATTCGCCTGGTGGCCGACGAAGGCGCGGAGGTCCTCGGTTCCCAGGTCGTTCCGGCCGAGGATGTCCAACGCGCTGTCGCGGAATCCGCGCAGGGCGTATTCCTTCACCTTGGCCCCATCCTGCCAGAAGAATCCACCAATGGGAGTCGTCACGCAACCGGCCCCTTCGTTCATGTTGGCCATGACCCAATCCACCACTTCGAGCCCCTTCTTGGGTTTCTCGTTCTGGAGGAGGAGGGCGCCGGCGGAATCGCCGAAGAAGATGCAGGTCGCCCTGTCGGAATAATCCGTCACCCGAGTGTATTTTTCAGCGGTGACCATGGCCACCTTTTCGAACCGCCCGGAGCCCAGCATGGAACCGGCCACGGAAACCCCGTAGGCAAAACCCGAGCAGGCGGCGTTCACATCAAAGGCGACGGGGTTGATTTCCATCCTTCTGCAGGCGAAGGAGGCCGTGGCCGGAATCAGGGCGTCGGGAGTGGAGGTGGCGCAAACCAGGAGGTCAAGATCCTCTCCCTTCCAACCCGTCCTCCCGAGAGCGGCCTCGGTCGCCAAAGCGGCGAGGTCGGAGGTGTTTTCGTCCTCGGCGGCTCGGCGGCGTTCATTGATTCCCACCCGGGTCGAAATCCACTCTTCCGAGGTGTCGACCGATTCGATGAGTTGGGCATTCGTGATTCTTTCCTCGGGGAGGTAGAAACCGGTGCCTGCGATGTAGATGCTTTCCATGGATTTAAAGGGGGTCACTTGGACTCGTAACTGTAGAAGCCCTCGCCGGATTTGCGTCCCAGTTTCCCGGCCTGGACCATCCGCCTCAGCATCGGGCAGGCCCGGAATTTGGGGTCGCCGGTCTGCTGCAGCATGTAATCAAGGATGTCCACGATGACGTCCAGGCCCACGAAGTCCGCGAGGGTGAGGGGACCCATCGGATGGTTCATGCCCAGCTTCATGATGATGTCGATGTCCTCCCGCGAGGCGACCCCTTCGTGGAGGGCGAAGGCGGCCTCGTTCAGCATGGGCATGAGAATCCGATTGCTCACGAAGCCTGCATAGTCTTCGGCCACCCCCACGGTCTTTCCGAGGCCTTCTGCGATGGCGCGGGTGCGTTCAACGGTGGCATCGGAAGTCCGTTCACCTCGAACCAGTTCCACCAGTTTCATGATGGGGACGGGGTTCATGAAATGCATTCCAACCACCCGCTCGGGGCCGGAGACCGCGGATGCGATGGTGGTGATGGAAATCGAGGAGGTGTTGGTGGCGAGAATCGCTTCGGCGGGGGCCGATTCCCCGAGGACCGAAAAGACCTCCTTCTTGACCTCCTCCTTCTCGAAAACAGCCTCCACGGCGATGTCCACGCCTTCGACGGCCGACGAGAGGTCATTGCAAACCGGTTGAATCCTGTCGGCGACCCCGGCAGCTTCGTCCACGGTCATCTTCTCCTTCGATACGAAGCGGTCGAGTGAGGTTCGAATGGTGGCCAGGGCCTTTTCGAGGCCCTCTTCCGAAACATCGGCCAGGGAAACGAGGTGGCCGTTCATGGCGAAGGTCTGGGCGATTCCATTGCCCATGGTT
>DCAK01000065.1:8085-10227 GCA_002311925.1 Planctomycetes bacterium UBA1135
CCACCACGGCGACTTTGAGGGTGTCCGTCATTTTCTTCAGACGAGTTCGATTGAGGTTGCAACGGCGTTGCCGCCACCCAGGCAGAGGGTGGCGAGGCCGGTGCGAAGATTCCGGTCCTTGAGGGCGTAGACCAGGGTGGTGAGAAGCCGGGCGCCGCTGGCGCCGATGGGGTGGCCGATGGCGATGGCGCCCCCGTTCACATTGACTTTTTCCGCGTCCAACTCCATGGCGCCAATCAGGGCGCAGCTTCCGGCCGCGAAGGCCTCGTTCATTTCAATGAGATCGAAATCATGGCGGGAAAGACCGGTGCGAGCTTCCAGGTTTTCGACCGCGAATCGTGGAGCCATCATCACCATTTCAGGGGAAGTCCCCCCGGCGGCGTAGCCGGTGATGCGGGCCAGAGGTTCCAAGCCCATGGATTTCACCGCTTCTGGAGAAGCCAGGACCGCGGCGGCGGCTCCGTCCGAAATTTGGGAAGCATTGCCGGGTGTCACTGAACCATCCTTCTTGAATGCCGGGCGCAATCCCGCGAGGCTTTCCTCGTTCACATCCGCGCGCACCCCTTCATCGCGTGTGAAGGACACCGGGTCTCCCTTTCTTTGAGGGACTTCCACCGCGAAGGTTTCGGCGTCGAATTTCCCCGCGTCCCAGGCGGCGGTGGCCCGGGCGTGGGAAAGCGCGGCGCAAGCGTCCTGGGCTTCCCTGTCGATGCCGTACTTGTCGGCGACCAGTTCACCCGTCAGGCCCATGTGTTGGTCGGAATACACGTCCCAGAGACCGTCATGAATCATCGCATCCACCAGCGCGCTGTCGCCCAGCCGGGCGCCTTCACGGGCCGCCGGAACCAGGTAGGGAGCGCGGCTCATGCTTTCCATTCCACCGGCAACCACCAGCGACGCGTCTTCGGCTCGAATCGCCTGGGCGGCCAGGTTCACAGCCTTGAGTCCGGACCCACAGACCTTGTTCACGGTGAAGGGAGGCACAGAATCCGGGAGCCCCGCACCTCGGGCTGCCTGGCGGGCAGGATTCTGACCCACCCCGGCCTGCAGAACATTGCCCATCACGACCTCGTCCACTCTTTCGGGGTCCGCGCCGGCCCGCTCCAGGGCGTTGCGGATGGCCAAGGCGCCCAATTCAGGGGCCTTGAAGCCCGACAACGACCCCTGAAAACGACCCACCGGGGTCCGGCAGGCTGAAACGAGGAAGACATCCTTCATTTTGGACATGGGCACCCCCGACAAGGAGGGCGGCTCATTCTAACCGGGCCAAAGCCCTGATTTTTTCAGGTCGCGGGCGCAGGGGATGGCCTTGCGGATTTCCTTGACCGCCGCCGAATCGGCTTCCCCCACGAGCATTTCCCCTTCTTCAGATCTCGCCGCCTCGGTGCCGGCCGGATTCACCAGAAGGGCGGTCCCCGGGAAGACAAATTCCCGGCCATCACCCAAATCGGCCTTGCCGGCACGGTTGCAGGCAAGAACCCAGGCCTGGTTCTCCGCGGCCCGCGCCCGGGCCAGAAGCTCGAACACCTCGGTCCTCGGTCGGGGCCATTGGGCGGGAACCACGATGAGTTCTGCGTCGCCGTAGAAAGCCTGGCGAGTGATTTCCGGAAAGCGCAGGTCGTAACAGACGAAGGCGCAAACCCGCCCGACCGGAGTGGGAACGGTTTCAGGAAGTTCTTCCCCCGCTTCCAAACCCCTTCCTTCACCCGTGGGGGAAAACATCATCCGTTTCCGATAGGGGCGCAGATTCCCGGCGGCCCCGAGGAAATGGATTTCGTTCGTGGGTTTCATCTCCCCCTTTCCCGGCGCCGAGCCCACCACCGTGAGGCCGGCATCCGTGGCGACCTCATGAACCGTGTCCAAGGCCCGGTCGCTGGCCTCGAGGATTTCCCGAGGATAGGACGGAAGAAAGGAGGTGGTCCATTTTTCCGGGAGGGCGAGCAGGGCCGCCTCTGCCTCGGCTGCCTGGGCGATTCCATTCAGTACCGATTCGAGGTTCAGCGAGACCTCTCCTGGGCGAACATCGAAGGGCAGGGCGGCGACTTTCCTGGTCATGGACTGCTTTCCTCCTCCTGCCTATCCTATTCCCCCTCGTGAACGGCCCGTAAGCGGGAAAGAGTGGGGACGTAGCTCAGTTGGGAG
>DCAK01000065.1:10245-19661 GCA_002311925.1 Planctomycetes bacterium UBA1135
GTCGCGTTCGCAATGCGAAGGTCGAGGGTTCAAATCCCTTCGTCTCCACCAGTTCAGCCTTCCGCCAGCGCGGAAAATCTCTCGAGAGCATCCTCGTAGTCGCCAGCCTCCTGGATGGTTTCGAAAAGACCCCGCCGGTAAGCCTCTTCATCCCCGTCAGCCTCGGCCTCGAGGGCCCCCTGAAAGGCCACCCTGGCCCGGTCCAACCTGGCGGCAAGACCCTTCCAGCGCAGGACCACGTCTTCGTAGCCCTCCTGCCCGGTTTCGGCCAGGATTTCGGCATAGAGGCCCTCTGCTCTCGCGATTTGGTGGTCCAGTTCGCAAGCTCGGCCCAGGATGTAGCGGTCATGGTTGCGTCGGTCGAGAGCCCGACCCCGCAGAGTGGCGATATCCAGGGCGTGGTCCTCACCTACCTGGGGTGCAATCAGGTCGAGTCGTGATTCCGCCTCGAGGGTTCGTCCCTTGCGGACTTCCATGTCGGCCAACTTGATTTCCTGGCGAGCCTTGAGTTCCCTGCCCAGACTTTCCAAAAGGCCGTCGATTTCTTCGTTTTCAGGAACCAAGCGGGCGGCTTCCCGGAGCACGACCCAGGCCGGTCCCAGTAAGCCGTCTTCAATCCAGATCTTGCCGGTTCGAATCTTCTCCCGACCGAGGTCCTCCGAGAGCTCGGCCAGGAACCTGGCGGCCCGGCTGTCCTCGCCCAGGATGGCTGCCGCATGGGCGAAGGAGGCCTGGGCTCTCAGGTCGTTGCCCACCCTGAGTTCCTCCAGCCCGATGAAGTGCAATTTTTCACCGAGTTCTTCGCGATGGCGAACCTTCGCAGCCGCATCCACGAGACCCGCTGTCGCTCCGACATGGTCGCCCACCCAGGCGAGAGCCCGGATGAAGGCTTTCATCGCGGATTTTGGCTCTTCAGCTTCAAGCAGCCCGTAGCCCTCCTTGAAGAATCCGGCGGCGATTTTTCGGGAGACCCGGGTCCGGAGATCCGCCACCAGGGGATGACTCGGATTCTGATTTTCCAAGGTTGCCAACAGGACCTTGGCGTTGTCGGTGCGCCAGGTCCTGACTTCTTCACGGCAACGAGTCACCAGGGCCATGAAACGAGCCTTGGAAATCCTTTTCCGGACTTCGGCGGCATCTTCCCCCTCCCCGAGAGCTTGCGTCCAGACCTCGATGGCCTTGGGATAATCTCCTACCCGAAAGAAGGCGTCCCCCTGAGAAAGGGGAGGAATGGAACATCCGGCCAGCAGGAGAAGGAATGGGAGAAACCTCACGACGGCTCCATTCTGACGCCGCCACCCGCGGGTTTCCTCCAATCCAAGGTTGCCTCGACCCTTCCCCGGGACCGGGCGGTCAGGTTGGCATGCGTTCCATCGCCAGGAAGCCCAGGCTCCCGAAAAAGAGCAAGGGGCCGGCGGCCGCCATCCAGGGTTCCAAGGTTCCACGCGTGCCCAAATCCTGGAACAGGAATTGAGTGACGAAGAACAGGGCGCAGAGCAGGAGGCCTATTGGAAGGCCCTGCAGAGGGCTGCCTCTCTCGAAGCGGAGAACGAAGGGGAGTCCCAATAGAAGCAGAACCCAATGAGCGAGGGGGGCAAGCCCATTCACCCAGAGAAGGGTCCGAGCAAGACGATGTCCGGAATCGCGCTCGAGGAGAAGGCGCAAATCCTTGGAGGGAAGGTCGAGAGGTCTGGATCGTGCAAGGGCGGAGCGGATGAGGTCGCGAGGAGTGAAGCCGGAGCCGGGAAGAACACCCGAGGAATCTTCCCCCAATGCCCCCTCGCCTGGAATCCACACCTCTCCGTCCCAATGGGCGGAGGGCGCAGTGAAGGTGAGATCCTCACCGGAGGCCGACCGACGCAGAACCCTCACCCTCTCCAGGAGAGGCGGGGATTTTTTGGGGTGAAAGGAGTCCGCTTGGAGGAGAGCCCCGGCATTGCCACGAGCCCACAACTCTTCAAGGACCCAGTCCTGGTGCTGAAAGAGTCTTTGTTCGACGGCGGCGCGCTGGGGAAGGAGTCGAGGGAGGACCGCTTCCCGCACCGCGACGGTGCCGACGGCAGCAAGGGCGGCGCCAAGGAACAAACCTGCCAGGGCCCGCAAGGTGGAGCGCCCCGCCACAACCACGGGCAACCACTCCCTGCCCTTGCGAAGTTGAAGAACGGTGGTCAGGGCGGCGAGAAGGGTGATGTAGGGAGAAAACTGAACGAGAAGAAAAGGGGCCTCCAAGGCGACCCATCGGACGGCCAACCAGGCGGTGGAGGTGCCATCGCTGCCGGCTCCGACGATGGCGTCGGCGGAAGTCAGGAGGTCGAGGGCCGCAAGGAGACCGAGAAGCCCGAGCCCGAGCGTGATCCACTGGCGAATGAAGTTCCCGAACACGTAGCGGTCGTGGGCCTGCATCATCGATCCCCCGCCTGCAGGAATCCGAGAAGGAGAAGCGAAACCGAAACCGGCAACCAGGCCCCGAGGGCCGGGTGCCACCCCCCGCCGAGAACCAGCGCTTCCCCGAGCCAAACCAGGGGATAGAAGCCCAGGAGCAGGAACAACAGGACTGCGCTGACCGACTTCGAGCCTCCCCCCGAGCCCCATCTCCGCCCCATCAGGGCCCCGAGAAGAGCGAGGGGAATGCACGCTCCGGCGAGAGAGAATCTCTGGTGGAAGGTGAAAAGGTACTTGGGTTTTTCACGTTCAGAAACTTCTCCCGCATCCAGGCGTTTGAGGATTTCACCCGACGAAAAATCCTTGGGCCGGGGCGACCGGGCGAAATCCGGTCCGGCGAGCGAGGCCAAGTCGACCTTCAATGTGGCGGTTCCGCCGGATTCCACCTTCCACTCTTCACCATCGGAGCTCAAGGTCGAGGTACGCATGCCCTCGAAGGAGAGGAGAAGGTCGGTGCCTTCCACGGTGAGAACCGCCTTTTCCGCTCGAACGAGAAGCGGGTCCTTCCCCTCGTCGAAGGAAAGGATGACATCCCGAAAACTCCCCCCCGCGTCTCGGGCCTGCCATGAAAGGTGAAGTCCCTCGTAGTGGATTTCACTGGAGCCCGGGTCGGGATTTTCAAGTGCGGCGAAACGGGTGCGGTGAAGGAGATCCTTGGTCTTCGAATAAAGACCTGGGAGGACCCCTGAAAGGAGAGGAAAGCTGACCAAGGCGGCCAGGATTCCCGCCATCCAGGCCGGCGCCAGGAGTCTCATGGGCGAAGAGCCGGCCGCCAGGAGGGCCACATGTTCCCCCTCGGCCACCATCCTCCCGTAGGTCAGGGAAACCGCCGTCATCAAGGCGACGGGGAGGAAATAGGGCAGGGTATGGCCCACCATCAAGGGAACCATGGCGAGGGGAATCCAAAGGGGGGCCCCCTGCGCGGAAGCCGACGCCCTGTAGGCGGCTCCCAATGCGAGCAGGAACAGGGTTCCCCCGAGGACCAGCAGCAGCCGGTCCATGACCTCTCGAAAACAAGCTCGCGCGGCAATCACCTTTCGGGTCCGTTTACGGGCGACGAGTGGAGGTGCTGGTTCAGTCGAGAAGAGGGATCAGTGTGCCGCGCAAGTGACGGAAGAGGTCGGCGGTGGCAACGGTGTCGCGGAGGCAATACTCGGCGATTTCGTCGTACCTTCCTTGGCGGGCGCTCTCCCCCACCATCGAACCGTCCATCCGCCCCTTGGGGGATTCCACCCCGAAACGGNNTCCCGGGCAGCCCCGAAATACCCGAGAACATCCATGAGGTCGCAATGGCCACTCCTGGCGATGGAGTAGCGGTAGCCGCACAAGTTGCGGCTTGGTGGAATATCCAGCATCGCGGAGCGGGTCATCAGGACGGGTCCGTCGTAGGACCGGCCGTTGAAGGTGACGACCGTTCCCCACTTTTCGGCCCGGCGCCAGAATTCAGTCAGGATTTCCCGTTCGTTTCCCCGGAAGACCTTGGCCCCGGGATGAGCCTCGAATTCCTCCCACTCGCCGCCGTGGCCATGGACGAGCACTCCTCCAGCGTCTTCATCCAGGTTCCAGATGCCGATGGCAACCACCCTTCCAAGCCCGCGGACCAGGGCGAGGCGATGGGGAACGGCCTCCTTGTCCTCCTCCGTTTTCGCCCGGGCCATGAGGTAATGCCGGGTGGCCTCGTCGACCTCTTCCCATTCCAGTCCCGCGACCTCGATGTCGAAGGCGACCACGGGGGATCGAAGGGGTGAATTCTCTCGGGGGGCCATGGGCCCCGCAGAATACCTTCCCCTATCCCGGAGCGGAGTCCCCGTCGTGAACGATGAGGACGGGGCATGGCGAAGTGCGGATGACCTTTTCGGCGGTCGAACCCAGGAGCCAACGGGCCATGCCCCCCCTTCCCTGGGTGGCGAGAACCATGACGGAGCATTTCAGGTCGATGACCGCCTGGGCCAGGACTTCGGAAGGACGGCGCCCCTCAAGAAGGTGGGTTTCCACCTCCACCTGCTTGGCCTTCAAACGCTCGGCGATTTCCAGGAGGGCCTTCTCGGCCGCCCGCCTGATTTCGTCCTTGTAGTTGCTCAGATCGACGTCCTCCGACTCGAGCCAGCCGGAAAAATCCGGAGCATGGGCCACTAGGTCGTGCTCCAGCGCATGGACGACGACCACGGTTCCTCCCTCGAGGGCGGCCAGCCCCCCCGCCCAATCAACGGAGGGCCGAGCGGCGTCGGAAAAGTCGGTGGCGAGCAGGATGCGGCTGAACATGGTCAATCCTCCGAATCGACATAACCGATTTCGCGCATACTGTCCAGGAAGGAAGCGCTGGCGTCCTCGCCGGGAGTGATGGGAGGGGTCGCTTTGCGGAAGCCCCGGCGATGGTCACGTCCACGGGTTTCAGGATTCGAATCCTTCCAGGAGTCGGTCATCCAGCGCCGCAGGGGTTCGCCCTCCATGTATCCCGGGGGGCCGGAACCCAACCAATCCAGAATGGTGGGAGCGACCGCGAAAATGGACCCCATCCGCCTATCGCGGGGGGCCAGGATCCCCAGCTTCCGGACGCCCGGACCGGCGAGGATGAGGACCCCGTCGGGAGCGTCCTCGTGGGCTCCGGATTGAGGATGCCGGGGGCTCTTCAGGTTCGCAGCGTGCATGCCATGGTCTGAAACCACCATGACCATGCAGTCCTCCCCCACCTCGTCCAAAAGGCCTCCCAGCCATCCGTCCAGGATTTCGTAGGCCTTTTCGATGCGGTCTCCAAGACGGTCGACATGTTCGGGTGGCACCGGGTACTGGTAGGCCTCGGGTTGCCGATACCGCCAAAAGAAATGCCCGGCGACATCGGCGAGACCGAAGTAGACCATGTTCAAATCGGCGATTTCACGGGAGAGTTGGTCGCGCATCACGGCGTAATGTGTGCGGTCGCCGTGAAAGGAAAAACGGAAGAATGCGTCCCGGCCGGCTGGGAACTCCCAGCCTTCCTTCCCGGGGACGATACCGAAGGCCTCGTTGTATTCCTCTCGAAGAGGGCCGGCGGGTTCTCCCCGCTTGAGGTGAGGCAGGACTTCGGCTTCAAGCTCGGGGGGCCAGGTCAGCCTGGGAAGGCCCTCGGTCCAGACACCAGCCTTCCAAAGAAGGTTTCCCTGGGCCTGGGCGGCGTAGGAAGCCACGATCCTCCCCCGGGGGACTTCCTCGGCCGGCCAGGAAACCCACCATGCTACGGAAAGAGAATCCATCCCCTCCTCGGCGGCGAGATTCCAGAGTGCGGGAACCTTTCTGCAATTGGAGGAATAGGGAAGGGGGTTTCGGGGATTCACGATCTGCCCCTTCAGCGATGCCTCGAAGAAATTGTGAATGCCGTGGTCCAGGGGACCCACGCCCGTGGCCATGGTGGTCCACAGAACGGGGGAAAAGGTGGGTTGGGTCGTCCGGATGCTTCCTGCCACACCCCGTTCGATAAGGGCGGCAAAGGCGGGAAGGCGGCCTTGGCGAAGAAGGGGGTCCATGACCGACCACTCCAAACCATCCATGCCCACGACGAGAACCGGGGGGCCCTCTCGTTCCGGAGGTCCGCCGCAGGATGCCGCAAGAATCAGGAATCCGGCAAGGCCGAGGCTATTCCTTCCCATTGAAGGGATTCTAAGCCCGGGCGCGCCGCCGGAGCAGTTGGAAAATCCCCAGAAGAAGAATCCACGCCGGCAAATCGCCCACCGGGTCGGGATTCCCGTGAATCCCCCCGCCGCAGCCGCCGCCGCCGGCCGTGGAAGAGGCGCTTCCCTGAAACTGGAAGGTGGCAGTGGCGACGGCGCCCTGCCCGTTGGGCAATTCAACCAGGACCCCGTAGCTCCCCGGAGCGGGATTGGAACCGGTGACGGTGGTGACTTCTGAATTGGAGAGGATTTGGATTCCCCCGGCGGTTTGGCCACCTTCACCTGTCTGGGGGTCAACTCCGAATTTCACCTGGAAGGTGTCCAAAAGATTGTTGCCCAGCATGGAGACCTGAGTGCCGCCGCCAAGTCCTCCCGCCTTGGGAGTGAAATCGTTGATGGTGGGGTCAAGAGTGTTCACATACTGGAATGCATCCGTAATGACCTCCCCGGAGGAGCCTGGATTGACCAGCACCAAGTCGCTGCTTCCAAGAGAGCCCATGGGGCTTGAGATGCGGACGAAAGTGGAGCTTTCGAAAGCGACCACGGCGGCATTTCCGCCCAGGGTCGCGGTCATGCCGGGGTCGAATCCCGTGCCGGAAACGAGGATCACGGTTCCTCCCTGGTTTTGTCCGGCAGTGGGGAACAAGTAGGTCAAGCGAGGCACCGCCTCGAATGTGAAGGCGTCCTCGATAATTGTGAATTGGCCACTGGGATTCCTGACCATGACATCCGCAGGCCCTGGATCCATGGAAGGTGTGGTCACCTGTAGGGTGGTGCCCGAAGAGTCCACTCCGTCCACCTGGGCCTCAACTCCACCGAAAAGAACGTAGGAGGAAGCGTCCAGTCCAGTTCCAAAAAGGAGAACCTGCGTGCCACCGGCGGAGTCTCCCGTGGTCAGGTTCAGTGAATTCACGACGGGAGGGGGTGGGACCACATCCAGAATCCCGGTGGCGGCTTCGATGGCTCCAGAAGAAGTCTGGATGTAAAGGTCGTAGAGGCCCACCGGGCAGGAAGCCGAAACCTGGATTGTGGCCTGGATGAGGGATGAAGTGTTGCTCACGGCAAGGACGGAGAGTTGGGGAGCCATCTCAGTCACCGACACGGACCCGGAACTTCCGAATCCTGAGCCGAAAATGCGAACCAGCACCTGGTTACCCGGGTTTACCCTGTAGGCACTCGTATTGGAATCCGTGAGGCTGGAATCAGCCGGTACATTGAGTTGACCACAAGACGTGGTTGAACCCGAGGTGACCGTGAAAGCTATCGGGCTGGAAGCGCCGCCATAGAACTCAGTTCCGAAATCCGTATCCACGGTGAAATTACTGGTGAAGGCAGGACCCTCCGAAGTCGAAAAGCTTCCCTCGACGGGCGAGGCATAAATGAGATAGGCGCCGTCAGGAAGGCCCTTCACGGTCCAGGACCCGCTCGAATTGGTCACGGCTGTGGCGGCCAGTTGTCCGGTGGCCTGATGAATCACACTCACCAGAGCACCCTTGGCGGCCGGGCCTGTAGCTTTCTTGACGGAACCTGACAGGACGGAGAGGCCGGCAACCGGGGAAACTGCTGCAGCGCCCATGATTTCATCCCCAGACAGGGAAGCATGGTGCCATTCGTTGAGGCTGACCCAGGGCCACATGGTGGCGCCACGAACTGGAGAGTGGTCCAGACCAACCAGGTGACCCACCTCATGGGTGAGAATGTCCTGAATGTCGTAGGAGCCGCTGCCATCGGTGGCGAAGGACTCGCTCCCATTGAAAAGGATGTCGGCATCCAGAATCTGGCCGCTTCCCGTGCTGTAGACGATGGGGGTGATGGCCACCACCCCGCTTCCGGGGGGAAAGAAACCGGACAAGTTGCCGTTGTCGACCATCACCAACCGGGAGGAGTGGTCGCTCCAGTTCACCGATGTTGTGTCGGCTCCTCGAGGGAAGGAAAGTCCGCTCCCCTCGACGTCTTCCCAAACCTGGAAACCCTGCTCTACGGCAGCATCGAGGCCTTCTCCAGGGACTGAAGAAAAGGAGCTCGGATTGAGGCGCCAACTCAAGGATGAGGTGGTCCAGAAGAGGGTCTTACCTCCGAGGTTGATGCGAACAAAGGCCTCTGCCCCGGCGGCCCCCAAAATGAAGACGGCCAGAACCAGGACGAAGCCCAGGACTGGTCGGCGTCCGGTGGAGTACCCGGGGATTTCAGGATCTCTGAATTTCATCTTGAACCAAGGCGAGGAAACCGTCGTAGGAGCGTGGCCTTCCCTCCCTTCCATCCTGCGGCAAGGAGGGCCGAATGGCAACCCTTCCTTGGTCCTTGGCGAGGTCCACCCGGAAGCAACCGGACTCCATTCCGATGGGCATTCTCCATCCTGTTTCAGGACTCACCGAGCTGAGGAAGAGGATGTGGCGTTCACCAACCTGGAATTCAGGCATTCCGGGAAGAATCATTCCCCGGTCGGCCACTTCGCCGCCGGGCATGCGGATTTCCTGGATGGAAGATTGGATTCCCTTGAGGGGAATCAGGGTGGAAACAAGGTAGCGCGTTTCAATGGACCCGTCCTCCCGCATCACGCAGCGCTTTTCCAGAAACTCCACTTCGCAGATGAGGTCGGCGTTGGCGACAAGGCGATCCAATGCGAGGGCTTCCAGCGTACTTGAAGCCAGAAGTGGGCTCCATGAAGCGGCGGCGGCGCCCAACAGCAGGGCGGCGAGGGGGATGCGTGCCTTCATCCACACCCTTTGCGGGGAGTGGACGGACCCTCTTTAGCAATTTCCTAAAAAAAAGAGCCGCAATCCTGATGGATTGCGGCAAGTCCTTATTTCGAAATGGTTTAGATGTCTTCTTCCTCTTTCTTTTCGGGTTTCCGATGGCCAGAAGAACGGCTTTGGTGGATGGATATCGAGTGCCCGGAACCGATGAATTCCACCTCTACTCCTTCCCCGTAGTCCTCGCGGGCCTCTTCAATGAGCCTTTCCCGATTACTTTCGGGCGTATTCGCAGGCCAAGTCACTCGAACCTTGGCTCCATCCAATCCGCCGGGTACCTGCTGAAAGTGGAACCCGGGCCCCTTGGCCCCGAAAAGAGACTCAAAATCCGGCATTTCGGGCCATT
Source organism: Planctomycetes bacterium UBA1135 (assembly GCA_002311925.1). Lineage (GTDB taxonomy): Bacteria > Planctomycetota > UBA1135 > UBA1135 > UBA1135 > UBA1135. The sequence continues at coordinate 19,431 of DCAK01000065.1, forward strand.
CAATCTCCGGCATTTTGGGCATTTTCAGGTTGGGAATCCGAAGGTCCGGCATTTCCGGCATCGCGGGCCAATCGAAATTCGGCATGGAAGGCCAAGCAAAACCGGAGGGGGGAAGCTCGGGCCGGGGATGGAATGCGGAAGAATCTCCAGGCCTGCGCCCAAGAACTCCGAGGATTTCGACTTCCGCGCCTCCGCGGAGTACGGTCAATGTGGCGATTTCTCCCGGCAATC
>DCAK01000065.1:19719-28436 GCA_002311925.1 Planctomycetes bacterium UBA1135
AAGGAGGGCCTCGTTGGAATAGATTTCCGAGTCATCCAATTGAAAAACGACATCATCAGGAAGGAGACCCATGATGGAAGCGGCGGAGGGGCTTTCCACCCCGGCGATGACGGCGCCCTCGATTTCCAGGGAAGAAGAGGCGAGTTCAACACCCAGAAACGCTCCCTGGGCGGAAAGAGGAGCGGCGGCGAAGAGAAGAATGGAAATCAGGGGAAAGCTCATGACACGACTCCTACGGGAAGGGTTCGGAAAGGTGGGATGAATTCTATCCCAATTCGAGAGACTCGAGTCTCCCCAGCGCCCGATCCAGGGCTTCCTTCGCAAGCGGGATTTCCTCGAGGGCTTCGGCGAAGTGACCGTCGGTGGCCATGCTCCAGGACCGCGCGAGAAGGCGTTCCCCGATGGCGACCCCCTCCCAGACTCGGCTGTAATCGGAAAAGCCAAGGAGACGCTGGTATTCGTCCACCCGGAGACCCATTTCGAAGAAGGCCCCCCTCAGCAGGTCGTCCACGCGCGAACAGAATTCCTCGGAACCGATTTCATCCCGAGTCTGGTCCAAAAAGGCGACCGACTCCACGATCGTTCGCAAACGCTTGCGCAAACTTCCCACCACAGCAATCGGATGTTGGGCTGGACCCGCCGCATCCTTGCCGGCCAAGCGGGAAAATTGCGCCCCCGCCAGGCAGAGGGCGAGGCCCCCGAGGAAGAACGGCCAGGCGCCGGATTCGGGGGTATCGGCAAAGCCCGCCGCCCCCACAGCCGCGAGGCAGGTGCCTAGAACGAGAAGCAGGTTTCCGAGTATGCGCATCCGTCAGCCTCCGATTTGGGCGGAAGCCACTTTGAAGAGGGCGAATCCGACTCCCACCAGGGCGTCCCCGACGATGAGTCCCGCGGCAACGGGAACTCCGAAATCTTCCGCCCAGCGTGCCCCCTTCCAGCGACCCAGGAAGATGCTGATCAACCCGCCCAGGCCGAAGATGATCATGTACATGAAGGGAAGGTAGAGGGACAAGCCCACCATGACCCCCAATCCGGGAGAAACGAGAATGGATATCACCAGGCCGAGGACGGCGCCGGCCACGTATTTCCCGAGAGGGACGTCGCCCGATTGAACGATCTTGATGGCGGCCTCCAACGCCCCGGCCTGGGGAGCTCCCAAGGTGGGGTAGCCCTCGGGGAGGCTGGTTTGGGAACCCCCCGCCTGCTCAAAAGCAGCCAGCGCCGCCGGGCCCGCCTCCACCGCCCGTTCGTGGAGCTCACCCGCCTGGTTCGGACCGAAGGCGTAGGCCGACCAGAGGATGCTGACAGTCGCCACCGCGATGGCGGGTCCGATCCAGCAAGTTGCAATCTGGGCGACCTGCTGCCGCAAGGGCCGACTTCCAACCAGGTAGCCCGTCTTGAGGTCGGCCATCATGTCAGCGCACATGGAGGTGGCCACGCAGATAGCGGCTCCGACAGTCACCGAGGCGACGATGGTTTCGCGGCCCGTTCCCAGGATGGACATCATCAGGGCGATGGCGATGAGGGCCAGCCCGGAAAGAGGCGACCAGTCGGTTCGGCCGGTGGTCTGGGCCACGACCAGCCCGGCGATCCACAGCCAGCCGGTGCCCACCGCGGTCACGGCGAGAATCCTTCCCCAACCCACCGAATCAGGGGCCGTCCAGCGAATGGCGACAATCAGGAGAAGGATGCCGATGATGAATCCGGCCCGAATGACTCCCATTCCCACCTCTTCGCGTCGCCCCCCCACGGGAGCTTCCCGCAGGCTCGCCAGGGCGGCCTTCAGCGCCGGGGCGGCGACCACGAGGCCTGCGACCGCTCCCCCCAGGATCATTCCTATGCCGACATGCCGCGAGGTGAAGTGGGCGAATTTGCTGAAGAAGACTCCCGCCTCGGCCCCATGGGCCAGCGAGGCGAGCGAGGAAACCACTCCACCTTCAGGAAGCCAACCCAGGAAGACGCAGGCGGGAATGAGAACCCAGAAGTTGAGAAGGGTTCCGTAAAGAATGACGAGGCCCCCTCGGCCGGCCAGAAAGCCGGCCCCCAAACTCAGAAAGGAGAGGGCGAAGACCAGGCGGAGGCCGGCGGGAACCCCCAGGACGGCTCCAAGGTCGAAGGTCTCGGGAAGTTGGCCCAAGTGAACCGCGGCCGCTGTGATTCCGGATACGGCGACCCCGGTCATGAGAAGGAGGGACTTGGTGACCCCCGCGCCCGGAGATTTCAGGATGGTCGCCACCGCCACCCCTTCCGGGAACCTCAGCCTTTCAAATTCGATAATCTGCTTGCGGAGGGGGATGATCATCACCACCCCGAGAAGAGACCCCGCAATGGAGGCGGCAATGAGCGGGGTCCAGGAGATGTCGTCCTGGAAACCCAGAAGGAAGAGGACCGGGATGGTGAAGATGACGCCAGCGTTGACGGTGTTCACCGAGCTGGCCACGGTCTGAAAGATATTGACTTCGAGGATGCTGCCTCTGCGCAGGATTCCACGAAGGATCCCAAATCCGAGCACGGCGGCCACCGTGCTTCCGACGATGGTGAAGCCGATTTGGAGCCCCGCGTAGCAAATCCCCATGTTCATGAGGGCGCCGACCACGATGCCCCCGCCGAGGCTGGCCGGGGTGAGCTCGCGGTAAGGGGCACGCGGGGTCATCCCCCCATCATGGCCCCCCCTCCCGGCCATGCCTAGAATCCCGTCGCCATGGCCACCCACCCCTCCCAGGATGCCCGCCACGCTCTGGTGGTGAAACTGGGGCGCGCCCTGCATTTTTGCGGAGCCCCCGCCCACCGCTTGGAAGATGTCCTGGTGGCGGTTTCGAAGAAACTGAAACTGGACGGTCGGTTTTTTTCCATTCCTACGGCATTTTTCGCATCCTTCGGTCCGGGAGGGAGCGAGGGAACCCACTTGGAACCGATTCGGCGGAATGAAATCGACCTGGCTCGGTACTGTCGGCTGGACCGGGTTTTTGAAAGCGTCCTCGCCGGAAGCGACCCCGAAGAAGCCGCCAAGGAACTCGATTCCATCGAGAACGCGGCGCCCGAATACGGCGCCCCCATGGTTTTCCTGGCCTTTCTCCTGACCGCCGGGGCGGCGGCCCGCTTCTTTGGTGGAGGGATGGGGGAAATCCTGCTCGCCGCCGCTTGCGGGGCCGTCCTGGGGCTGACGCACTTCCTGGTCCGGGGCCACGCCTCCTCGCGGCGACTTCTCAAGCCCTTGGGATCGGCTGCGGTGGCCTTCACCGCCATCGCGCTGGCCCCCCTCGGAGGTTCGGCCGACATCGCCACCCTGGCCGGCCTGGTCATCCTGGTACCGGGGTTTTCCCTCACCATCGCCATGACGGAATTGGCCACGGGCCACCTGGTCTCGGGAACCGCCAAGGCCGCCTACGCCGGGCTCGACCTCCTGTTCCTTGGTTTCGGCGTGGCCATCGGAAGGACGGTCGCCGAGGGCATCTTCGGGGTGGGGGCCGAAATGGAAATCCTCAGCCTCCCCGGCTGGACCGAGACCGCCGCCCTCTGCGTGGCCGGAGTTTCATTGGGAGTCTTATTTCTGGCCCCTCGTCGGGAACTCCCCTGGGTGGTGTTGGCGGTTTTGCTCCCCTACTGGACCATGCGCGGCGGAGAATCCTTCCTGGGCCACGACCTAGCCCTCTTCGCCGGCGCCTTCGTGGCGGGGACATCGGGAAACCTCTACTCCCGCTGGCGGAATCGNNTGCTGCCACTTCCAGCCGCCGAGAAGACGGCACCATGATCGGTCGACTGCCCGGCATGCTGGTCCTGGTTCCCGGAGTCCTGGGATTTCTTTCCATCCACGACATCTTCGAAGGGGATGTGGTGACGGGAATTCAGAGCTTTTTCCAGGTGGGTCTCACCGCCGCGGCCCTCGTCACCGGATTCCTCGCCGCCAACCTGTTGGTTCCCCCGCGAAGAATTCTCTAGAAAACTTCAACTCCCCATGGAGATGCGCAGGGCCACCCTCGCCAGGTGGAGGCCAGCCTCGGCCCGAATATTGCGAACCCTGGCCTCGGAAAGAGCCCGCTGGGCGTCGAGAACCTCCACCAGCAAGCTTGCGCCCGCCTGAAAACGGTCCTCAGCCACCGAGAGGGATGCCCGAGCCGCGTCCTCCTCCTCGGCGGAGGCCTTCCAGATGACCTCGCCAGCCAGGACGGCGGCTCGGGCGGCTTCGACCTCGGCTGCGACGGCGTCGGCAAGGGCACGATATTCCAAACTGCGCGACCTTTCCTTCGCCAGGGCGGTCCGGGCGCGAGCCGCCTTGTCGAAACCAAGGTCCCAACTCACGGTTCCCCCGTATAGAGTCCTGCCCTCCATGTCGTCGAAGCCGGGGCCGAATTCACCCTGAAGAGCTTCCAGTTCGAGAGTCGGGAGAAGCCATCCCCAGGTCTCGGCGTCGGTCGCATGGGCCGCGGCCGCGACCTCCTTGCGGGCGGCGGCCAGGTCAGGACGCACCGCCGCGGCTTGTGAAAGTTGCTCCCCCAATGGAAGGAGGAATCTCTCCCTAGGAGGGCCGGGTGCCTGGATGGCGAGAGGATGGGGACCGGGAAGGCGGAGAAGACGACCCAGCTCGACCGAAGCCTTGATGCGGTCCTCCATCGCCCCCGCCAGCCGGCTCTCGGCCTCGGCGCGGAAGGCTCCGGCGCGGCGGGCATCGGCAGCCAGGGCCGCGCCCTGGGCGACCCGTTCCCGGACCCAGTTTTCCAGGGCTTGGGCGTGTTCAACCGCCGACAGGGAGGAAGTCACTTCCCCCTCGGCGGCGTGCAGACTCAAGAAGGTGGCGGCAACTTCGAAACGGACCTGGAGACGCGCCGCCTGGGTTCGGGATTCGGCGGCTTGGGCCCGAGCGGAGGCCGCGGCGAAACGGAACACCGCCTCTCCCGGACGGTAAGCCAGAATCAGTCCCAGTCCGGCAGCGGCGCTTCGCCGTTTCACATCCAGAAAAACTCCATCGGTGGCCTGGGCAAGGCCCTCGTAGTTCGAACGACCCAGGCCCAGCCGCAACTTGGGATATTTGGAGGCGGCCAGGACATCCGCTCGACCTTGGGCTTCCTGGGCCCTGGATTCGGCCAACAAGACGGACAGGGCCCCGCTCTTGGCCCGGGACAGGGCCGATTCCAAGGTGAGCGGAGAACCGGGGTCGTCGAAATCCGAGGCACCCCCGGGGGCGGAAAATCCAGATCCACCGATCAGGAGGGAGCAGGAAGGACTTTCAAGCGGGCCGGAATCAGCCAGCGAACATCCCGCCAGGAGAAGGACGAGGGAGGAAAACCTCACGGGGCAACCACGACCGGGGCCCCCTCCGAAAGCCGGGAGAATCCCGAAGCGATGACGGAATCTTCAGCCGACAAACCCTCCCGAATCTCCGACCTGACCCCGTCATCCATCCCAAGAACCAGGGGAATCTTGACGGCGAGGTTGTCGCGCACCACCCAGACGAAAATCGCTCCCGAAGGGTCACTGCGGATGACCTTGGAAGGAAGGAGCAGGGCGTCAGGGGTGGTGGAAATCGAGACCCGAACCCGGCCGAACATCCCCGGAAGGAGGAGGATTTCCTGGCGGGAAATGTCGGCCTCCACCCACATGGATTGGGAACCGGCATTGAGAACCCCGGTGGTCCTGGAAACAGTGGGGTTGAAGGTTCGGCCCGGAATGGCGTCCAAAGTGAGCGAGAGCGGGGTTCCCTGCATCACCCAAAGGGCTTCCGATTCGGAAATTTCGAAGCGGACCCGGAGAGGATTGACCACGGTCAGGACCGCGACCTCCGTCTCGTTGGCCCGGGCAATCGCACCGGCGTGGACTCGCCGGGCGGTCACCACCGCCGCCTCGTAGGGACAGCGGATTTCCAGGTAGCCGGCCAGGACCTCGGCCTCATGGACTCCGGCCTCGGCCGAGGTCACCCGGGATGTCGCCGCCTTGAATTCGAATGTGGCAGCACCCTCGACCGCACGGGCAGTGGCGAACCGTGCCTGGGCCTCGTCCCGCTCGGCGTCGGTAGCTGCACCCTTCTCGTGCAGGGTGCGGACCCTCTCCCAAGCCACGGCCGCAGCGGTCCGCTCGGCAGCGGCCACCCCCAACAGACCATCCGCAGCAAAGGCCTCAGCCCGAGCCTGTTCCAGACCGGCCACGGCCCGCTGGAGGGCCGCTCCCACCTCCGGAGCATGGATGCGGGCCACCAGGTCGCCCTTCTTGAGAAGGTCGCCCTCCTCCACCGCGACTTCGGACAATGTCCCGGTGGCGCGGGCGACGATTCCGGCCTCGCGCCGGGGCATGAGACGGGCCGGAACCACGAGAGTGCGGGAAGCCTGCCCGCGCTCGGGGGCGAGGGTGGTCACCCGCACGGGTGGGGGGTCCTGGCAGGGAAACGCCAGCGCGAGGAGGAGTCCGGTGAAGGAAATCATGCTTCGAGGGCCGGGACCTTGCGGGGGGCGACCAGAGTGTAGAGGGCGGGGACGACGAGGAGGGTGAGGAAGGCGCCGCCGATGACGGCTCCGAGAATGGCCCGGGCGAGGGGCTCGTTGGCCTCGCCGCCGCGGCCCATGCCNNCATGCCGATGGCCATGGGGACCAGGGCCAGGGCAGTGGTGAGAGAGGTCATCAGGATGGGGCGAAGCCGGGTGCGGGCGGCATCCAGGGCGGCCTGCCCGCGGTCGATGCCCTCCCGTTGCCGGGAAAGGGCGAAATCCACCAGGAGGATGGAGGATTGAACCACGATGCCCACCATGAGGAGGATTCCCATGAAGGAGGGGATCGAGAGCGGGGTGCCCGTCAGACCCAGCACCGTCACCACCCCCACCAGCCCCAGCGGAACCGCTCCCATCACCACCCAGGGAATCCGGAAGGAGCGAAATTGGGCGACGAGAATCAGGTAGACCAAGATGGCGGCCAGGCCGAGCCCGCCGCCGAACTGGCGGAAGACTTCTCGCATCTCCGAGGCTTCGCCGCGGACCTCCACCCGGTAACCCTTGCTTTCGTACTGTTCCATCAGCGCCCCCAAGCGGGGCGAGGCGGCGAGCCTGGCTTCCAGTGCCCTCACCACCGACCCGAGGTCGGCGCCGGGAATGGCCGGGTCGAGGTTGGCGTAGACATCCACCGTGCGGGTGATGTTGATGTGCTTGATCACCGCCGGGGAAGTGGTGCGTTCCAGGGTGACCAGGTTGCGGAGGGGGACGGAAATCCACCCGCCCTTTCCGGAAGCCTCCGCGACCTTGGCCGTGACCGGAACATCCAGCAAGGTGTTGAAGTCGCGGATGAGCTCCTTGGGGTATTGGGCCCCGATGAGGTAATGGTTGGAATTGCGAGGGTCAATCCAGAACGACGGCGAAAAGTTGACCGAGGAATTCAGGGCCGTGGTCAGATTCTTGATGACATCCTCCTGGGTCAGGCCCAGCGACGCCGCCTTGATTCGGTCGACCACCACCCGCACGGCGGGATAGTCGGCGGGTTGACCCACCCTCACATCCACGGCCCCGGGCACCTGGCGGGCCTCCTCAACCACGGCGCCGGCGATTTCGTGGAGGATTTCGAGCTTCGAACCCTGGATTTGGACGTCCACCGGCGAGGGCAGGCCGAAGTTCAGGGCCGAGGTCAGGATGCCGCCTGTGTCGAAGGCGAAGTCCGCCTCGGGGACGGCCTCGGGAAGGACCTTCCGCAGGCGGGCGGCGATTTCCTCGGAACTGAAATCCCGGTCCTCCTTGAGCTGAAGCAGGAGGAAGGCGTCCATGGGCCCGGTGTTGGGGGTGTAGGCGGCCGGCCAGTCGTAGAGGACGCCGATGTTGGAAAGGAGAAGGGCCAGCGAGGACCCGGAATCCTCTTCGGCGGGGTCGGGGCGCCCGATTTCCGTCATGACGGCGTTTTCGACCCGGGCGACCATTTCCTCGGTCCGCTCAAGGCGGGTTCCCACCGGCGCCCTCATCAGGATGGTCAGCTGCCCGGAATCGGGACGGGGGAAGAGTTCGCGGCCCAGGCCGAGGCCGCCGAAGACCGCCAGCGCCAGGGCCAGGGCTCCGGCCACCACCACCGAAACCGGCCGCCGCAGGGTCCAGGCCACCACCCCCTCGTAGGCTCGAATCCAGGCTGGGGTGGGGGCGTCGGCGGCGACGGAGGGAAACAGCTTGCGGCCGGCCACCGGGATGAGGGTCATGGCCACCAGGTAGGAAATGACCGTGGCGAAGGCGACGGCGGCGGCCAGCGGTGTGAACAGGAATCCCGCCATGCCGGTCAGGAAGATGACGGGCAGGAAGACCACCAGGAAGGTTAGGGTGCTCACCAGGATGGGAAGCGCCACCTCGCCGGCCCCGTCCATCACCGCCTGGGCCCTGGGTTTGCCCATCCCCAGGTGCCGGACCACGTTCTCGGTCACAACCACCGCCTGGTCCACCAGGATTCCCACCGCCAGCGCGAGCCCGCCAAGAGTCATGGCGTTGAGGGTGTGGCCGGTGAAGAACAGCCCCGCGATGGCCCCCATCACTGAAATCGGCAACGCCACCAAAATCACCATCCCGGTCCGCAAACTCCCCAGGAACAACAGCACCACCAGGGCCACGAGCGCCGCTCCTAGCAAGGCGCTGTTGCGCAGGCTGTCGAGCGACCCCCGCACGATGCGCGACTGGTCCATGACCACATCCAGCCGCAGGTCGGCCGCGGCCGGATCCCATTCGCGGATGCGCTCCAGAATCTGTCCACTCTTGGCCTTGACCTCGTCCA